>CAJCJG010000120.1 GCA_903970625.1 Solirubrobacterales bacterium 70-9 | reverse complement strand
GCGCCGCTGGTCGCGATGATCGAGGCCCAACTCCGGCGCATGGCCGAAGATTTCGCCCGCCTCGCCGCGAGCGTCGAGACAGGCCAGCCGGTCGGGAGCCGCCGCGAGCGCCGGACCGGGCTCTCCCAGAACGTCGCCCAAAAACCCCCTCGCCCCCGGTGGGGTCGGGGTGCGAAGCAGACCGACGCCGGGGACAGGGGTCGCCCCGCAAGACAATCGGAGCGGGCAGCACCCCTCACCCAATTCTCCCCCGCAAGCCGAGACGGCTTAAAGCCAGCCACCGGTCCGCCAAAAATTCCAGCCCAAATGAAGCCCGGCCCTTGGCACGTCTCTATTGTTACGATATCAAAACGTAGTCCGCCCGCCCGAAATGTCGAACGTCGCCGCCGTGCTGAAGGTGACTTCCTCGCTGGCCAGGAAGCAGATCAGGGCCGCATTCTCGTCCACCGTGCCGAAGCGGCCCATCGGGATTTTCGACAGCATGTAGTCGATCGCCGCCTGGTTCACCTGCTTCAGAATCGGCGTATCGACCGTCGCCGGCGTGATGCAGTTGGCGCGGATGCCGGTCTTGGCCAGTTCCTTGCCGAGCGATTTGGTCAACCCGATCACCGCCGCCTTGGACGCGGAGTAGGCCGACATGTTCGGGTTCCCCTCCTTGCCGGCGACCGAGGCGATGTTCACGATGCGCCCATAATCGTTCTTCAGCATGAACGGCACCACCGCGCGGTTGGTGTAGAACAGGCCGTGGACATTGACGTCGAACACCTGCTTCCACGCCTCGACCGGATATTCCCACAGCGGCGGATTCGGCCCGGTGATGCCGGCGCTGGCCACCAGAATGTCGATCCGGCCCAGCGCCGCAAACGTCGTCTCCGCCGCCTGCGCCACGGCCGCCGCGTCGCTGATATCGAGCGCCACGGTATGCACGGCGCCCCCGATCTTGTCGGCCAGTGCCGCGAGCGAGGCTGCGTCGCGGTCCCACACCGAAACCTTGCCGCCCTCGCGCAGGATGCGTTGCGCGGCCCCGAAGCCGATGCCGGAAGCGCCGCCGGTGATCACCGCCACCCGCCCCTCGAAACGTGTTGTGTCCACCATGATTTCCTCCTGTCCTGCTGCCCGCTTAGCGCGGTGCTACGGTTTGCGAAAGACGGCAAGCGCCTGACGTAGGTTCGGCGCGTCGCCCCACGGTGCGGCCGAACCGTCGATGAATGCCTCCCGTTCGTACCCCAGCCTGTCCGCCCAAAGGTCGATGGCGTTGCGCTCGATGAACTGATTGAGGTGCGGCAGCATGTTATGGCGCTGGGCGAGCACGGTGCCGGAGAATTCCACCCAATGCTCGGGATCGGCGAACTCCAGGAACGAGAACAACAACCGCCCGCCCGGGCGCAGCACGCGCCTGATATCCTCCATATAAAGATAGCTTTCGTGGTGCAGCAGGTGCGTGAACACGCTGAACGCGCACACTATGTCGGCAGAGGCATCGCGCGCCGGAATGTCCAGCGTGCGGTTCAGCACAAAGCGGTACGTGCGGGGGGAGCGGGTGGCCGCGTAGTCCAGCAGCGCCTGCACGATGTCGATACCCAGATAGTCCAGCCGCATCGTC
The DNA here is from genome assembly GCA_903970625.1 of Solirubrobacterales bacterium 70-9. GTDB lineage: Bacteria > Pseudomonadota > Alphaproteobacteria > Acetobacterales > Acetobacteraceae > CAJCJG01. The sequence continues at coordinate 11,135 of CAJCJG010000120.1, read as the reverse complement.
TGCCCCAGCGCCCACGCCAGCCGCCCGCTGCCGCAGCCGAGATCGACCAGGCTCATGCCGTCGCGCAGGCCGAAATGGCGGACGATGGCGGCCTCCGTCTTGCCGGTGCGCTCGAAATCCCCACCGACGGCGACCGCCATCGCCTCGTCCAGCGGCAAGGTGGCGACCAGCTTGGCGACCAGCGCCTCGTAGTCGGCAACGAAGTGAAAATCAGCCATTTTTGTCCCCGTGCGCCTTCGCGTCCACCAGCGCCAGCCACGGATGGGCGCGCGTCATGTCTGCGATCACCTGCGGCTTCGTGTCCGCAGCTTCGGTGATCGCCAGCAGCATCGACCCGGCATGGACGCGATACTCCGCCAGCGGCTCCCCCGGCACCTGCAAACCGTTGAGGCCCGCTTCGGCCATCCGGCACCAGAAATCGTAATCCTCCCACCCGAGCCGCGTTGCGCTGTAGCCGCCGACGCGTGCCCAGGCGGCGACCGAGACCAGCGCCATCGCGTCGATATGCGGCACCCCGATCAGCCGCGCGGGGGCATACGGAAACGGTTTTCGCACTCTGTCCGACTCGCCAAATTCGCGGATGATCGGATAGACGAAGGCGGCACCGGACGAGTCCGCGTGGCGAAGCAAGGTGGCGCAGCACTCCGGCAGCAGCCGGTTGTCGGCGTCCAGCGGCAGGACATACGGCGTCTCCGCCGCCGCGAACCCGGCGTTGCGCGCAAGACCCAGCCCGGCATTGGCCTCGTTGCCGATCACCGCGACGCGATTGAAGTGTTTCGCATGCCGCTCCGCCCACTGCCGCGCGACATCCGGCGAAGCGTCGGTGGAGCAATCGTCCACGATCAGCAGATCGAGCGGCGCCAGCGTTTGCGCTCGCACCGACTCCAGCGCCTCCACGACATGCTGCGCGTAGTTGTAGAGCGGAACGATCACCGTCACGTCGGAGTCGCCCAGCCGGTCGGATTCGTATAGGAAGCGGCTTTTTGGAATGTCGGGCGGCAAGCGCGGCGCGGCGCGGATGTCCCGCGCGAACGCACGCGCCGCCGAAGCTCCACCGCGAATCTGTTGCAGGATGGAGGCCACCGCCTCCGCCCGCTGTTCCGGCCCGTACGGCCACAGCACATCCACATAGGCCGCGCGGGCAATCTGATGGCGCAATTCCGCATTGCCCGCCAGCAGGTTCAGGGTTTCGTACCACTCGTCCTGCGTCGCCGCCAAAAATCCGGTGCGGCCATGCGCGATGGCACGGCGAAACGGGCCAGTGGGCGAGGCGACCGTGCAAACGTCCACCAGCGCCGCCTCGAAATATTTCAGCTCGCTCTTGGCTTCGCAGAACGCGTTGCCCGCTTCCAGCGGCGCGAGATTGATGTCGAACCGCCCGATTTCCTCCGGCAGCCACTCCAGCTTCACCATGTCGCGCCACTCGATCCGCGCCTCGAGGCCGGCAAGATCGGGGAACTCCACGATGTCCACGACAGGCAGCGTGTCGATGGGGCTCTTGAACAGTACCAGCCGGCATTCCGGCCGCTCCCGCAGCACGCGCGCGACGGCGGGGGCGATTTGCGCAAAGTCCCGCTGATGCGTGCGCGAGCCGGCAGCGTAGCCGAGGCGGACAAGTCCGTCGCTGCCGCCCATGCGCCTGCGGCGCGCGACATGGCGGGAGAGTTGCAGCACGGCGCGGTCGAATCCGTTCGGCAGCACCAGCGTCGGCAAGGCGTGGCGCCGAATATGCCACGCCAATTCCTCGGTGGTGGTCAGGCAGAACTCGCAGTTCGCCATCGTGTCGCGCATCCGCGTGTAATGGCCGCGCAACGCTTCGACAGGGACGTTCAGCGTGCGAATCCCGTCGATGATGTCCGCACGGGCAAGATCCGGCTCGACCATCAGATCGTCCACGTCGAACACCAGTTTTGCCCCGACCTGCCGCGCGGACTCGACGGCGACTTCGATTTCGGCGGTCCAGGCAGCGCGCCAGATAAACACGATATCGGCGTCCACCAATTTCTCGCGCTGCGCCGGCACCTGCTCGAACGGCAGCACAAGCGTCCGCGCGCCGGCCTGCTCGGCGGCACGGGCAAAGCGCGCGATGCGATACACTTCGCCCGGCGTCCCGGTTTCGCCAGACACGAACACGATGCGCAGCGGCGGCACAGCGAGCGGATCGGTCGCGGCGGGCTTCGCCCACGCGGCAATGTCGGACAGCGCCGGCTGCGGTGGCGGCGGCGGCGGCGGCGCGATCTCCGCCACGGGGACAATCGCGCGGCCTTCGCGCGCGCCGCTCTCGATGTAGTGCAGCAATGCACTCGCACCGCTGGCCGCGACATCGGGGTGGCGCAGCAGATATTCGCGCGCATTGAACAGCGGCCCGGGATCGCGACCTTCCGGGCCGCCGCTGAGGACGAAGTGCAGCGCCGGATCCATGCCGCTGGCGGCGACATCCGGATAGCGGGTCAGATACCACGCGCGGTCGAATAGCTTGCTCGATGCCAGCAGCGCCAGTGCGTGGCGCGTGCGTGCGCGTTCGGCAAGGCCCGCGCGCAGCCGGCCGCGCGCGGCCCAAAACGCAAGCTTGAACGCATCCGCGGTCCGCTCCCGCCACCGCTCGGGAATCCGGTCGCCAAGGCGCCGCAGCGGTGCCGATCCGCGCCAGATCAGCGAGCGGGCCATCTCCGCCCGCTCGACCACCAACGTATCGCGTTGCCGGATCAGCGTGTCGAGGTCCCGCTGCGCCACGCGCAAATCCGCCGACACGCGATTCACCTCGCCCCACGCGACGGAAGCTGCGCGCCGCGCTTCCTCCGCACGCCAGGCCGCGCGCGCGCGCATGAACCGCGCCTCGGTCAAGGCCCGCTCGCGATCCGGCGCCGGCACGTCGCCCGTCAGGCGATCCACCTGCGCCTCCAGCCGCCAGCCGGCGCCGAGATGGCTGAACCGCGCGCGTACCGCGCCGATCTCCGCAGAATCGGTCAATCCGCACAGCGCCGCGACATCGACGGGCACATCGCGCCCGACGGCGAGAACGCCAAGCCCGTGCTCGTGAATGAACTCGAAGCCGGCATAGGATTGCCGCAATTCTGCAAAACAGCGCCACACGCCGAAGCCCCGCGCGCGCTCGTTGGTGTCGTGGAACAGCACCACGGCCCGGTCCGATAGTTTGGGCAGCCAACTGTCGAAATCGTGCCGGACCGCATCGTAGCTGTGCAGCCCGTCGATATGCAGGATGTCGATGGAACCGTCCGGCATGTAAGGCAGCGCCGCATCGAAGGTACAGCGCAGCAGTTTTGAAAATGCGGAAAAATGCTGTTCGTGAAAGCGATTGAAATCGTCGAACACGTCTTGGCCATAGTGCCCCGCGTGCTCGTCGCCTTCCCATGTGTCGATGGCAAAGCAGCGCGTCGCAAGCTGCGCGCATAACACCGCATTGCAGAAGGCGCTGTAGGACACGCCGTTGTGCGTGCCGAGTTCCACCAGCACGCGCGGCCGCGCGGCGGTAACCAGCCAGTGGGCGAACGGCGTATGGGCCGTCCACGCACTGTCGCGGTCCAACCGCTGCGGACGCCAGAACAGCGGGGCCAGACCCGGCGCGAGCAACGGTGCGAGCGCAGGCTGGTCCCTCATGCCTCGCTCCGCTGCCACGGGCGCGGCCGCCGGGGTGGGTACAGACGCAGGGGTTCGTCCCACGCACAGCCAAGATTCGGGTTGTTGTAGGGATCGGCGACGAACGCATAGCGCCACAGGCGATCCAACCGGTCGATCTCCTCGCGTTGCCGCGCGGCCTTCGCGTCCGTATCGGCGCGGCCACGGCTTTTCGATTCCAGATGAAACAGCTCGGCGAACGGCGTCCAGATAATCCGATAGCCGCGCTCGCCAAGCCGCAGGCACAGGTCGATGTCGTTGAATTCGACGGCGAAGCCTGCTTCGTCCAATCCGCCCACTTCCAGGAATACGTCGCGCCGCATTGCGATGCACGCGGCCGTGACAGCGGCACAGCCACGCGCCACCGCCAATTGTCCGCCATAGCCCGGATCGAAGCGGTCGGCGAGGCGATGCAGGTGCGCGGCATTCGGCCCAGGCGCAAGCACGATGCCGCCGTGCTGCAAGTGTCCGTCCTCGTAAAGCAACTTTGCGCCGACGGCGCCAACGTCGGGGCGTACGGCGTGGCTGACCATCTCGCGCAGCCAACCCGGATGGATCACGTCGATATCGTTGTTCAGCAGAACGACGATCTCGCCCCGGGCCTGCCGCACGGCGGCGTTGTTGATGGCGGCGAAGTTGAACGGCCCAGGGTGTTGCAACACGCGCACGCGCGGGTCGGCGCGCAGATCGTTGAGCGCAACGCGGGTCGCGTCTTCGCGGCTGTCGTTATCGACGATCAGCAGTTCCAAATCGGGATAGTCGGTCCGCGACAGCACGCCGGAAGCTGCCGCCACCATCATGTCCGCATGGTCGCGCGTCGGAACGATCACCGAGACCAGCGGCGGATTCAGCAACGGCCAGACAATCCGGTTATGAGTTGGAAGTAGCGGCGATGGTTCCGTCTCCGCGCGTGCCCCGAGAAAATCGGCGACGGCGCGGCGTGCGGCGTAGGCCGCAGGGCCAAGCGCGTGATCGCGTAGGGTCCGCCCGTCCGCAGGGCGATGCAGCAGCACCGCCGGCAGATGGCGGATGCGGTCCGGCGGCAGGCGCGCCGTCGCCCGCAACGCCAGATCGTAGCCGAACGCGGGACCCGAGGCGCAAATGCCGCCAGCCTCGGCGATGGCGTCGCGTCGGTAAGCAGCGATGCCGCCAATATAGTCGTGGCCTAACAGCAGGTCCGGATCCCAGCCGCTCTTGAAGCGCGGTTTGGAGCGGGCACCGGAAAAGTCACACACATCCTCGTCGCTGTAGAGCAACCCCGTGTCGGGAAATTGCATGAGTTCGACGGCGAGTTCGTAGAGCGCGTAGGGCGGCAGGCGGTCGCCCTCGGCGAGCAGCGCAATGTACGCCCCTTCGGCCTGCCGCAGCGCGACGGCAGCGGCCGTGGCCGGCTCCGAATGCAGGGCGCGATCGACCAAGCGGATGCGCATATCGTTGCCCAACGTAGGGAAAGACTGCGTCGCGCCAGCGATCAGAAGTTCCCAATGTGGATAAAGCTGGTCGCGCGCGGCGTTCAGCGTGTCGAGCAAACGGTCGGCGGGCGCAAAGCCCGCCGGCAAAAGCAGGGAGAATGTCGGCGGGTGCCGCATCGTCGCGATATCGTCCAGAATCGCAGCGCGATCCCGCGCCGTCAGCGCGTCGTAGCGCGCGATCCAGGCCTTGTATCCGTCGTCGATGATGGCAGCCACGTTCACGCGTGTTGTCTCGCGCCGTATTCGTCGTCGGTCGGCGCCGGCGGGCGCGTTTGCCGGGGACGAAGCCGCATGAAAGGAGTTTCGAAGAACCGCTGCGACAGATAGGGCAGCACCAGGATCAGCGCCACGCATACCGGCACCTGGAACGCGAGCCCCAAACCAAGTTGCCCCGCGCGCCAGACGACGAAGGAGAGGATGCCCAGGTTCATCATGTAGGCGCCATAGGAGATGCGTGCGCCGGTTTTCACCACCCAAGCCAACGGTGCCGGAAACGCCGGCAGCCGCAACGACGCCGCCAACAGCAGGCAAAGCCCGACCGCAACCGCGATCAGTTGCAGATGCAGATAAACCATCCGCGACAGCGGCAGCCATACCCCATACGAATCCTGCTCCCAGAACGCCGCGGTCAGCGCGACGCCGGCGCCGAGCATCAGCCAGGGATGCCGAAAAACGCCGCTGCCCTGGCGGTGAAGTTTGGCCAATGCCACGCCGTAGGCGATCGCGTCCAGGCGGTATAAGACGATGTGATAGACATGCTCGTTGAAGAAGATGTCGGGATCGGCAGCACCATGTGCCGGCCGCAGCATGCGCAACACCGGCGGGATCACGAGGAACGCCAGGATCACCGGCCAGACCATCCGGGTCCCGCGCGTGATCGCCGCCGTGCCGATCAGCGTGACACTGAACAGAATGTAGAACCACTCCTCCACCGCCAGCGACCAGGATTCGTTGAACCATTTGTCCGCCGGCATCGACCACGCCAAGTTTTGCGTCAGCGTTGCGTAGCGCAGCAAATGCGCGCCGACATGCTCCGGGGTCGGCAACACCACGGCCAGCACGAGCAGCCAGCCGAGGTAAAGCGGCAGCGTGCGCAGCCAGCGCCGCGCCATGAACACCAGCCAGCCGTGCGCCGTCGGGTCCGTTTCGACGATGCGGAACAGCAGCCGGCCGATCAGGAAGCCGCTGAGCACGAAGAACAATTCCACGCCGAAGAACCCGCCCATCACCACGACAATCGGTGTCGCCACGCCGGCCATCGAGAGGAACACCACCGCATAATGGTCCACCACCACCATCGCGATGGCCAGGAAGCGGGCCAGATCGAGGCCGAAATTGTGTTCGATGTCTTGAGCCGGCATGACCGCTCTTTCCTATCCGCCGGCGTGGCGGCGTGACAAGCGGGCCTCAGTCGCGCCACTCGATCAGGCTGGGGCCGGGCCGCGCAACGGCGGCACGTAGCGCGTCGGTGAGGCCGTCGGTGTCGTCCAGCAACTCCGCGTGCCAGCCATAGGCGCGCGCGATTGCCTGGAAATCGGGCGTGAACAGATCGACCCCGACCGGCTCGATCTGCTTCGCGCGCATGAACGACTTGATTTCGCCGTAGCCATGATTGTTCAGGAGTACGAGGATGATTTTCGCGCCTGCCTCGACCGCCGTACCGAGTTCGGCCAGCGTGAACTGCAACCCGCCGTCGCCCGCGAGGCAGATCACCGGCCGGCCGGGGGGCGCAAGTGCGGCGCCGATGGCCGCCGGCAAGCCGTAGCCGAGCGCCCCGAACCCTGTGGCGGCGTTGAACCAACTTGCGGGTCCGGCGGCGGCGAAGCCGAGGTTGCCGGCGTAAACCTGCCGCGTGGAGTCACCGACGAAAATCGCCATCGGCAGCGTTTTGCGCATGATGGTCAGCAGCGCGATGTCGCGGCTTGTGCCGGCGTCCAGTTCGGCAAGGCCAGCCGTCATGGTGCGCGCGGCGCGGGCCGCGCCGTCTTTGTCGGCGCGCGGTCCGGCCAACCGGTCATCCAGCAGCGCCAGCGTCGCCACGGCGTCGCCGATCAGCGCGAGGTCGGGCGGAAAATTCCGCATCGCCTGCTCGGGGTCGATGTCCAGCCGGATCAACCGCTGCGGGCGGGGCATCGGGCCGGTTTCGTACATGTCGTAGTCGGTCGGTCCCATCTCGGTGCCGACCGCCAGCACCACGTCCGACTCCGCCACCAGCGACCGGACCGCCGGCAAGGACGGCGAGAGGGAGACGGCCAGTTTGTGGAAGGGCGGCAGCGCGCCACGCGCGTTGATCGTCATGACGACCGGTGCGTCCAGGCGCTCGGCCAAGCGGAGCAGTGCGGGCGCACCCCGACCGCCACCGCCCACCACGATCAGCGGCGCCCGCGCGTGGTCCAGGGAACCGGCCGCCGTCGCAAGTTCCGTCTCGGGCGGCACCGGCGCCACGATGCGCGGCAGATGGTCGGGCACCGCCAGACCCTCGGCCGAGGCAGCAATCAAATCCGTCGGGATCTCGATATGCACCGGGCGCGGCCGCCCGGCGGCGAACACGGCGAACGCGCGCGCCACCACCTGCGGCAGTTCGGTCGGGTCGGTGATCGTGTGGCTGAAGGCGCTGACGGCAGACGCCATCCGGCGCTGGTCGGACAGTTCGTGCAGATGCCCGTCGCCCGACCCCAGCGCGCCCAACCGGTTGACGGCGGAGATGACCAGCATCGGGATGGAATCCGCATAAGCCTGCCCCATCGCCGTCAGACTATTGGTCAGGCCAGGCCCGGTGATGACGAAGCAAACGCCAGGCTTGCCGCAGGCCCGCGCATATCCGTCCGCCATGAACCCGGCGCCCTGCTCGTGGCGGGGCGTGACGTGCCGGATAGGGCCGCCCGCGAGGGGGCGATACAATTCGGCGGTGTGAACACCCGGAATGCCGAAAATAATGTCCACGCCGTAGCGTGCCAGCAACTCCAGCAGGAACACGCCGACCGTCCGCATCCGCGTCCCCCCCTAAGCCCGGCCGGACGCTACGGCGGCGGACGGGGCTGTTCAAGGGCGCCGCCCGGTGCAACATCCGCGCACGGAGGAACGCACCCATGGACCCTTCCTACCCGGACGCTTTCATCCGGACGATTTTGCAGCGCACCCGCACCATCGCCGTCGTCGGCGCCTCGGCCAACTGGAATAGGCCGAGCACATTCGTGCTGAAATACATGCAGGGCAAAGGCTACCGCTGCATCCCGGTCAACCCCGGCCTCGCCGGGCAAACACTGGCGGGGGAGATCGTGTACGCGACGCTGCGCGACGTCCCCGTCCCGGTCGATCTGGTCGATATTTTTCGCGCGCCCGAGCATGCCGGCCCGATCGTGGACGACGCCATCGCCATCGGCGCCAAAACGGTCTGGATGCAACTTGGCGTCCGCAACGATGCGGCGGCGGCGAAAGCAGAGGCAGCCGGCCTCGACGTGGTGATGGACCGCTGCGTCAAAATCGAGTTCGGCCGGCTCGGCGGCGAACTGTCCTGGTCGGGCGTCAATTCCGGCCTGATCCGCAACCGCGCGCCGGAGCCGCCGCAACGCGCGCCGGACCGCGCCCGCCCGTCCCCCGCCCGCACCGAGGATCAGGGGTTCGAGACCAAGGCGATCCATGCCGGCGCCGCCCCCGACCTTGCCACCGGCGCGCGCTCCACGCCGATCTACCAGACCACTTCGTTCGTGTTCGACGACGCCGATCACGCGGCGTCCCTGTTCAACCTGCACAGTTTCGGCCACGTGTACACGCGCCTCTCCAACCCCACCGTCGCGGTGCTGGAGGAGCGGGTCGCGGCGCTGGAAGGCGGGCGCGCGGCCGTCGCCGCCGCCTCCGGCCATGCGGCGCAGTTCATCACGTTCTTCACGCTGCTCGGCCCCGGCGACGAGTTTCTGGCCTCGCGCAATCTCTACGGCGGCACGCTGACGCAGTTTTCGCAATCGTTCCCGAAACTCGGCTGGACCTGCCACTTCGTCGATCCGGCCGATCCGCAAAATTTCCGTCGCGCGGTTACGCCGCGCTGCAAGGCGATCTTCGTCGAAAGCCTCGCCAACCCCGGCGGCGTTGTGGTGGATTTGCGGGCGATCGCGGACATCGCCCACGCGGCCGGCCTGCCGCTGATCGTCGATAACACGCTGGCGAGCCCGTATCTGTGCCGGCCGATCGAATGGGGGGCCGACATCGTCATCCATTCGGTCACGAAGTTCCTGGGCGGCCACGGCAATTCGCTCGGCGGCGTCGTGGTCGAATCAGGCCAATTCGACTGGGCACAGGGCGGAAAATTTCCGTCGTTGACGGAGCCGGAGCCGGCCTATCACGGCCTGCGCTTCTACGAAAACTTCGGCGATTTCGCGTTCACGACGAAGGCGCGCGCAGTAGCGCTTCGTGATTTCGGCCCGTCGCTGGCGCCGATGAACGCCTACCTGACACTGATGGGGATTGAGACGTTGCCGCTGCGCATGGAGCGCCACGTCGCCAACGCGCGCGCCGTCGCGACCTTCCTGGCGCAGCATCCGCGCGTCGCGTGGGTCTCCTACGCCGGCCTGGAAAGCAGCCCATACCACGCACTTGCGCAGAAATATCTACCGCTTGGCCCCGGCTCGGTGTTCACCTTCGGCGTGAACGGCGGTTACGAGGCGGGCATAAAACTCGTCTCGCAGGTTCGCATTTTTTCGCATCTCGCCAATGTCGGCGACACGCGCAGCCTGATCCTGCACCCCGCCAGCACCACCCACCGCCAACTGACCGACGAGCAACGCGCAGCGGCCGGCGCCGGGCCGGACGTCATTCGCCTATCGGTCGGCCTGGAAACCGCCGCCGACCTCATTCGCGACCTGGATGAGGCGCTGTCGGCATCGGGGGCTTGACACGAGGCTATCGAGATATATCTGTAGATGCGTTATATCTTGATAGGAAGACCGATGCTCCACTCCGAAGCCCGTGTGCAGACCGCCACGCCGGCCCGTTATCTGGGCCAGCTCTGCAAGCATTTCGCCCACAAGATCCCGGTGACGCTCGAAGCCCATACCGGCAGTATCGCGTTTCCGGCCGGCCTGTGCCGCTTGGCAGCCGACGACGACGTGCTCGTCCTCCGCGTCGAAGCCCCGGACGAAGGGGCCCTTGCCCAGGTGCAGGACGTGGTCGCCCGGCATCTGGTGCGCTTTGCCTTTCGTGAGCCGCCGGCCATCGAATGGCACGGGACGACGGATGCGCAGGCCGGCCGCTAAGCCGTGCGGTCGCCGCCCGTGCCCAACGCCGCCTGTGCTGCCGCGAGCCGCGCGACCGGCACGCGATACGGGCTACATGAAACATAGTCCAATCCGACATCCTCGCAGAACGCGATGGAGGCCGGGTCGCCACCATGCTCGCCGCAGATGCCGAGTTTAATGTCGGGCTTCGTCGAACGGCCCTTGTCGGTCGCGATTCGGATCATCGCGCCGACACCCTCGACGTCGATGGACACGAACGGGTCCTTCGGAAGGATGCCCAGATCAACATAGCGCGGCAAAAACTTTCCCGCGTCGTCGCGCGAGAGGCCGAACACGGTCTGCGTCAGATCGTTGGTGCCGAAACTGAAAAAGTCCGCAACCTCCGCGATCTTGTCGGCGGTGATCGCAGCGCGCGGCAATTCGATCATCGTGCCGACGATATACTCGATCGTCGTGCCCGCCTCCGCGAACACCTCGGCCGCCATCTTGTCCACCTGGGCGCGCGTGATCTCCAGTTCGCGCTTCATGCCGACCAGCGGGATCATGATTTCCGGCACCGGTGCGTTGCCGGTTTCCTTGGCGACGATGATGGCGCCTTCGAAAATCGCCCGCGCTTGCATCTCGTAGATTTCCGGAAACGTCACGCCGAGGCGGCAGCCGCGATGGCCGAGCATCGGGTTGGCTTCCTCCAACTCGCTCGCGCGCCGCCGCATCGCTTGCAGATCGGTGCCGAGTGCCGCCGCCACTTCCCCAAGCTCGCTGTCGCCATGAGGCAAGAATTCGTGCAACGGCGGGT
>CAJCJG010000119.1 GCA_903970625.1 Solirubrobacterales bacterium 70-9 | reverse complement strand
CCCGCCTGTCGGGCCGGTTTGAGCAGGCGCAGGGGGGGACGCTGTTCCTGGATGAGATCGGCGACATGCCGGCCGAGGCGCAGACCCGGCTTCTGCGCGTGCTACAGGAAGGCGAGTATGTCACGGTCGGCGGGCGCACCCCGATCCGCGCCGATGTCCGCATCATCGCCGCCACCCATCGCGACCTGCGGCAGGCGATCCGGCAGGGGGCGTTCCGGGAGGATTTGTTCTACCGGCTGAACGTGGTGCCGATCCGCCTGCCGCCGCTGCGCGAACGGACAGAGGATGTGGCCGATCTCGCCCGCCATTTCCTCGACCGCGCGCGCGCCGACGGGCTGCCCAGCAAGTCGCTGGATCAGGCGGCCGTGGAGGCGCTGCGTGGCTATCGCTGGCCCGGGAATGTGCGCGAACTGGAAAATCTGATGCGCCGGCTGGCGGCCTTGTGCCCGGACGAGGTCATAGGAGCCGTCTCGGTGCGGGCCGAATTGGCGGAGGCCGAGCCGATGGCCCAGATGCATCTTCCGGCCGACGATGGCGTCGGGGCGTCGGGTGCGGGCGGCGGCGGTGCCTCCGAACCGCTCGCGCGCGCGGTCGAGCGGCACATCAAGCAGTTCCTCTCCGCCCACCGCGACGGTCTGGCGCCGTCCGACATCTACGACCGGGTGTTGGCGGAAGTGGAGCGTCCGCTGATCCAGATGACGCTGGCCGCCACGCGCGGCAACCAGATCAAGGCGGCGGCGATGCTCGGCCTGAACCGCAACACGCTGCGCAAGAAGATCCGCGATCTGGAAATTCCGGTGGTGCGCGGGATAGCGTGACCGGGCCAGGGCGGAGGTTCGTGGAGTGGGACACGAAAGCGCCGGCCGGCTCTCGAGCCGTCGCCCATTGTGGGCAGGGCAATCGCATATGCCCGAATCATATCTATACCGTCATGGCCGGGCTTGACCCGGCCATCCACGCCGTCGGACCGGACGGGATTGGAACCCCGGAAAACAGCCTGCCAGTTCAGCTTCAGCCCCACCCCGTGGATGGCCGGATCATCCCCGGACTTGATCCGCTTCGCGGCTCAAGCCCACAAGGGGAGAGGGAGAAGAACGCCCCGCCGTGAACGCGCCATTCCCCCGCCGTGCCCTCGGCCCCGATGCGTCGGAGGACGAGGGCGGCCAGCCGCGCGCGACGCCGTTGCGGCGGCTGGTCGATCTGGCGCTCGGCAAGGTCGTCACTCTGGTGCTGGCAACGTTTGCCCTGGCGCTGGGGATCGTCACGTTTGTCGTGCTGGCCGGCGGCGGGTCGCTCGGTGTGCATCCGAACGTCGTGTACGGTCTGGTCCTGGCCAACCTGATCGTGCTGCTGGGCCTCGGCTCGGTGATCGCCGGCCGGCTGACGCGGGTGTGGGTGGAGCGGCGGCGCGGCTCGGCCGGGTCGCGGCTGCATGTGCGGCTGGTGCTGCTGTTCTCGGTCGTGGCCGTCACGCCGGCCATTGTCGTGGCCGTGTTCGCGACGTTCTTCTTCGACCTCGGCATCCAGTCCTGGTTCAACGACCGGGTGCGCACCGCGCTTCAGGAGAGCCTGCAAGTCAGCCGCGGCTATCTGGAGGAGCATCGCAACAACATCCGTGCCGACGTGCTGGGCATGGCGGCCGATCTCGCGCGCGCCGGCCGGCTGCTGGCCGACGACCCGAACGCGTTCGGGGAGGTGCTCGCCACACAGACCGCGCTGCGCGGGCTGACGGAGGCCGTGATCTACGAACCGGTAACGGGGCAGGTGATCGCCTCGGCCGGCCTGATGGCGGGGTTCGGCATTGCGCTGCCGCCGCATTCCGCGACCGATCAGGCGCGCAACGGCGACGTGGTGGTGCTGGGCACCGACGATTCGACGCGGGTGCGTGCGGTGGTGTCGCTGGACAGCACGCCCGCGCTGATGTTGCTGATCGGCCGGCCGGTCGATCCGCAGATCCTCGACCATATGAACCACACCGAGACGGCGGTGGCGGAATATAATCGGCTGGACCAGAACCGGTTCGGGCTTCAGGTGACGCTGGCGCTGATTTTTGCGCTCGTGGCGCTGCTGGTGCTGCTGGCCGCCGTCCTGATCGGCCTCGTGCTGGCCAACCAGATCGCACGACCGGTCGGGCGGCTGATCCTGGCGGCCGAGCGGGTGCGGGCGGGCGATCTGTCGGTGCGCGTGCCGGAAGTCGCAAGCGGCGACGAGGTGGCGGGGTTGAGCCGCGCCTTCAACCGCATGACCGGGCAGTTGGGCGCCCAGCGGGCGGAACTGATGGACGCCTACAGTCAAATAGACAGCCGCCGCCGGTTCACCGAGGCCGTGCTGTCCGGCGTCTCGGCCGGGGTGATCGGCCTCGACGAACAGGGGCGGATCGAGTTGCCGAACCGTGCCGCCAGCAATCTGTTGGGCGCCGACCTGCTCGGCGCCATCGGCCGGCCGCTGGCCGATATCGTGCCGGAATTCTCCGATCTTGTCGCCCGCGCCAGGGAGGCGCCGGACAGCGCGCACACCGCCGAATTGCAACTCGGCCCGCCCACGCGCCGCCGCACGCTTCTGGTACGAATCGGTGCCGACCGCTCGGCGCCGAGGGCCGAGGCCAACTCGGGGGATTTCGGCTTCGTCGCCACCTTCGACGACATCACCGAATTGCAGTCCGCCCAGCGCAAGGCGGCGTGGTCCGACGTGGCGCGGCGAATCGCGCACGAGATCAAGAACCCGCTGACGCCAATCCAGCTTGCTGCGGAGCGGCTGAAGCGCAAATTCGCCAAGGAAATTACCTCCGACCCCGAGACGTTTACGCAATGCGCCGATACCATCGTACGCCATGTCGGCGATATCGGACGGATGGTGGACGAATTCTCGGCCTTCGCGCGTATGCCGCAGCCGGTGATCAAGCCGGAGGATATCTCCCGCATCGTGCGCGAGGCGATGGTGCTGCCGCGCACGGCACACCCGCAGATTGCCTATGTCGCCGCGCTGCCGGAGAGCGGGCCGATGGCGGCGTGCGACCGAAGGCTGATCGGGCAGGCCCTGACCAATCTGTTGCAGAACGCCGCCGATGCGGTCGCCATGCGCAACGGGGCAGGGAGGATCGAAGTGTCCCTGGCTGTCGAGGCAGCCGAGGTGGCGGTGACGGTGGCGGACGATGGCATCGGGCTGCCGCACGAGGATCGGGCGCGGCTCACGGAACCTTACGTGACCCACAAGCCCAAGGGCACCGGACTTGGGCTTGCCATCGTCAAGAAGATCATGGAGGACCATGGGGGGCGGCTGGTGCTGGAGGACCGGCCGGCGCGAGCGGATTGGGAGGGGCCAGGGACGGCCGCGACGCTGTTCCTGCCAATAAGGACCAACGATGGCGCATGACATCCTGATTGTGGACGACGAGCCCGACATCCGGCTGCTGGTGGAGGGCATCCTGCGCGACGAAGGCTACGACACGCGGCAGGCCGGTGACTCCGATGCGGCCCTCGCCGCGTTCCGGGTGCGGCGCCCGTCGCTGGTGATCCTCGATGTCTGGTTGCAGGGCTCCAAGCTCGACGGCCTCGGCATTCTGAAAGTGCTGCATCGGGAGGAGCCGCAGGTGCCGGCCGTGATGATCTCCGGCCACGGCAACATCGAGACGGCGGTGGCAGCGATCCAGCACGGGGCCTACGACTTCATCGAAAAGCCGTTCCAGTCCGACCGGTTGCTGCTGGTGGTGCGCCGGGCGCTGGAGGCGGCGACGCTGGCCCGCGAAAACGCCGAATTGCGGCTGCGCGCCGGCCCCGACATGGACCTGACCGGCGAAGGCCCGACCATCGGCCAGTTGCGCGCCCAGGTGGAGAAAGTGGCGCCGACCGGCTCGCGCGTTCTGGTGCAGGGGCCGGCGGGGGCGGGCAAGGAAGTGGTGGCGCGCATGATCCACGCCCGCTCCCGCCGCGCCGATGGGCCGTTCGTGGCGCTGAACTGCGCCATCCTCAACCCCGCTCGCTTCGAGGAGGAATTGTTCGGCGTCGAGGGCGGCACCGATCCCGCGCAGCATCCCCGCCGCGCCGGCGTGCTGGAACGCGCCCATGGCGGCACGCTGCTGCTCGACGAAGTGTCCGACATGCCGCTGGAGACGCAAGGCAAGATCGTGCGGGCGTTGCAGGACCAGACGTTCGAGAGGCTGGGCGGCTCGGCGCGGGTGAAGGTGGACGTTCGCGTCCTCTCGACGACCAACAAGGATTTGCAGGGCGAGATCGCCGCCGGCCGTTTCCGGGAGGATTTGTTCTACCGGCTCGCCGTCGTGCCGCTGAAAGTGCCCGCGCTGAAGGACCGGCGGGAGGATATTCCGCTGCTGGCACAGCAATTTCTGCAACGCTCGGCGGAGACGGCCGGCATGCCGATCCGCGAGCTGTCCACCGACGCGATCACCGCGTTGCAGGCGTACGAGTGGCCCGGCAACGTGCGGCAATTGCGAAACCTGATGGACTGGCTGCTGATCATGGCGCCGGGCGGCAGCGCCGACCCGATCCGCGCCGACATGCTGCCGCCGGATGTGAGTGCGGCCGCCCCGGCGCTGTTCAACGCCGATCCGTCCGCCGACATCATGGCGCTGCCGCTGCGCGAGGCGCGGGATTTGTTCGAGACCCAGTATCTGCAAGCGCAATTGCTCCGCTTCGGCGGCAACATCAGCCGCACCGCCGGCTTCGTCGGCATGGAGCGCAGCGCCCTGCACCGCAAACTGAAGCAGTTGGGCGTGGGGTCGGAGGACAAGGCCGGCTGACTGCCGCCGGCATTTGGATGATGTTACGATGTCGTAACATTTACGGCGTGCCAAGGCAACTGCTTGTCTCAGGCCGTTTTTCGCGGTCGGGTGAGAACCCCCTTGGGCCAGCGGGCGGAGGGGATGCGGGGCCACGGCCCCTCCGGCGGTGCCGGTTCGACCGTCTTCGGCGCCTTGGCGGCCGGGAGCTTGGGCGGCTCGGGCGGTTTGGGCCGGGGCGGCGGGGCCAGGATGGCGGGGCGCTTGACCCCGAACATGAAGCAGAGGGGCCGCAGTTCGCGCCAGATCGGGCCGGGAGCGGCGGCCA
>CAJCJG010000118.1 GCA_903970625.1 Solirubrobacterales bacterium 70-9 | reverse complement strand
CGGGGCATGCCATTCGCACCCGCCTGCCGCGCAGCGCCCACGCCGCTTGGGCGCCGCCGCCCGACCGCCGCGATCCCGTCGAAACCCTGATCGCCGCCGACACCGGCCGCATCGCCGCTTTGCTGCCGGTTCGCTACGGCCGCATGCGGGCCGACGCCTTCGCCTTCCTGCGCGGCTCCGCCGCCATCATGGCCGCCGACCTCGGCGGACAGCCGAACACCGGTATCGTCGTGCAGGCCTGCGGCGACTGCCATCTGGCCAATTTCGGCGCCTACGCCTCGCCCGAAGGCACGCCCGTTTTCGACATCAACGATTTCGACGAAACCCTACCCGCCCCCTTCGAATGGGACCTCAAGCGCCTCGCCGCCAGCCTCGCCGTCGCGGCCCGCGTGCGTACGATGTCGGATAAGCAGGCCCGTTCGCTGGTGCGCCGCGCGGCGCATGCCTACCGCCGCCACATGCACGATTTGTCGCACGTCCCGCCGCTCGACGCCTGGCGCGCCCAGATCGACCTGCACGCGGCGCTGGAGGACATCGCCGACCGGGACGAGCGCCGTGCGGAGCGCCAGCGCCTCGAAAACGCGGTCACCATGAGCCGCAATGCCTTCGCCCACCTGATCGACGCCGACCGCCTGCGGCTGCCGGAGCGCCCACCCGCGATGTTCCGCCTCGGGCTGCATGAGGAGACCGCGCACGCGGCCTTCGCCGCCTACGTGGCCACGCTGGCGGAGGAACGGCGGGTGCTGGTCGCCCGTTACCGGCTGCGCGACGTGGCGTTCAAGGCCGTCGGCGTCGGCTCCGTCGGCACTTTTTGCGCCATCGGCCTGTTCGCCACCGAGGACAACGACACGCTGCTGCTGCAACTGAAGGAGGCAAAAACCTCCGTCCTCGCCCCCTTCGCGGGGGACAGTGCCTACGCCCAGCAGGGCCAGCGCGTGGTCGTCGGCCAGCGCATCATGCAGGCCGCGACCGATGTGTTCCTGAACTGGACGGCGGACGGCGAGGGCCGACAATTCTACGTCCGCCAACTCAAGGACAGCCGCCTCGCGCGCGTCGGCGCCCGCATCGGCGACGTGGCGTTGCCGTTCTACGCCCGCCTGTGCGGCCACACGCTGGCCCGCGCTCACGCCCGTTCAGGCGACCCGGCCATGATCTCCGGCTATCTCGGCGACGGCGATGCGTTCGATGAGGCGCTCGCCGCCTTCGCGCTGGCCTACGCGACGCAGACGGTGGCCGACCACGCCACCTTCGTCGCCGCCATCCGCACCGGCCGCATCGACGCCGCCGAGGAGCCGACATGATCGACGCCGATATTTTGCTGCAAGCCGAGGGCGTTCTGGCCGCATGCCGCACCGCCGGCCTGCGGGTCGCGACGGCCGAAAGCTGCACCGGCGGCCTGATCGCCGCCGCGTTGACCGCCATCGCCGGCAGTTCGGACGTGGTGGATCGCGGCTTCGTCACCTACTCCAACGCCGCCAAGACCGAGATGCTAGGGGTGCCCGCCGCCCTGATCGACGCCGAGGGCGCCGTCAGCGATCCCGTCGCGCGCGCGATGGCGGAAGGGGCGCTGGCCCATTCGGCGGCCGATCTGGCCGTCTCCGTGACCGGCATCGCAGGCCCCGGCGGCGGTAGTGCTACCAAGCCGGTCG
Organism: Solirubrobacterales bacterium 70-9; assembly: GCA_903970625.1. Taxonomy (GTDB): domain Bacteria; phylum Pseudomonadota; class Alphaproteobacteria; order Acetobacterales; family Acetobacteraceae; genus CAJCJG01. The sequence continues at coordinate 8,001 of CAJCJG010000118.1, read as the reverse complement.
GACTGGTATGGTTTGGCCTCGCAAAACGCGGCACCGCCGCGCGGACGCTGCGAGTGGTGTTTCCCGGCGACCGGGCTAAGGTGCGCCGCGCTGCCGTCATACAGGCGCTCACGCTGCTGGCGGGCAGCGCAGGGCCCGGGACGTAGCCGCCCCAGACCCTGCGCAGACACGATCAGTGCTTGGGCGGGTTGGCGACACTGCCCATCGGCCGCATCGCCTTCGGGCAGTTTTCCAGGAATGCCAATTCATCCGGCGTCACGCCCGACGGGCCAACAAGCGTGGCTCGGCCGTCTGCATACACCATCTCGGGGCAGCCTTGCCGACTGTGATCCGTATCGGCCGAGCCGTTCGCAAAAGCAACGCCACCACTCAGTGAAAGTACAGCCATGGCCGTAAACAACATTTTTGTCATTGGTTTCCTCCGTTGCCGTAGCCGGCAACTGTTTACCTCGACTACGTGACTTATGACGTAGTGCCGGCGTATCGCCCAGGTAAGGCGCAGGGCCGTGCGCAATTCACATGGCCGAAGGGAGCCCGGCGCTCACGCATTTTGTGAGGTCCGCGTCAGTCTCCCGTCAGCCAGCAGTGGTATTGTTTCGAGCGGTCGATGGCGAAACCCATCGGCCACTGGCTTGGAGTGAGACCGTTTCCCCCTCCCGCCACGCGCATGTCGCGCGGCGGTTCCATACTCGGCCTGACCGGCGCCCCATGCCGGTCAGGCTTTTTTCTGGCTGCCGCCTACGGCGTTTCCCACTGTCCGCTGGCACCGGCGCGGAAGGTCGCGTCGATCACCCGCATGTTCTGCACCGCGTCCTCGATGGGAAATTCCAATGCCTGTTCGCCGCGCACAGCCCGCGAAAATGCGTCGCCTTGCAGGGCGTACTGGTCCACGACCGGAAATTCCTCCGCCACCGCCCCGCCGCCGAACAGGTCGCGCCCGTCGTCCAGCACGATCCGCGCCGGCTGCTGGTTCGGCGCGTTGAACGGCACCAGGATTTCCAACCGCGCCTTGCTGCCCACGATGGTTACGCGCTGGTGCGGCGACAATTGCGTGGACGTGGTGAACGTCAAATGCCGCCCGCCGGGGAACTCCATCAGCGCGCTGGTGAGCCGGTCCACGCCCATTGTCGGGTCACGGTCGATCAACGCCGCCACCCGGGTCGGCTCGGCCCCAAAAATGTAGCGCGCGGTTGCGATGGCGTAGCAGCCAATGTCCATCAGCCCGCCGCCCCCGATATCCGCCTGATTGCGCACGTTTCCGGGGTCGAGAAGATGGTAGGTGAACAAGGTCTGGATCGCCCGAACCTCGCCCAGCGTGCCCGCCCGCACGATCTCGCGCGCTTTAATCCACTGCAAATTCTGCCGGACCATGAACGCCTCGGCGACCAGCTTGCCGCTGCGCTCGCGGGCCGCGATCAGCTGCGTCGCCTCCTCGGCCGTCAGCGCAATCGGCTTCTCGCACAGCACATGCTTGCCGGCCTCCAGCGCCTTGATCGTCCAAGGCACATGCAGATGGTTCGGCAGCGGATTGTACGCGGCCTCGATGGCCGGATCGGCGAGCAGTTCCTCGTAACTCCCATATGCCGTGGGAATGCCAAGCTCGCCCGCAACCTTCCGCGCAGCCGCCAGATCGCGCGAGGCGAGGGCGACAATCTCGCATCGCCCCGACCGCTGCATCGCCGGCAGCACCTTCTCCCGCCCGATCTTGGCAGTGCTCAGCACGCCCCACCGCACGCGATCCGCCATCTTTTCCCCCCGCGCCGCCGGCCCGCTCACGCGTCCAGTTCGGCCGCCGTGTTGATGATCTTGTCGCAGATCCCGTAGGCGATGGCTTCCTCCGCACCGAGCCAGTAGTTGCGGTCGCTGTCGAGCGCCACCTTCTCGTAGGTCTGGCCGGTGGTGCGGGCGATCAATCGATTCAGGCGCTCGCGCATCTTGATGATTTCCCGAGCTTCGATGTCGATGTCCACCGCCGGGCCGCGCACGCCGCCCATCGGCTGATGGATCAGGAAGCGCGTGTTGGGCAGGCAATAGCGGCGGCCACGGGTGCCGGCGACATAGATCAACACCCCGGCACTGGCGACGCAGCCGGTGCCGATCACACGCACCGGCGCCACCGCGTCCACAAAGCGGATGATGTCGTGGATGGTATCGCCGCTCTCCACATGCCCGCCCGGCGAGTTGATGTAAATGTCGATCGGGTCGGACGAGGCGCCGGACAGCGCCAGCAGCCGGCCCGTCACGTCGCGCGCCACCTTCTCGTTGATCGGCCCGAAAATCAGCACCTTACGCTGGTTGAGCAGCCGCAGTTCCAGCTCGTTGACCGGCGACGACAGCGTCTTGTTGCCCTCCGGCTCGCCCGGCGCCTTCGGTTCGACACCCGGTCCATCGGGGGCGTCGGGCGTTTCGGGTTCGTCTTCTTCGTCAAAACGGCGCATGGCAACCTCCATCGCGGGCGGGCATTTTCAGGTCGGGGAAACTGAACCCGCCGGGCGCGCGTGTCCATGCCCGCCAAGCGCCCGAGTTGCAGAACGGACTGCCGGAGACCCACGCGGGGCGGTCGGGCCACGCGCAAGCGGCGCATCTGCTAACGAATGCCTAAATATATCGTCACATTCCCACCAAAAGGCATTATATCTGTAAAAAGACATGTCGTCCCGTGTGGAGAAGAATTCCGTGCCCCCTGCTCCGATCCCGGCAAACGAGTTGGAGCGGCTGTCCGCCCTGCGCTCCTACGAAATCCTCGATACCGCAAGCGAGACGGCCTTCAACGACATCGCCACCCTCGCCGCGCGCCTGACCGGCACGCCGATCGCGCTGATTTCGCTGATCGACGCGGAGCGGCAATGGTTCAAGGCGCGGGTCGGCCTGGACGCCAGTGAAGTGCCGCGCGAGCAGTCGTTCTGTAGCCACGCCATTCTCGGCAGCGATCCGATGGTGGTGGACGATCTGTGCGCGGACGCGCGCTTCGCCGACAACCCGCTGGTCTGCGGCCCGCCCAATCTGCGCTTTTACGCCGGCGTGCCGATGGTCAACACTGACGGATTGGCGCTTGGCAGCCTGTGCGTGATCGACCGGGAGCGGCGGGATATGCCGCCCGAGCAGCGCGAAACGCTGGCGGCGCTGGCGCGGACGGCGATGACGACGCTGGAACTTCACCGGGCGATGCGGCAAGTGCGCCGCCTCGCGATGACCGACGCACTGACCGGCCTCGCCAACCGCCCGGCGCTGCTGGAGGCGCTGGACCGCGCGGTGGCGCGACTGCGGCGGCACGAGGACGTGTTCGCGCTCGTCTATGTCGATCTCGACGGGTTCAAGCGCGTCAACGACATGTTTGGTCACGCGGCGGGGGATCGGGCACTGCGCGAGGCTGCCGACGCGCTGCGGTCGGTGGCGCGGCGGGAGGATGTGGCGGCACGGATCGGCGGCGACGAGCTGGCGGTCCTGATGGCCGCGTGCGACGAGGGCGAAATGGCCACCGTCACGGAACGGCTGCGGCAGGCGGTTGCCGAGCGGATGACGGCCTTGAACTGGCCGATCACCGCCTCGGTCGGCGCTGTCCGCTTCCTTGCACCCCCGGAAGACATCGGCCACGCGCTGCTACTCGCGGACGCGAACATGTACGCGGCCAAGATGGCCGGCAAAAACCGTGTGGTCGCCACCGAACACGGGCCGGCGGAGATGATCGCGACGCGGCATTGGCGCGCCGCAGGCATTTGAATCCCGCTCGCAGCACGCCTAGGTTGCCACCGTGCGTTTTGATGCGTTCGAGGCAAAAATGACAGACGTCGCGGTTCCGCAGGTCATCGAAACCACCGCCGGAGAGGCGGCGGCCGAACTTGCCCGGCGTGGCATTGCCCCTGAGCAGCGTGTGACGATCACGATTGACCCTGAAGAACCCGACGACTGGATCACCCAGGCCAGACGCTACTCGCGCCCCCTGGTCATAGCCGCAGGTTGGACCGACGCCGATATCGACCGCATCATCGATGAGGAAAGGGAAGCTGTGCAGCCACTCATTAAATGAGGTTGGTTGTCGATACGAATGTCTTTGTCAGCGCCGCCCTGGTAGAAGACTCGTCGCCAGGACAAGTGGTCCGATGGTTTAGAACGGCCGGCAGCCTACTGAAAAGTTCTACGACCGAGCAGGGGGTATTGGCTGTCCTCCAAAGGCCCAAAATTTTACGCAAGAGCGCGCCGTTTTTTCTCTCCAACGCCATGCATTTAATGGCAACGGCCGAGTCGGTAGTGATAACCACCGCTCTAACTGGCTGCCGTGACCCGAAAGACGACAAATTCCTCGAACTCGCCGTCAACGGTCACGCCGACCTGATCGTCTCCGGCGACATCGACTTGCTCGTGCTCAATCCTTTTCGCGGCATTCCGATCATCACGCCCACAGCCTTTTGCCGTGCGCACGCGCCGTAACGCTCAATGCGCCCCGCCCGCAGCCCCTTTCGGCTTCTTCAGGAAAAACGTCAGCGGCAGCGCAAAGAAGAACGCCAGCGACATCAGCAGTAGCACGTCGTTGTACGTCAGCGTCGTCGCCTCGCGCTCGACCATCAGGCTCATCTTCTTGATCGCCGCCAATTGGGCATTGCCGTTCATGCCGGGCGTAAGCGCCCACGTCATCTGGTTCAGCATGTTTTGGGCCGCCGGCCGCGCCCACGTCACTTGTTCGTCCAGATGCTGCCGATGCACGTCCAGCCGCGAGGATGCGACCGTGTTGATCAGCGCCAGCCCGATCGCGCCGCCCAGGTTGCGCATCAGATTATATAGGCCCGACGCGTTCTTCAGTTTTTGCGGCGGCAGCGTGCCCAGCGCCAACTGGTTGGTCGGCAGCATCACGAACATGATCGAGAAGCCGCGCAATGCCTGCGGCAGCATCATCTCCCAGAACGCCGACTGGTTGGTGAAATGCCCCAGCCACCAAAGCGAAATGCCGAACATCAGCAATCCCGCCGCAAGCATTTTCCGCAAATCCACGACAGCCGACAGTCTTCCGGCAATCGGCGAGGCCAGGAACATCGCGGCACCGGTGACGAACATCGTCTCGCCAATCTGCATCGAATTGTAGTCGCGCACCCGGCCCAGAAACACCGGCACCACGTACACCGCACCATACAGCCCGATGCCCATGACGAAGCTGAACAGGCAGCCGGCGGCAAAATTGCGGTTGGCGAAGGCACGCAGATCGACCATCGGGTCGTCGCGCGTCAGCATCCGCCAGAAGAACAGCACGCCGCACAACGCCGCCACCACGCCGAACCACGCAATCGTCTGATCCTGAAACCAGTCGTTCTTGTTGCCTTCCTCCAGCACATACTCCACCGAGCCGAGGAATCCCGCCATCATCGTCAGCCCGAACAGATCGAAAGTGCGAAGCAGCGCCTTGTTCGGCTTGTCGATGTCCAGCAGCGTCCACACCACCACGGCCACGATCACGCCGAACGGCACGTTGATCAGAAACAGCCAGTGCCAGGACAGTTCATTGGTCAGCCAGCCGCCCAGCGTCGGCCCGATGGTCGGCGCCAGCGTCGCCGTCAGCCCGATCACCACGGACATCGAGGCCCGTTTGGCCGGCGGGAACAGCAGATACGTGGTCGCAAACACGGTCGGGATCATCGCGCCGCCGAAGAAGCCCTGGAGAACGCGGAACGACACCATCGCGCCGAGACTGGTGGAAAACGCGCAGGCGACGGAAAATAGGGTGAAGCCACCGGCCGACAGCGTGAACAGCACGCGCGTCGAGAGCAGGCGGGAAAGCCATCCGGACAGCGGGATCATCACGATCTCGGCGATCAGGTAGCTGGTCTGCACCCACGCCGCCTCGTCCGGGCTCGCCGACAATCCCGCCTGGATTTCGCTAATCGAGGCGCTGACGATCTGAATGTCCAGGATGGCCATGAACATCCCGAACACCATCGCCATGAAGCCCACCCACTCGCGCCACGTAATCGCGCGGGCGGCGGGCGGCGCGGCCGGCGCTTTCGGCAGGGCCATCGCCGGCGCGGTTGTGGCGGACATCGTGGTTACTCCAGGCCGACGGCGTGGCCGATGCTGCCCCACAGGCCACGCCGCACCGCATCCGGCCCGCGCGTATCGACTTCGGCCGTCACGGACAGCCCGGCCCGCAGCCACGGCGCTTTGTCCGCGACCGCCGGGTCGATCCGCACTTTGACCGGCACGCGCTGGACCACCTTGGTAAAATTGCCGGTCGCGTTCTCCGCCGGCAGCAGCGAATAGAGCGAGCCGGTGGCCGGTGCCAGACTATCGACACGCCCCTCGATGGCCGCACTGGTGTCGATGTCGGGCGTCAGCAGCACCTTCTGGCCAGGCTGCATGGCGCGGAGCTGCGTTTCCTTGAAGTTTGCCACCACGTAAAGCTGGTCGCGCAGCGGCGTCACCGAGATCAGTTGCAGCAGCGCGTTGACGTGCTGGCCCAACTGCGCCGCTCGGTTGCCGACCACGCCGTCGAACGGCGCGCGGATCACCGTATCGGCGAGCGCCTTCTCGGCCAGCTTCACGGCGGCATCCTGCGTCTGCTTGTGTGCCTCGGCCTGCGCCACCTGCGCTTTCGCCACCGCCAGCGCCTCGACGGCATTCTCCTTCTGCGCGCGGGCGGCGGCGACGGAGGCCACCGACTTGCGCTGATCGGCCACCTTGGTCTCGTTCAACTGCCGCGAGGCCCAGCCGGCCGAGGTCAGCGCGCTCGTGCGCCCGGCGTCGGCGTCGGCGCGGGAAAACTCGGCCTGCGCCTGCGCGATCATGGCGTCGGACTGATCGATCATCGCGCCCGCCTGCTCCACCTGCCGCTGGGCGGTGACGATGGCAGCGGCGGCTTCCGCCGCGCTGCCGCGCGCCTGTTGCAGCCGCGCCTGGAAATCGGTGGGGTCGAGCGTGATCAGCGGATCGCCGGCATGGACGATCTGGTTGTCCGCCACCGGAATCGTCTGCACGTCGCCCTCGACGCGCGGGCCGAGCACGGCGATATCGCCCTGGACATAGGCGTTGTCTGTGCTCTGGATGTAGCGCGCCTCGGTGAACCACCACGTCCCGATACCGCCGGCGCCCAGCAGCACGACCAGCGCCACACCGCCCTGCAACGCCAGTTTGCGCGCACGGCCGGAAGTGGGGGGTGTGGGCTGCGCCATCGGAACCGCGCTTTGTCCGGCGGCATCGGTCGGGGCGGGCTTTTCGGTCAGGGCGTTCATGCGGGCAAACCTTCGGGCTGAACCGAACCGTTCAGTTCAGTGCGCCGCAACATGAGCGCGGTGTAACCCTCCGTCAAGAGTGAACTGAACCGTTCAGTTCACTCTTGACGCCGCGCCGGCGCGTCCCTCATGTAATTGTCATGAGCGACGCCCTTCTCTCCGACCCGCCCGCCACTGACCTATCGCCGAAGCGGCGACAGGTGATCGAAGCGGCGACCGACCTGTTCCTCGCCCACGGCTACGGCGCTGTGTCGATGGACGCGATCGCCCGCGCCGCCAACGTCTCGAAGGCCACGCTCTACGCCCATTTCGCTTCGAAAGACGTGCTGTTCGCCACGATCATGCGCGAACGCAGCCTCGCCAAGCAGTTGGACGCACCGCTGTTCGCCGAACATGTCGGCGATCTGCGGACGGCGCTGGAGGCCATCGGGCGGCAGGTGCTGCGGTTCATGGTCGAGGAACGAACGCTGGCGATCTACCGGATCGCCTTGACGGAGTGCGCCCGCTTTCCGGAACTCGGCCGGGCATTTTACGACAATGGTCCCGGCAAATCCAAGGTCTGGGCCGAAGCTTGGCTGGCCAAGCAGCAGGCGGCCGGGCTGGTGCGCCCCTGCGACCTCGCAGTGGCCACCCAGCAATTCATGGCGTTGCTGCGCTCCAACGTGTTCATGCGCGCCTCGCTCGCGCTGTTGCCTTCCCCGCAGGACGACGAGATCGAGGCCACCGTGCGCGCCGCCGTCGATACATGGCTGCGCGCCTTCGGCACGGGCGCCGCCCCCGAATCCGG
>CAJCJG010000117.1 GCA_903970625.1 Solirubrobacterales bacterium 70-9 | reverse complement strand
CGCGCCCGCGCGGCTCCCCTGAAACTGACCGTCGATCCGGTGGAATTTCGCGGCTTCCGCTACCACACCGGCGTCTGCGTGACCGTGTACGCCCCGGGCCGGCACGAGGAACTCGGGCGCGGCGGCCGCTACCTGTCCGGCGCGGTCGAGCCGGCGACCGGCCTGACCCTGTTCCCCGAGGCCATTTTGCGCGCCGCACCCGGTCGCGACCCCCGGCCGCGCGCCTATGTGCCGGTGGGTGCGGACGGGTCGGCCCTGCGCGCGCAGGGTTTCGCCACCGTCGCCGGGCTGGAACCGGTGTCCGACACGGCGGCGGAGGCCGTTCGGCTGTCGTGCAGCCATGTGCTGACGCAAACCGGTTTGGTCGCGTTGCCGCCGGGCTGACCACGCCCGCGCCGCTCGGCCGCCATCAGCGACACCAGCGTTTGTACGCCCAAAGATTGAACGAGTGCCTTGCCGCCCTCACCGGCACACGGTCAAAGGCACGCGCCACGCGGCACTCGTCTGCAGCCGCGTGCGCTGCCGGCGTATGCCGCGCAGCGCATCCAGCACGGTCCACAACGCCTCCGCCGGCTCCAGCGCAAACTCTGCGCCATGCACGTTTTGCAGCACGCACGCGAACGCCTGCATCGCCAGCGCCCGCTGGTCCTCGCGCTGGCGTCGTACGACCTCGGCGTAGAGCGGGACGATCCGGTCCATCGGCACTGCCTCCATCTGTTGCCGGCAGCATGATGCAATTGAGAATGAGTCGCAATAGCGTTGTCCAGCGGCGGGAAGGCGCTTTCTTCTGACTCTCCCCTTGAGGGCAGGGCAATCGCATGTGCCGATCCCGTTTCCACATCGTCATGGCCGGGCCTTGACCCGGCCATCCACGGGGTGGGGCACCGCCGAACTCGAAGCGCGGTTTCGTCATTTTGGAGCCAATCAGGCTCTCAATGCGGGCTGCGATCAAACGCCGGCACGCTGTCCAGCGCGGCGCCCGTGATGATCAGGTAGGCGGTGCGGCGGAACGTGGTTTCCGACGCATAAGGGAACAGTTTCGTCCCGACCCAGACCGTACAGCCGTAAATCGGCATCAGCAGCCCGGCCAGCACGACGACGCGAAGCTCGAACAGCCCATGGGCTGCGAAGGTGATGCCGGCGACGCAGGACATCACCGCCAGGAACACGATGATGTTGGCGCGCACGGTGTCGGCCCGGCTCTGCCCGCCCAGCCAGAAGATCGCGATCGGTGGCCCCCAGAAGCTGCACAACCCGCCGAGAAACCCTGAGGCCGCGCCCACGACGCCGGAGACCAACCGGCCCGGTAGTGCGCGGTATCGCCATCCAGAGGCCAGGATCGCCACCGCGCCGAGGGCCAGCGCCGCGAGCGCCCACCGCAATGCCGTCGGGTCCACCGTCAGCAAAAAGGCGGCGCCCACGGGGACGGTCAGCGTCGCGCCAATGCACAGCGGAACCACTTCGCGCCACGTACATGTGCGCACCGCGCGCGGGATCAGCGGCAGCGTGGTCACGGTGTCGATGACGTAAAGAATGATGACGGCCTGCCACGGCGGCACGATGGTGCTGGCAATCGGGATGAACACCAACGCCGTGCCGAAGCCCGTGAACCCACGCACCGCGCCGGCCAGCGCGGAAATCAACAGAAGCGGCACGAACACGTTCATCGCTGGCAACACTGGGGACTATTCCATTTTCGAACGAAAAACCTATCGTACGACCTTGGTGGTGTCATCCCCACGGCGCATGGATGCAGGAAAAGACCGAAACATGTTATTTTTCCCCTTGCCCAGAACACGCCATCCATACTAACATAATGGGGTGAAAAACACCCCCACCCTGTCCCCGGCAGATCGGTTCAACGCATTTCTGTTGATGCTGATCCAGGCCATTGTCGCCCAGTCCGGAGGAAAACTCCCGGCGCCGCTGGTCGCGATGATCGAGGCCCAACTCCGGCGCATGGGCGAAGATTTCGCCCGCCTCGCCGCCAGCGTGGAGAATGGGGCAGTTCCGTCCCGCCGGGAGCGCCGGACCGGACTCTCTCCGAACGTAGCCGAAAAACCCGCTCCCCCGTCCCGCGAAAGGACCGGGGACAGGGGTCGCCCCGCCCGGAAACCGGCGCCGCAAACACTCCGAACCCAACCCAATCCCAAAACGAGAGACGGCTCAAAAACAGCCACCGGCCCTCCCAAAATTCCAGCCCAATGCAAGCCCGCGCCTTGGCACGTCTACATTGTTACGATAACAAAACAAACACCCCTCGCTTCCGTGCGGCGGCGGCGGGTGCTATAGCGCCGCGCCCCGCGCGACCGGCCGTTCGCGGCAACCAAGGGGCGGAGGAGAGCGCATGGCGAACGTCGCGGTGATCGGCGCCCAGTGGGGCGACGAGGGCAAGGGCAAGGTGGTCGATTGGCTCGCCAGCCGCGCCGACGTGGTGGTCCGCTTCCAGGGCGGCCACAACGCCGGCCACACGCTGGTCGTCGGCGACCAGACATACAAATTGTCGCTGCTGCCGTCGGGCCTCGTGCGCGGCAAATTGGGCGTCATCGGCAACGGCGTGGTCATCGACCCGGAGGCGCTGCTGGCCGAAATCGACCGCGTGACCGCACAGGGCCTGACCGTCACGCCGGACACGCTGCGCATCGCCGACAACGCCACCCTGATCCTCCCGCTGCACTCGGCCATCGACCGCGCCCGCGAAGGCGCGCGGGGCGACAAGAAAATCGGCACCACGGGGCGCGGCATCGGCCCGGCCTACGAGGACAAGGTGGCGCGCCGCGCGATCCGCGTGGCCGACCTCGCCGAGCCGGACACGCTGTCCGACAAGCTCGACGAGCTTTTGCGGCACCACAACACCCTGCTCAACGGCCTCGGCGCGCCGACGTTCGAGAAACAGGGTCTGCTCGACCATCTGCTGGCGCTCGCCCCGCGCGTGCTGCCGTATGCCGAGCCGGTGTGGGAGCGGCTCGACGATCTGCGCCGCTCCGGCAAGCGCATCCTGTTCGAGGGGGCGCAGGCCGTCATGCTCGACATCGACCACGGCACCTACCCGTTCGTCACCAGCAGCAACACTGTCGCCGGGACGGCGGCCAGCGGCACCGGCGTCGGCCCGTCGGCGGTCGGCTTCGTGCTCGGCATCGCCAAGGCGTATTCGACTCGCGTCGGCTCCGGCCCGTTCCCGACCGAACTGCACGATGCCACCGGCAAATTGTTGGGCGAGCGCGGCCACGAATTCGGCACCGTCACCGGCCGCCCGCGCCGCTGCGGCTGGTTCGACGCGGCGCTGGTCCGGCAGGCGGTGAAAGTCGGCGGCATCCAGGGGTTGGCGCTGACCAAGCTCGACGTGCTGGACAATCTGCCGGAACTGCGCATCGGCATCGGCTACGAGATCGGCGGCGAGATTGTCCGCCGGCTGCCGGCCTCGCCGCGCGCGCAGGCGGCGGCGGTGCCGGTGTACGAAACGGTGGAAGGCTGGACCGGCAGTTGCCGGGGCGCGCGCAGTTGGGCCGACCTGCCGGCGCAGGCGATCAAATACGTCAAGCGCATCGAGGAACTGGTGGAAGCCCCGGTGACGCTGCTCTCCACCAGCCCGGAGCGCGACGACACCATTCTCGTCCGCGACCCGTTCGAAGGATAAAAGCCGCCGGATCCGGCAAATGTGACCTGCCTCACAGCCAGTTCATTAAGACGCAGTTAACCCTATCCCATCACGACGATGGGAACGCGGCGATGGATGGTGAGATCGGTTTGGTCGGCGGCGCAGTCGTGGTGCCCTTCGTCGGGCGGCACATCCATCCGTTGAGCTTCAGCGTCTCCGAACGCATCGAAACGCTGCGCTGGGCCGACGCCGCCCGCGCGCACGGCGTCCACCGGGTCCGGATTCACGAGCCGGAGCCGGGCGACGGGCCGGGCGTCGGGGGGTTCGTACTGGTTTACAAGGGCACGGACATCTGGGCGGCCTGGGGCGTTGCGGTCCGTTCCGGCAGTTTCGAGGTCTGGCGCCCGGCCAGCGGCACCACCGTCGGCTGGTATCGCACACTCGGCGAGGCGCTGCGGGCGATCCACGACGTTGGCTGATGCAAGCGCGGCTTTCGGTTTCGTTCACCTGATGGGACCAGAGTCGGCATCGGACACCCATGCCGAT
>CAJCJG010000116.1 GCA_903970625.1 Solirubrobacterales bacterium 70-9 | reverse complement strand
CCGCTGCCGGGTGCTGCGCAAAAAAGTGACGCATCACGGTTCACCCCCGCCGCCGCCCGATGAGCTGCTGCCACCTGGCTCGCCAGAGACCGCGAGCGACGCAGTTCCCCTGGACGCGCGACCCCGCCGCCCGATCACGCACTAAGCGGCGGCCGGGGTGTGTTTCGCTCGGTAGAAGAACTAAAAGCCGCAATTGAGCGGTTCGTTGCTGAAACCAACCTCGACCCGCGCCCGTTGGTATGGACGGAAAAGCTAGCCCAAATCTTGGCTGTGGTAAAATGAGGGCACCAAGTGTTAGACTCTATCCACTAGAATCTCTGACACCATCATCACGGCGAAGACGACAGCCCCAGTTATTGTGCACGTCCGAGTATTGCTGCCTTGGGCTGCGGCGACTGGGTCGGGCGCACACCCGTCGAGTCAAAAGGATACTAACAATTCGCGGATCCGCCAGGATGGGGCAGTCGAACTATCCCTTTCTGATCGCAAGAAATCTCTCGGCCCTTGTCCTAAACTCATCCTCTATAAGCAGCAGCGCTGGATGAATATTCAAGGCCAAACCAATGTTCTCAAGCATGATTACCGTTGGGTTCCGAATGCCTCGTTCGATATCGCTCAGGTAAGTGCGGTCTAGCCCGGCCCTATAGGCTAGTTCCTCTTGTGTCAGCTGCCCGATCGATCGGTAACGCCGCACATTCCTTCCTACCAACTCACATACATCCATGCCGGGCAGGGAAGGCGCTCAGCCTCGGATGGAACATCGGATATAGTCGACAAAGGGGCCGAATCGTGCGAAAATTTTACTACGATGCAGATTTGGCAGTGCAAACGGGTCAAAGCGTGCGGGAGGGACGGAGCCGATGTCTCGGGCAAGGGGCGGTTTTGACCTCCGCACCACGCCCAACAGTCATTGAGCGGAGGAAGATGTGGGTATACTAGACGAGCTCGGAGATGAGGGTCTCGAGCCAAGATTCCGGGAACTTGGAACCGTCATGCGGATTCCAACGCATCGCGGCCAGGCATTCCGATTTGATCGCGGCCACCATTCCGATTTGAAGCCGGCCACCATTCCAACTTGATCCCGGCCACCCCGAAGGGGGGCATCCGGGAAGGAAGGGGTGGTCTCGCAGGTCAGTGTTCACCTGGGTCCAATCTCGCCATCGCGAACGATGGAGGGGTTGGATGCCGACGGAGAGACTGTCCATGCGGCGGATACGGCAGGTTTTGCAGATGCATTTTGGGGCGCGGACCAGCGCGCGGGTGATCGCCCATGAGGTGGGCGTGGGGCGCAGCACCGTGCAGGATTACGTGGCGCGTGCAAACGGGGCGAAGCTGGGTTGGCCGCTGCCAGCCGAGCTGACGGACGAGAGGTTGGAACAGCTTCTGTTCCCGGCATCGAGCGCCACGCCGGGCGCGCGCCGACATCCCGAGCCCGATTGGGCGGCGCTGGTGCGCGAGATGAAGCGGCCGGCGGTGAGCCTGATGATCCTGTGGGACGAGTATAACGCGGTACACCCCCAGGGCTACGGCTACAGCCGCTTTTGTGAGCTCTACAGGGCGTTTGAGCGCCGCCTATCACCGACCATGCGGCAGACGCACGCAGCCGGGCAGAAAGCGTTTGTTGATTATTCTGGCAAGAAGATTCCAATCAACGATCCGCTGACCGGGGAGATCCGGATGGCGGAGATTTTTGTCGGCGTGCTGGGTGCGTCGAACCTGACCTACGCCGAGGCGACATGGACGCAGACGCTGCCGGACTGGATCGGCGCGCATGTGCGCATGTTCCGCTTTTTTGGCGCGACGCCGCGCTTGCTGGTACCCGACAATCTCAAGAGCGGCATCCACAAAGCGTCGTTCTACGACCCCGAGGTGAACCGCACCTACGGGGCAATGGCTGCGTATTACGGCGTGGGCGTGCTTCCAACGCGTCCTCGCAAACCGCGCGACAAAGCGGCCGTGGAGGCCGGCGTGCGCTTTGCGCAGTATTATATTCTGGGCCGGCTGCGTAACCAGACGTTCTTCTCGCTGACCGAGTGCAATGCGGCGATCGGCGCTGCGATGGCGGCGATGAACGATCGTGTCATGCGCCGGCTTGGGGTAAGCCGACGGCAGCTTTTCGAGTCGGTTGAACGGCCTGAGATGCAGCGGTTGCCAGCGCAGGACTACGAATATGCGCAATGGCACCTGGCCCGCGTGGGCATCGACTACCACGTCGAAGTGGAAGGATTTTTCTACTCGGTGCCGCATGCGCTGATCCGCGAACAGGTCGACACGCGGGCAACAGCCAACACGATAGAAGTGTTTCATCGCGGCCAGCGTGTGGCGGCGCATGCGCGTCGCTATGGCAGCCCGCGCCACGGCACCGACCCCGCGCATATGCCGAGCGCACACCGGCGCTACGCCGAATGGAGCCCCGATCGATTTGCCCGACAGGCGCGCGATTTCGGGCCGCATACGGAGGCGCTGATCCTGGCTGTGCTGGCGCGTCGGCCGCATCCCGAGCAGGGATTTCGGACCTGCATCGGCATTTTGCGCCTGTTCCGCGGCCTGGCCGCCGACCGCGCCGAGGCAGTCAGCCTGCGCGCGGTCGAGATCGGGGTGCTGTCCTACGACAGCGTCGCCTCGATCCTGCGGCACCGGCTGGACCGATCGGCGTGCTCGCAACCCGCGGAGAGCACGCCCTTGCTGCACAAGAACATCCGCGGTTCCGGCTATTTTCACTAAAGGAGACAAACACAATGCTGAATCACCCGACATTGGACCGGCTCACCGAACTGGGCCTGGACGGCATGGCGAAAGGTTTTCGCGATCTGGCGGCTAATCCAGAAAGCCGAAGTCTGGAGCACGCCGAATGGCTTGGCCTGCTGGTGGAACAGGAAGCGACGTTGCGGCAGCAGCGGCGCTTCGCATCGCGGGCCCGCACCGCCAAGCTGCGCCAGGCCGCCAAGATCGAGGATGTGGATTACCGCACGCCGCGTAATCTGGATCGTGCAATGTTCCTTCATCTGGGTGCATGCGATTGGATTCGCGCGCATCGCCACTGCCTGATCACCGGCCCTTGCGGCACCGGCAAATCCTGGCTGGCCTGCGCGCTTGGCGACAAGGCCTGCCGGGAAAATCTCTCGGTGCTGTATCAGCGCTCTTCACGCTTGTTCGCCAGCCTCGCACTGGCGCGCGGCGACGGCCGCTACGGGCGGCTGATGCGCCAGTTCGCCCGCACCGACCTGCTGATCCTGGATGACTGGGGCCCCGAACCGCTGACCGCAGAGCAGCGCCGCGACCTGCTCGAGATTGTCGAGGACCGCTACAATGCGGGCTCGGTGATCATTACCAGCCAGGTTCCGGTGGAGCGCTGGTATGAGATCGTGGGCGACCCGACCATGGCCGATGCCATCCTCGACCGGCTGGTCCACAACGCGCACCGGATAGAGCTGACAGGTGAAACCCTGCGCAAACCGAAGGCTATTGCTTGACCTCGACCGCCCGACTGTGAAATGACCAAATCGACCTGGCGAGACAATCTCAGGTGGCCGCCATCAAGTTGGAAGGGTGGCCGCGATCAGATTGGAATAGGTGGCCGCCTTCGTCGGAATCCGCACCGTCAGGCCTGGTTGGGTCGCGTGGCCCAGTGACAAGCCATTTCCGTGGTCAGATACTGAATGTGCAACATTCGCCCGCGGCCATTGTGTAAAGTGGCCCCACGGGATTGGGGAGCTTTGGTATCTGCTGCTCGGTCATGTGGAGCTCATCGACGGCTACGCCGTTCAAAAGACCTAGGCCGCGTCAAGATGCATCTCATGGCGTTTACCCGTTTTCCTACACCCCCGCTCTGTTGGTGCTTTCTTGTTCGATCTGAGAGCCTGCTTTCTCGTCCCGACCTAACTTTACGGGCCGCGGAGCAGAACGAAGGGGAAGAGAGGAGCGGAGCCACCCGGAGCCACGCGCAGCGCGCTCTTCCGCGCGAGCATGGCGAGGATGGCGAGCACCGGACCTTCCCCGTAGTGAGCACCGCGGCACAATAGCAATCTTCGGGACCTGCGCTTATATCGTCGCAGCCCCGTCATCAGAGAGGTAAGTCGTGTTATTGAAGAAAACACTAAGCGGACTTCATCTTTTGTGCTTGCCCAACTCGCATCCGTCTTGAGAAAAATGCTACCGATG
>CAJCJG010000115.1 GCA_903970625.1 Solirubrobacterales bacterium 70-9 | reverse complement strand
CGCCTATGTCGGCCTGACGCGCGCCCGCCGCCGCGCCATCGTCAGCCACGTCGCCAACCGCCAAATCTACGGCAAATGGCAGGACAGCATCCCGAGCCGCTTCCTCGACGAAATTCCGGACGCGCACGCCGACCGCATCGGTTCGGCCGCGATGCAGCGGGAGCGGATGATTTCGGCGCCCACCGTGTTCACCGGCCAGTTCCCGCTGGCAGCGCGCCGGCCGAAGACGATCGACGTGTGGGAGCAACCGGCCCGCCCGCCGCGCGAGGATCGGATGCCGGTGGGCGCCCGCGTGTTCCACCAGAAATTCGGCTACGGCACGGTCACGAAGGTGGACGACGACAAGCTCGATATCGACTTCGAGCATTCCGGCCCCAAGCGCGTGCTGGACCGGTTCGTGGAACGCACATGATGCTGCGCCACGCAACGGCCCTCGAAACAGTCTCCGTCGTCGTGCCGGAAGACGCTCTGGATGCCTACGAGGCGGCGCTGGCGCAGGCGTGCGGCACCGTCGGGTTCTTCAAGGACGACGACACAGGGCTATGGACCATCGAGGGGGTCAAGGACCAGGGCGCCAACGAGTCCGACCTCGCCATGGCACTGGCCCTCGCCGAACTCGCGACCGGGTTTGCCGCCGCCGTCACCCGCCACCCGACCCAGGCCGAGGGCTGGCTGGCGCGGACGTTCGAGGCGTTTCCGGAGCAGCTCGTCGGCCGGCGCTTCGCGGTGCGCGGGACGCACCTTGACGGTCCGCTCACGCCAGGGCGCCTGACCATTGTGTTGGACGCGGCCATTGCGTTCGGTTCCGGCGAGCACGGGTCCACCCGTGGCTGCCTGCGCGCATTGGAGAGGGTCGCCGCGCGCCGCCCGCAACATACTCTGGACCTGGGCACCGGCTCCGGCATCCTGGCGATGGCGGCGTCAAAATTGCTGCACCGGCGCGTGCTAGCGACGGACATCGACCCGTGGTCGGTGCGGGTGGCGCGCGACAACGCGCGCCGCAATGGCCTCGGCGCACGGATGCGGGCGCTGCGCGCCGACGGCTGGGGGAGCCCGGCGGTGCGCGGCCACTCCCGCTACGACCTGATTTTCGCCAATATCCTGGCCCGGCCGCTGACGCGGATGGCCAAGCACCTCGCGCCCGCGCTGGCGCCGGGCGGCACCGCAATTCTGGCGGGCCTGCTCGGCAGCCAAGCGCGCTGGGTGCTGGCGGCGCATCGGCATCACGGGCTGGTGCTGGAACACGTCATTCGCGAAGGGCAATGGACGACGCTGGTGCTGCGAAAAACGGGCGCCGTTCGGCCCGGCCACGCGTCACGCCCGGCCACGGAGTAGCCCGTGCTCAATCTGATTTTTCGCAATCACCAAGATGCCGGGCCGTTCGTTGGCGCGATTTTCTTTGACGATGACGGGCGGGCGTTGGTCCGGCTGGCGCCCGACAATCGGCCGCCGGCCGATGGCGGCTATGTCTGTGCGGTTCCGGTCCAGGACAACTGGCGGTTGGTGCCGGACGCTTGTCTCAAGAACAACGTGCCGCATTTTGCCTCGTCGATCGAACCGGCGGTGATCCAGGATGTCCGCAGCGGCCGTGCCTTGCTGCTGTTCGATCTGTCGAACGAAGGGCCGGAGCTTCACCGATCCTGCTTCGACGCGATCCATGACTTCCTCGACCGGAACGATATTCCGGGCCGGCAGGCGGTATGGCTGAGCCAGAACCGGGCGATCGAATCGGCCTACCGGGCGGCCTACGCGGCAGATCGAAGCAGCCTGCTGCGCTTCGAGTACTACGACTACTACATCAAGCTGATGGCAAACTGGTTCGCAAATCCTTCATGGCGCGCGGACGCGACCGATCACATGGCAGACTACGCGTCGGCCGTGAACGACCCGATGCGCAAGACGCATTTCGCGCTGTGCCTGAACGCCACACCTCGGCTTCATCGCGTGTGTGCCGTCGCAGCCTTGCAGCACTACCAAATCCTGGACCGCTGCCTGGTATCGTTCAGCGGCTTGTCTTACGCCAAAGGGATTCCGCTGGATGCGGCGTGGATTCAGACTCTGTTGCAGCAATGGCAAATTCCGTTTCTCGACAAGGCCGTTGCCGAGATCGTCGCGATGGGGCCGATCCGGATAGACGAATTCGCAGACACCGGCAACCAACTGGTCGATAAGATCGATATCAGCACCTATCTAAGAACCTGTTTTTCGATCGTGACGGAAACCGATTTCTCCGACGGCGCGATCGATCGGATCACCGAGAAGACGATAAAGGCCTTTTGTCTCGGCCATCCCGCGTTCATCGTCGGCAATCCGGGTGCGCTCCGCATCCTCACGGACCTCGGATTCCAGGATTTCGCCCCCGCCCTGCCATCGGGCTACGATTCGATAAAATCCCCGCCGATGCGCTTCGTTGCCGTGCTGGCTGAAATTCTCGCGCAGATTTCAGCCATTCAAAGGAACCCGGCCGGCTGGGCGGGGCGGGCGGCCGAGGTCAGTCGCTACAACTTCAATCATTCGGCCGGCGGTTTGCTACGGGCCTATAAGGACGGTCACGACAAGCGCGTGGTGGCAACGCTGGAAAAGTGGCTTGCCGGCTAGGCAGCCCGAGCGGAGTGTTCGCAGCATGATATCGGCCCGCCGCAGACAAGGCGAGATGCATCGAGGTCCAGGATGAAAGCCCTGGACCTGATGAAGTTCTTCGAACTCGACGTTGTTGGAATCATCCATGTCGGTGCCAACACCGGGCAGGAGCGCGACGCATACCGCCTGGCCGGGGCCGACACCTGCCTGTACATCGAGCCGGTCAGCAGCGTGTTCCGGGTGCTGCAACAGAATCTTGTTGGCTGGCCCGGCCATGTTGCCATCAAGGCCGCGTGCTCCGACATCGGCGGCCAAACCGTGGAGCTCAATATTGCGGACAACGGGGGAGAATCGTCGAGCATCTTCCCGCTCGGGGAGCACAAGAATCTGTTTCCGACGGTGAGATACGTCGCAAGCGAGCCGGTCGTCACGCGCACGCTAGACGAGATCGTCGAGACCGAGGCCGGCGGAGCAACGTTCAATCTGGTGGTCATCGATACACAAGGTGCGGAACTCAAGGTTCTCCAGGGCGCCCGGTCGATGCTGCCGCATGTCGATGGCATATTCGCCGAAGTCAGCGAGATCCCGCTCTACGAGGGTGGTTGCACCGTCGATGAGATCACCGCCTTCCTGCGCGGCTTCGGCTTCCACATGAAGTGGATGGAAATCGGGCGATATCGCTACGGCGATGCCTTCTACCTGCGCGACGGCCACCGGCCGCTGCCGCCGGTTCGGGCCGTCAATATCGCACTCGGCAAGCCTGCATCGCAAAGCAGCTTTTCCGTCTGGTCCAAGCCCGACGATGCGCAAGGCGGCAACAACGGCGAGCGAACCGGCGCATTTGGCTTCCACACCGATATCGAACCCGGCCCCTGGTGGCAGGTCGATCTGGAGCGCATGCGACCGATCCAGGAGATCCGGGTCTTCAACCGCGTCGATGTCTGTAGCGAGCGCGCCCGCAGCATGACCATATCGGTATCGACCGATGGCCTTCGGTGGGAGCAGATCCACGACCAGTCGGGGCGGCGCTTCGGCGGGATCGACGGCCGGCCGTTGCGCGTCTTTCCGCGACGCATACAGGCGCAATTCGTGCGGCTACAGTTGCAGGAGACCCAATACTTCCATCTCGACGAAGTCGAGATCTACTGACCCATCGTCGTCGCTAACTGGCCCAGGCACCCGCCACGACCGTGATCACCCCGATTGCCAGATTGATGCCGACCAATAGGCGAATGCGGTCCACCGCGCCGGCCGCCGCCGGTCGGTCCCCGGATGCCATCGCGGTTCGCATGGCCTTCCATGGGCCGAAGAAGATCACGAGAAAAATCGCCGCCATGATCAGGCCGAGCAAATGCATCAGGTGGACGGCCCAGTTGACGTAGGCAAAGCCGCCGAGCACGCCGAACAGCATCGCGTAGCCGGTCAGCAGCAAAATCGGCATGGCGTGCCAGACATACAGAAAGAATTTCTTGAACACTTTTTCGTGCAGCGCCAACCGCTGTGGCAGCTCCAGCACGACGAGACTCGGCCAGAGGACGAGGAAGGCAAATGCCATTCCGCCGACCCAGACCACGGCGCCCAGCAGATGCAGCGCCAACAAGATGCTCAGGGTCATCCGACAATTCCTTCGATTTCGGCCAGCAGCGCCAGCAGTTCGGCCGCCGCCACGGATTTGGGGGCGGTTTCGGTCACGCCCAGGCCCTGCGCGAAGGCACTTGCAAAGCCCGCGCGGTTGCCCAGCGTCGCCGCCAGCATCAGGTCGCCGCGCCGGGCGATATCCGCTTCCACCTGCTGGCGCAATTTGCCGGCGGCGGGGGCGCGGTTCAGCACCAGGCGAGCGGGCCGCTTCTCGCTCGCCGCCAGTTTCAGCGTGCCCTCGGCCGCCCACAGATCGGGCGGGCTGGGTTGCAGCGGCACCAGCACGAGATCGGCGCTGCGCACCGCGAGCTTGGCGTCGGTGTCGATGTGCGGCGGGCTGTCCACGATCAGCACGTCATGGTCCTTGCGCAGTCGGTCGAGTTCCGCGGCCAGCCGCCAGCCGGACACGTCGGAGAGCAGGATCGGCGCCGCCGTTTTGTGCAGCGCCCGCAGCCCGTGCCAGCGCGCGAGGCTACGCTGCGGGTCGATGTCCAACAGCGCCACGCGCCGCCGCCCCGCCAGCGCCGCCGCGAGGTTGGCCGCCAGCGTCGTCTTGCCCGCGCCGCCCTTTTGCTGCGCGACCGTGATCACAACCGCCATGGCAGGTCGCTCCGCTGCTGCCGGACCATATTACGGCATGGCGCCCGCGTCGCGGAAAGCGGCGTAGGATGCCGGTGTCGTTATCGCCGGAGCATGGCCGTGCCGCTTCCCCCCGAACTGCTGACACCTTCCCAGATGGGCCGTGTCGACCGCGAGGCGGTGGCGCGGGGGCGGCCGGTCGCGTGGCTGATGGAGAATGCCGGGCGGGCGGTCGCGCGGGCGGTGCGGCACCGGTTCGCGCCGTGCCGGACGCTGGTGCTGTGCGGCCCCGGCAACAACGGCGGCGACGGATACGTTGCGGCTCGCCATCTTGAGGACGCCGGCTGGCCGGTCGCGGTGGCGCCGTTGTGGCGGCCGGTCGGCGATGCCATTCCCG
>CAJCJG010000114.1 GCA_903970625.1 Solirubrobacterales bacterium 70-9 | reverse complement strand
GGCGGCGGGCAGCGCGCGGGCGCCCGTCACCAGGGCCGTGAACGCCTCCAGTTCCGCCCCGGTCGCGACCAGTACCTTGGCGAGGCTTTCCGTGGAGGGCCACCGCTGCCGCCCATCCGGCATGCGGCGCTTGGATGGGTTGAATGTGGTCGGGTCCAGGCCCGCGCGCTTGGCGAGGCCGGAGGCCGACAGGCCGTGCTCGGCCGCCAGCGTGTCCAGCGCGCGCCAGATGTCTTCGTGTTTCATGGCAGGGCGGGCTGTGAAGGCATTGAACTGGCTGGCATGGGGCGATGCGACTCGGCGTGAGACGCAGTGTGCTGGGAAAATGCGCCGCAGGGAATAGGAATTTTTGCGCGGACCACTTGCCCAGGGGGGCACTGTCGTGGTTCTATGTTCCTATTACGTTCTTATGATGGAGAGCGACCAATGCAGTCGATCCGGGTCTATGCGCATCCGGGCTTCGAGCGAAAAGATCTGCGCGGCATCCCGCCGGAGCCATTCCGCAGCGCCGAGCAGGCGTGGTTCTGGACCATGGCGGCGTTGCTGGCGCGGCACGAGGGCGGCACCGGCAGCCGCCCTTCCGGCCAGGGCCGGGTACCGCGCCCCTGCGAGCCCGACGATGTGGTGCGGTGCTTGGACGGTCTGTATCGCCGCAAGCGGATCGACATCGCCCACGCCCGGGTGCTGCGCTCCTGGGGCGAACGCGGCCTGCGGCCGGACCGGGACCGGCCGTCCGAACGGATCGAGGCGCGGTTGTGGGCGGAGGCGCTGGCCTTGCTGGAATGGCCGCTGCGGGTCAGGGGTATCGTCGTCGTGCCGCAGCCGAAGACCTGAATGTCAAAAATAGGAAAAAATGCCGTTGACACGATCCCACGACCCGCCCTATAGCTGAGTCCGTCGGCGGGATACTTGTCTTCGTCGCCGAATGACTGGGTTTAGACGCCGCTTTGCTATCGGAAGGCGGCGTTTTTTTGTGCCGTGTGGACCGTGATTGGTGCGCGGCGCGTTGAACACATGAAAAGGAGCGTGCGATGGCCTTCGCGATCCGCAATCTGTCGGTGCTTGCCTACGCGCAGGGGTTCACCCTGTGGCATTACCGCGCCAACGTCCCGACCCTCGGTGCCACGCTGGTGCAGCCCGCCACGGCCGAGGAAGTCGCCGAGCCCGGCTTCTTCGACGGCGCCGCCGACATGCTGGCGCAGGGCGACATGCTGCTGGTGAGCACCAAGGACACAGGCAAAATCCTGTTCGTGACCGGCATCGCCGGCGGGGTGCGCACGGCGGCGATGGCGGGGTAGGGACGGCGGCCCGGGCTAGGCCGCGCCCGGGCGTTCGTGCGATCATGCGCTGTGTCTTGGGAGCAGCGCCATGACCGACAAACCCGTCTTTGCCGACCCGGCCGCGATCCACGACTGGCACGCGCATGTCTATTTCGAGCCGGACACTCGGCCGCAGGCGGCCTGGGTGCGGGAGGGGATCGCGGCGGCATTTCCGCGTGCGGTGCTGGGCCGCTGGCACGAGGTGCCGGTCGGCCCCCACACGCGCGCCATGTATCAGGTGGCGTTTCCGCCGTCGCTGATGCCGGGGTTGCTGTCGTGGCTGATGCTGAACCGGCGCGGTCTGTCGGTGCTGGTGCATCCGGAGACGGGGCACGAACTGGCCGACCACACGGCGCATGCGGCGTGGCTCGGCGAGATGCTGCCGCTCAAGACCGACGTTTTGAAGGGCTAGAGCGTCGTCGCGACCTTGTTGAAGGTCGTGCTCAGGCTCGTGCCCAGGGTTCTGACGGCGACGATAATGACGACGGCAACCAGGGACGCGATCAGGCCGTATTCCAGTGCCGTGACCGCGCGCCTGTCGGCCCGCAGCACATTCCATCGCGCGGCAATCCAGATCGGCATATGTCTCTCCTGTTGCCGGGGATGTCCGGCCCCTGGTCTCATCCGCATGGTGACGCCGCGCGTTAATAGACGGACATTGCTAGAATTTGCAATTTCGCACCCAAATCGAGACCCGCACAGTTCCGCGAGGGGCCACTAATTTCCAATAGATACGGCTCCTTTGCGCAATGTAACAAGGCGACGCGCGTTTGCCGCGCGTGTCAAGAAATGATCGAACGGGGCGGTAAGAAAAAAGTCGCGCCTGCCGGCGGGCGCGGCCGAGGATCCGGGCTCTGCGCAGTCCCCTACATCGTCGAGGCGAGTTTCGAGAACGTCGCGTTCATCAGCGTTCCGAGATTGCCCGCATAGCCGTTCACACCGCCGATGATGGCCAACCCGAGCAACGCGCACATCAGCGCGTATTCGATCGCCGTCACGCCCGCCCGGTCGGACAGGAGGTGCCGCCCGACACGAAGGCCAAACTCATGGCGCCGGCCGAGCGGGTGGCGGCTCATTTTGGCGCGAACGAGGGGCAAAGGGCACATCACACGCCAATATTCTCAAAAATTCAGCGAAGTGCAAGGGTTCAAATTGCCCAGGATTCGGCGACGCGGAGCGTCTTTCCACTCCTGCGTGTCATCGGGCTCACATACTCTCCTTTTTCGCATGGTCGCTGCTCGCCGTTGGGGCTGCGCTGTCGGCCGATCGCGCCGATGGCGTAAACGAAACGGCCGGTTCGCGATTCGGTTGCAGACATCGTGCGGATATTGCAGAAGCGAGGTTACGGGTGCAGGCCGGCTGGCGCCGCACCTGCGCCGGTCCCAAAGGCGTGCATCCCATCCGCCCGATGCAAGCCTGGCGCGTGGCGCGGCACCCGCGCATGGCCCGAACCCACCGCAAACGCCAGATTCACGCCGATTTTCGCTCTGCCCCGCTTCTCATTTTGTGCGACTCGACTTGTGCATAACGTGTACAGTTTCATATAGGATAGCGAAGGGGATCGAATCGCGTCGGTCCATGGCGCTGGGGGAGCGCGTGAACATGACTGATTTGACGTACTATGCGGCGAAGATCGAGGAGTGCCGGCGGCTGGTGGATAGCAGCAACGATCCGCTCTACCGGGACGTGTATCAGGCGATGGCGGACGAGTTCGAGGAGAAATACGCGGCATTGCGCCAGCGCTCGGGCGACCGCGGGGCGCAGTCTGTGCCGCCGTCGCCGCTGCTGTACCAGATCGCCGCCTCCGCGCCGGAGGCGGCTGCCGTCTCGGCCGAGC
>CAJCJG010000113.1 GCA_903970625.1 Solirubrobacterales bacterium 70-9 | reverse complement strand
GGCGCGCTGGCAGTGCTGTGGCGGTTG
Organism: Solirubrobacterales bacterium 70-9; assembly: GCA_903970625.1. Lineage (GTDB taxonomy): Bacteria > Pseudomonadota > Alphaproteobacteria > Acetobacterales > Acetobacteraceae > CAJCJG01. Next base: position 12,771 of record CAJCJG010000113.1, on the reverse strand, counting down.
ACGCGCTCGCCGTTCGGCGCGGCGTTGCGGGCGGTGCGGGACAATGCCGGGCGCGCCGCGTTCGCCGGCCTGAACGTCAAGGCCATCCAGATCGCCGCCTTCGCCATCTCCGGCGCGATGGCGGGGCTGGCGGGGGTGCTGCTGGCGTTCTTTCAGCGTGGCATGTTCGTCGAATCGGCCGGCTTCGCGACCTCGACCAACGCCCTGCTGGTTTGCGTGCTGGGGGGCACCCGGTCCTTCGCCGGACCGATTGTCGGGGCACTGGTGTTTCGGGCGGTGGCGACGCTGGCGCCGTCCGTGACATCATACTGGCTCAGCATGCTCGGGGTGATCGTCGTGCTGGTCGGCTTGTATCGGCCGGAGGGCCTGGCGGGCCTGCTGCTGCGGCCGGCGGCGCGGCGGTGAGCGAAGGGGACGCCACGACGCCGGTGCTGGCCGTGCGAGGGCTGGTCAAGCGGTTCGGCGGCGTGGTGGCCATCGACGGCGTCGATTTCGCGGTGGAAGCCGGGGCGTTCCATGCGCTGATCGGCTCCAACGGCGCGGGCAAGACCACCGTGTTCAATCTGCTGACCGGGGCCTTGCGCCCGACCGCCGGCAGCATCCGGCTGCGCGGCCGCGACGTGGCCGGCAGCCCGCCGCACCTTCTGGCGCGGCGCGGCGTCGGGCGGACGTTCCAGATCAACAATCTGTTTCCGCAGGCCACCGTCCGCGAAAACATCCGCGTGCCGATGATCGCCCGGCACCGCCAGCAATGGCGCCTGTTCGGCCGCGCGCGCGGGCTGCACGACGGCGATATCGCGGCATTGGCCGAGACGGTGGGGCTGGCCGCGCAGGTGGACACGCCGGCGCAGCAACTTGCCTACGGCGACCAGCGGCGGCTGGAACTGGCGGTGGCGCTGGCGGCCGAACCGACGGTGCTGCTCCTCGACGAGCCGACGTGCGGCATGGCGGCGGCCGACCGGTTGCCGCTGGTCCGCTTCATCCGCGATCTGGTGCGGGCGCGGGGCATGACGGCGGTGATCATCGAACACGACATGGATGTGGTGTTCACGCTCGCCGACCGCATCACGGTGATGCATCGCGGCCGCATATTGGCCGAGGGCGCGCCGGCCGAGATCCGGGCCGACCCATCCGTGCGCGCCGCATATCTCGGGACACAGTTCCATGCTTGAGCTGGAAGCCGTTCACGCCGCGTACGGCGCGACCCCCGCGCTGTTCGGCCTGTCGCTGACGGTGGCGCCCGGGCAGGTGGCGGCCTTGCTCGGCCGCAACGGGGCGGGCAAGACGACGACGCTGAAATCGGTGGTGCGCCTCGTGACGGTCACGGCGGGCCGGGTGCGCTTCCAGGGCCTGGACCTTGCCGGGCTGCCGCCGCACCGCATCGCGCAGGCGGGTATCGCCTATGTGCCGGAGGAGCGCCGCATCATCGCGGGGCTGACGGTGGAGGAAAATTTGCGCGTCACGCGGCGCTCGCCGGCTGCGCGGGCGGCGTGGCCCATCGAGCGCGCCTACGATCTATTCCCGCCGCTCGCCGCCTTGCGCACCCGTCCCGGCACCCGCCTGAGCGGCGGCGAGCAGCAGATGTTGTGCATCGCCCGCGCGCTGATGCTGGACCCCGCGATCCTGCTGCTCGACGAACCCACCGAAGGGTTGGCGCCGGCGGTGATCGAGGTGCTGGGCGAACGGCTCGCGACGCTGAAGGCGGCTGGCCTTGCGATCCTGCTCGCCGAGCAAAGCAGCGTCCTGGTCGCGCGGCTGGCCGACACGGTGCATGTGATCGACCGGGGTGCCGTCCGCTATTCCGGCACGCTCGCCGATTTCCATGCCGACCGGCAGGCCACCGAGCATTTGCTGTTCGTCGGCTGACGCGGCGGGGCCCATCGTCGGCGCAGATGCCGCGTGCTCAGATCGCCCCGTGGCGGGGCGGCAGGATGTCGTTCAGGTAGTAATTGCCGACATTGATGTATTTGTAGCGCACCGGATCGTGCAGCGTGTGCGTGCGCGCGTTGCGCCAGTGGCGGTCGAAATCGAACTGCTCCAGCGTCGAACGGGAGCCGGCCAGTTCGAACAATTTGGTCGCGACGTGCAGCGAGACTTCCGTCGCCAGCGCCTTGGCCTCCGCGACGGCGATGGAGGCGGCGGCCACGGTTTGCGCTGTCGGGTCCGCCTGGGCCGCGTCCGTGATCCGGCCGGCGCGGGCGAGCAATGCGTCGGCCGCGTTAACGCGGGTGACGAGTTCGCCCGCCGCGGCGATCAGATGCGGGTCCTCGTACCCGTGTTGGTATTTGGTCTCGAAGAATGGCCGCGCGTGCTGCCGCGTGAAGGCCAGCGTGTCCGCCAGCGCCGCGCGCGCGATGCCGACATCGACGGCGGCGTGAATCAACTGAGCCACCGGCCCCATCGTCGTCGGCCGGTCGAACACGTCCTGATGCGGCACGATTTGCGCCGGTGCGACCACGATATCGTCGAACAGCGTGGTGCCGCTGCCGGTGGTGCGCTGGCCGAAACCGGCCCAGTCGTCGATCAGTTGCAGGCCGGGCGTGGCACGATCCAGAAACACCAGCGTCGAGCGGTCGCGCTCGTCAAGGGCCACGGCCACGATGACGTGAGCGAAGATCGCACCGGTGGAATAGAATTTCTGGCCGTTCAGGACAAACTCATCGCCGTGTCGCACGACGCGCGTCTTGAAATCGACCGGCGACTTGCCCCCGATTTCCGTGAAGGCGTTGCCGAGGCGGTCGCCATGCAGCACGCGGGCGAACAAATGTTTCTGTTGCTCGGCATTGGCACCAAGGCGAATGGCCTCGACCATGTAAAGATGGTTCTGCGGAATCTGGCCGAGGCTTGCGTCCGCCGCCGCGATCGTGGCCGTGACCTCGGCGAGCGTTACGTTCGAAACTCCCGCGCCACCGTGTGCCTTCGGAACGGTGATCGCGAGCAGGCCGCTGTCCGAATACGCATCCAGTTCGGCAATCGGCAGCCGCCGTTCGCGGTCGCGCACCACGGCGCCCACTGCGAATTGCGCGGCCAGTTGGCGCGCGACGGCGAGCGCTTCGGCATCGTCGGCGATCCGTCGTGCGGGCGTGCGGCGCGGCGGGATGTGTGGCGCGGGCCGTGCGGTTGCGGGTGCGTGCGATTGATGTTGGCGCCGGTCCAGCGTGCTCATGCCAACTCGGCCTCCGCATCCTGCCGCAGCCAGTGCCGATACGCCGCACCCGGATGCGGCGCCTCCAGATGCGGCCCGCGCCCGAACAGTTTTTCCCGCAGCGTGCCGGGGGCGTACTCGGTCTTGAACACGCCGCGCCGCTGCAATTCCGGCACCAGCAGATCGACGATGTCGGAGAACGTCTCCGGCGTCACGGCGTAGGCGAGGTTGAAGCCGTCCACGTCGGTGTCCTCCACCCACGCCTGCAACTCGTCCGCCACGCGCTGCGGCGAGCCCACGATCACCGGCCCCATGCCGCCGATGCCGCCGAACTCGGCCAGTTCACGCACCGTCCACACCCGATCCGGATCGGCCGAGGTCAGCGCCTCCACCGCCGAGTGGATCGCGTCGTTCTTGATGTAGCGGATCGGATCGTCGAGGCCGTACTCGGCGAAGTCGATGCCGGTCCAGCCGGACATCAGCGCGAGTGCGCCCTCGTGGCTGACATAGCTGCGGTACTCGGCATGTTTCGCCTCCGCCTCCGCATCGGTGCGGCCGACGATCACCGTCATCAACGTGAAGATCAGCAGGTCGGACGCCGGCCGCCCTTGCGCCCGCGCGCCGCGCCGCAGGTCGGCCACACGCGGCGCCAGCACCGTCTTGCTGGGGGCGGCGATGAACACGCATTCGGCGTGTGCGGCGGCAAACGCGATACCCTTGCTGGAAGCGCCGGCCTGATACAGCACCGGCGAGCGTTGCGGCGACGGCTCGCTCAGATGCACCGCATCGACACGGAAATATTTTCCGTCGTGATGCACTTTGTGGACTTTTTCGGGGTGGGTGAAAATGCCGGCGGCGCGGTCGCGCACCACCGCATCGTGCTCCCAACTGCCTTCCCACAGTTTGTACATCACCTGCATGTACTCGTCGCCGATCTCGTAGCGGGTATCGTGGCTGGTCTGATCGGTGCCGCTGACGCCCTTGGCCGCACTGTTCAGATAGCCGGTCACGATGTTCCAGCCGACGCGCCCGCCGGTCAGATGGTCCAGGCTCGACATGCGGCGGGCGAACGGGTACGGCGGCTCGAACGACAAGGTGCAGGTGATGCCGAAGCCCAGATGCTCCGTCGCCATTGCCATCGCCGGCACCAGCAGGCACGGGTCGTTGACCGGGATTTGCGTGCTGTTGCGCAGCGCCGCATCGACGTTGCCGCCATACACGTCGTACACGCCGAGCACGTCGGCGATGAACAGCCCGTCGAACTTGCCGCGCTCCAGGATTTTGGCCACGTCCGTCCAGTAGCGCAGCGTGTTGTATTCGCCCGAGCGGTCGCGCGGATGCCGCCACAGGCCGGGCGACTGGTGGCCCACGCAGTTCATGTCGAACGCGTTGAGGCGGATTTGTCGGGTCACGGCGGATGCCTCTCCGTGTCGGCGGCTATTCCGCCGCCGCCGCAACCCGATGCAGCGGCAAGGACTGCCATTCGGTCGTGACAGCGACACCGCTACGGCGGAACAACTGCGTCACCGGGCAGCGCCGCTCCACCTCTGAGCCGAAATGGGCGAATTGCGCGGGCGCCGCGTCGGTCTCGATGCTCGCCGTCAGCGTCAGGCGGGTGAAGTTGCTGACGCCCTCGGCCCCGGTCGCCAGCACCGTCGGGTCCAGCTTGGCATCGACCGAGACGGTGAAGGCCCCGAGCGTCAGCCCGAGATCGCGGGCGACGATTTGCGACGTGACCTGGGTGCAGGAGGTCAAGGCCGCCAGCGCGTAGGCCAGCGGGCTCGGTGCGGTGTCGCCGCCGCCGAAGGCCGGATGCGCGTCGGTTTGGATGATGTGGGCCGACCCGTCTTCTCGCACGGTCTGGGCGACTCCCCGGCCCTGGCCGGTCAGACGGAAGGTGACGAGGGGAGTGTGTGCGGACATTGGCGGCTCCTTGGCGGACGAAGGCAACTTAAACACATATAAAAATCGTGTAATTGACGTTACCCGACATCTTATCGTTCGACAAGTGACAAGCGATAAATTTACGATATGTATCGGGTATATGATCGGTGCATCCGCCCCTGCAGCGCGCCAATGCCGGAACGGGGATCGCATGGTTCGCGCGATCCGAAGTCGTGCTACGCTGTCTTGCACGGCAAAATACGGTATGATATAAAAGTAATGCGATACAAATTCGTATAATACGCCAGTCGCGACAGGAGATTTTCGCATGAGCCTCCCCCACTCGCCCATCCCACCGCTCGGGCGCCGTTCGGCGCTGAAGGCCGGGCTGCTCGCCGCTGGGACGGCGGCGTTCGGTTCCGGCCTTCTGCGCCCGGCGACTGCCCTGGCCGCCGACGATGCTTCGGTGCCGTCGCTCGCCGGCAAACGCATCGGCATCACCGTGATCGGCACCGACCATTTTTGGGATATCAAGGCCTATCAGGCGCAAGTGGACGAGGTGAAGAGGCTCGGCGGCGAGCCGATCGCGCTCGATGCCGGCCGCAACGACAAGACGCAAATCGCGCAGATCCAGACGCTGATCGCGCAGAAGCCGGATGCGATCATCGAGCAGCTCGGCACGCTGTCCGTCCTCGACCCGTGGTTGAAGAAAATCCGCGATGCCGGCATTCCGCTGTTCACCGTGGACACTGCGACGCCGCACAGCATCAACAACACGACGTCGGACAATTTCTACATCGGCGAGCAACTGGCATTGCGGCTGGTCTCCGACCTGCGCGGCAAGGGCAACGTGGTGGTGTTCAACGGCTTCTATGGTGTGCCGGTCTGCGCGATCCGCTACGACCAGCTGAAGGCCGTGCTGAAATACTTTCCCGACGTAAAGATCATCGAGCCCGAACTGCGCGACGTGATCCCCAACACCGTGCAGGACGCGTACACGCAAATCACCGCCATCCTGAACAAGTTTCCCGACAAGGGCTCGATCGGCGCGATCTGGTCCGCCTGGGACGTGCCGCAGGTGGGTGCCACGCAGGCGCTGGTGGCGGCCGGGCGGACGGAGGTTCGCACCTATGGCGTCGATGGCAGCCCGGACGTTGTGGAACTGGTGAAAGATCCGAAGTCGCCGGCGTCGGCCGTCGCGGCACAGCAGCCGTCGCTGATCGGCAAGCTGGCGGTCCAGAACGTCGCCCGCTATCTCGCCGGCGACCACGATCTGGCGCCGACCACGTTCGTGCCTGCGTTCATCGTGACCAAGGAGAATGCCGCCGAGGCGCAGAAGCAACTTGGTCAGGCGCCGGCCTGATCGGCGCCGTGTTTCGAAAGCCCTCTCCCACAACGGGAGAGGGAGCTTCCGTGTTGGAACGACAGATTATCGACATCAGACTCGGATGACGCGGCCCGACCAAGCAAGTCCCCTGGCGCTGGAGATGCGCGATCTGGTGAAGGATTTCGCCGGTGTGCGCGCGCTCGACCACGCGAACCTGCGGGTCGGGCGCGGCACGGTGCATGGGCTGATCGGCCAGAATGGGGCCGGCAAGTCGACATTGATCAAACTGCTCGCCGGCATCCATGCGCCCGATGCCGGGACGATTGCCGTGGAGGGCGCGGTGCAGTCGCGGCTGACGCCGCATCGCGCCGAGGAACTCGGCATTCATTTCATCCATCAGGACCGGCTGCTGGTGCCGACGTTCACGGTGGCGGAGTCGCTGTTTCTGGGGGCCGAGCCGCGCCGGTTCGGATTGCCCTGGCTGAATGGTGGCGCCATGCGCCGGCGTGCCGCCACCATCCTGCGCGAGACGTTCGGCGTCGATCTGCCGGCGGGCGCCCTGGTTGGGGAGTTGAGCGCCGCGCAGCAGCAACTTGTGCAGATCTCGCGCGCGCTGCTGAACCGGCCGACAATTTTGGTGTTCGACGAGCCGACGGCCGCCCTGGTGCGGCGGGAAGTGGACAGCTTGTTCGGCGTCATCGGCCGGCTGCGCGCCCAGGGCATCACGATCGTCTATATCTCTCACTATCTGCACGAGATCGGCGAGATCTGCGACGCGGTCACGGTGATGCGCAACGGCGCGGACGTCGGCACCGTCCATCCGCGCACGACGCCGGCGGCCGATCTCGTCTCGATGATGGTCGCGCGCGACATCCACGACATGTTTCCGCGCCGCCACCGCACTGCCGGGCCGCCTGTGCTGTCCGTGACCGGCCTGCGTGCGGCGGGCGCGTTCGAAAATGTGTCGCTGACGGTTCGCCGGGGCGAGATCGTCGGCATGACCGGGCTGGTCGGGTCGGGTGCCAAGGACGTGCTGCGGTGTCTGTTCGGGCTACAACGGCCGGATGCGGGGCGTATCGAGATCGAAGGCGCGAGGATCGGCGGGCGCTCCCCGTCAGCCGCCGTTGCCGGCGGCCTCGCCCTGGTGCCGGAGGATCGGCGCGGGCATGGCGTGGCCCTGTCCTTGTCCGTGCGGGAAAACACGACCATCGCCAGCCTCGACCGCTTCGCCCGGGGGCCGCTGATCGACCGGGCCGCCGAGCGGTCGGAGGTGGATCGGCTGATCCGGGACCTGGCGATCAAGACTCCGGGCCGCGAGGCGGCGGTGCGCAATCTCAGCGGCGGCAACCAGCAGAAAGTGGTGCTGGCGAAGTGGCTGTCGCGGCAATCGAACCTGTATCTGCTCGACGAGCCGACCGTCGGCGTCGATGTCGGCGCCAAGGTGGAAATCTACCGGCTGATCGACGAACTGGCCGGCAAGGGCGCGGGCATCCTCGTGCTGTCCGCCGATCTGCTGGAGTTGCTGGGCCTGTGCGACCGCATCCTGGTGATGTATCGCGGCCGCATCGTCCACGACGGGCCGGCGGCGGCGACCGACAGCGACACGCTGCTGATGCACGCGACGGGCGCCGGGGCGGTGGTGCATGCCTGACACCGTTCAGTCCCACATCGCGCTGCCTGTGGACGTGGCGGTGCCGCGCTCGCGTGCGGCCGATACTGCGCGGACGCTGGTGCGGGCCGGTTCGCTGCTCGCCTTCGTCGCGGTGTTCGCGGCCTTCGCCGCCGCCGCCCCCGGCTTCCTGAGCGCCGGCAACCTGGCCAATGTCGTCGGCCAGTCGGCGGTGATCGGCGTGCTGGCGCTGGGGATGACGCTGGTTGTCGTCGCCGGGGGCAACGATGTCGTGCGCGGCGGCATCGACCTGTCGGTGGCCAACAATCTCGGCCTGTGCGCGGCCGTCTATGCCACCGGCCTGGGCGCCGGGTGGGGCGACGGCGCGGCCCTCGCCGCGACGGCTCTCGCCGGCCTGCTGGTCGGCGCCGTCAATGCCGTGTCGGTCGTGTGGCTCGGCATCCTGCCGCTGCTGGCGACGCTGGCGGCGATGAATGTGTGCGCGGGACTGGAGCTCGTGCTGACGCACAACACGGTGGTGGCGGCGAGTTCGCCGCTGCTGGATGTGCTGTCCGGCGAGTATCCGGCGGGCGTGCCGGTGCTGGGCGAGGTACTGTTGGGCGTCGCGGCATTGCTGGCCGTGGTGCTGCACCTGACACCTGCGGGCCTGCGGCTGTACGCGGTGGGCGGGCACCGGGAGGCGGCGCGCGCGGCCGGATTGCCGGTCGCGTCCTACGTGGCCGCGTCGTATCTGGGCAGCGGGCTGTGCGCGGCCGTGGCCTCGGTGCTCTCCGTCGCGTTGCTCAGCGGCAGCACGACCGGCTCGGGCGACATGCTGCTGGCCGCGGTCGTGACCGCGCTGTTGGGCGTGGTGTTTTCCCGCCGGCTCGTGGCCACGATTCCGGGGACGCTGCTCAGCGCCCTGTTCATCGGGATTCTGATCAACGGCTTCCAGCTTCTCAACATTTCGAGCTACTGGGTTAACGGCGTGCAAGGCGTGCTGATCCTGCTGGTCGTCGCCGCCACTTCGATGTTGCGCCCCAATGCGGGTTGAAATGTCGTCGCGCTACGCCCTGGTTGCGGCACTGGTCGCGGTGTTCGCATTCTTCTCCGTGGCAACGACGACGTTCCTGACACCGGGGAACCTGGAAAGCATCCTGGTCAACAATTTCGCGTTGTTGGCCATCGTGTCGCTGGGCATGACCTTGGCGATTGCTGCCGGCGGCATCGACCTGTCGGTCGGCACCGCCATCGACATCGCGAGCCTGATCTTCGTGTCCGCCGTCGCCGCGCATGTCGCCATGCCGCTGGCCGTGCTCGGCGGGCTGGCGGGGGGCCTACTCGTCGGCGCGTTCAATGCGGGATTGATCGCGGGGCTGCGCATCACGCCGTTCCTGGCGACCTTGGGGACGCTGTTCATCGGTCAGAGCGTCCAGCAACTGTCCACCAGCGGCGGGCAGCCGATCTATCTGATCACCGGGCACGTTCCGCCGGTCTTCGCGTTCATCGGCCACGGCACCGTCCTCGGCATTCCGTTTGCGATGATCGTGGTCGGGGGCTGCGCCGCGATCTTCGCGACCATCCTGGGCCGCAGCCTGTTCGGCCGGCGGGTGGAGGCCCTGGGCGCACAGCCGGGCGTGGCGTGGTATTCCGGCCTGCGGGTGTCGCGCGACACGGCATGGGTGTACCTGCTCGGCAGCCTCGTCTGCGCCATAGCCGGCATCCTGCTGTCCTGCACGGTGCGCGCCTACGTGCCGCTCAGCGGCAACGCCTATCTGCTGAACGCAATCGGGGCGACGTTCCTCGGCACCACGTTCAGCCGCGTCGGGCGCCCGAACGTGGCGGGCACGCTGCTGGGCGTGCTGTTGCTGAACATCGTGGCCAACGGCCTGCTGCTGATCGGCTGGAATTTCTATTGGCAACAGGTCGGCAGCGGAGTGCTGATTTTCCTTGTTCTGGTCGTCAGCTTCGGCGGCGGCCGCGCGCGGTCCACGCGCGCCGCGTAGTCGTCGGCGCGGCAAGCTGCGCCCTGGCTCGAACCCCAGGTGCAGAACGGAGAAGTTTTTATTTGACGTATTCGCAATGTGATATATTATGAACGACCACGAATGTTCGCATAATGTCGCAGCGCGATGGCGATAGAGCGGGGAGACCGGACGATGAGCGCGGTGCTGAACGAAGTGCTGGGGGCCAACGATGCCTATGCGCGCGATTTCGGCGACAAGGGCAAGTTGCCACTGCCGCCGGGGCGGCGGTTCGCGATCCTGACCTGCATGGACGCGCGCCTGGACCCGGCAAAGTACGCCGGTCTGTCCGAAGGCGATGCGCATGTGATCCGCAACGCCGGTGGCCGGGCCAGCGACGATGCGATCCGCTCCCTGGTGATCTCGTACAAACTGCTGGGCACCCACGAGTGGTTCGTCATCCACCACACCGATTGCGGCATGCAGCTTTTCACCGACGACGTCATCGCGGGGCTGCTCGACAAAAGCCTGGAGACCGCGAGCATCGACGCGCAAGGCTGGCACGATCATGGCCAGGGCCCTGGCTCGGTGCATGGCCACTTCGTGAAGTGGCTGACTTTCGACGATCTGGCCGGCAGCGTGGCGGCGGACGTGGCGCGCATCCGCTCCCATCCCCTCGTGCCCCATACCATTCCGATCTACGGCTACATCTACGACGTCCGCAGCGGCAGACTCCTGGAGGTGGACGAGGCGACGCGCCTGGGCCGCGCCGACTGATGTCGCTTTTCACCGCCGGCATCGACGCGCGGGCCGCCCTGGTCAATATCGAGGGCGCGATCAGTTCGCGATCCTTTCTGCTCTCGACCGTGACTTGGTACGCGCGGCAGCGCCTGCCGGATTTCCTGGTACAGCACGCGGGAGAGCCTGCGCTGGAGCATGCGCTGGCGAGGCTGCGCGGCCTTGCCGGCGCCGACGAGCCGTTGGCGCCGCTGCTGCTTCGCTGGCTGGACGAGGGGCGCGACGTGGCGGCGCTGCAGGATATCCAGGGCTTCATGTGGGACGAAGCCTGTGGCGACGGGGCCCTGCAGGGCCACATCTATCCCGACGCGCTGGGCGCTTTGCGCCGCTGGCGCGCGGCCGGCGTGCGCCGCTACGCATTCGCATCCGGCTCGGCCCATTGGCAGGCGCAATTCTTTCGTCACTGCCCGGAAGGCGACTTGTCGGGGCTGTTCGGCCGGCATTTCGATCTCGCGGTCGGTTCGAAATCGGCCGCGGCATCTTACCGAGCGATCGCGGCATCGCTCGATCTGCCGCCGCATGACATCTGCTGCTTCTCCGACACGCCGCGCGAACTTCTGGCTGCCCGGTCGGTCGGGATGAGTGCGGTGCAGGTGATTCGCGATGCGACAATTCCAGACGAGCGCTTCCTGCACATCCGCAGTTTCGACGAGGTGGCGTCCCTGCCAATCCGCTATGCGGCGGAGTAGTCCGGCCCGCACGCCACTGCTTGAGGCTGATCCCGCCGCGGATCTGTCGGTTGGCTTGACGACGGTGAGATGTGCCTGAAGGTATGACCGCCTGCCGTTGCGGCTACGCTCGCTCCACCCTGATCTGCCGCCGCTCCAGCCGTTCCAGTATCGACGAGCGCGAACTGTCCACCAGCACTGCGATGAAAATGATCGCGCTGATGACCAGCGGGTAAAGGTACGGATCGGCGTTCGTCATCACCAGCCCGTTTTCCACCGTCTGGATCAGCACCGCGCCGAACACCGTACCCAGCACGCCGCCGCGCCCACCGAACAGGCTCGTGCCCCCAAGCACCGTGGCGGCGATCACCGGAAACTCCTTCTGGAACCCGAAGGTCGAGGACGCGACGGCCACCTGGCTGAGCGAGACCAATCCCCCGATCGCCGCGCACCCGCCCGCGATGCAATACACCGCCACCAGGATGCGCCGTACGTCGATGCCCGCCTTGGCGGACGCATCCGGGTCGGCGCCGACCGCGTACACCTGTCGCCCGAACGTCGTCTGCGACAGCGTCAAGTAGGCCACGACAAACACGATCGCGAACGCCCAGATCGCCGAGGGAACCCCAAGGTAGGACGCGCGACCGAGCGACAGCACGGAAGGGCTGAACCCGACCATCTTGTTGCCGGAAAAATACAGCGCAATGCCGCGCCCGACGAACAGCGTGGACAGCGTGACGATGAACGCCGGCACCCGCAGCCGGCCTCGCACCGCACGATCGCTAACGCCCCTGTTCGCTCTTGCCCGGCATAATCACGCCAAATCAGGTTGGCATTTTGGCAGAACCGGAACGAGTCTCCGAGTCCGGACGCATCGACCGGCGAGGATGTGGCCGCCGCACATGACCATATAGCGATCCCGCTGAGAATGAACCCGTCAGAGCGGAAAGCTGCGAGCCGATGCTCAGGTAGATCGGCGGCCTGCCGCGGCCAGGGACGCCGTGGCGAGGATGAACGCCTTGGAGGACTGCTCCTGTGCTGCGGTGAGGCTCAGGTCCTATCCAATATGCCGCTTGGTCGAGATATCACTCATGGTCGTCGATTCCGTGGCCGCCCAGCCAGGACTCCGGCAGGTCGTCGGAGGATTGTTCGGATTGTGACGTTTGCGCAGCCTGCAAGCGAGGGGAGGCGGGCGCACCCCCGCCGCGCGCCAATGCGTCGAGGGCCCGGCGCGTGTCCCGGATCACTTGGTCGGCATGCGCCATCCAGTGCTCCAGGTCGCTGTAATCGATCGCCTTGCGCTCGGTCGGCGTCAGCGGCCGCTCCGGCAGGGGCGGGGGCGGCAGCGCCGCCTCCTCCCGGATCGCCGGCGGCCG
>CAJCJG010000112.1 GCA_903970625.1 Solirubrobacterales bacterium 70-9 | reverse complement strand
CGGTCGGCGACGCGAAGGCGGCGTTTCGGGCTGGTCTGACGGCGCGGTTGCGGCTGTTCCTGGCGAGCGGGGCGCGGTTGCGGTTGCCGAGTTCCGTGCGGCCCGATGTCAGCATCGTGCTGGTGTTGTACAATCAGGCGGAGCTGACGTTCGGCTGCCTGTCGTCGCTGGTCGATTGCCTGCATGGCGATGTGCGCGTGGAAACGATCCTGCTGGACAATGCGTCCAGCGACGCGACGGCGGAATTGCTCTCGCGGCTGGATGGCGCGGTGGTGATCCGCAGCGACGAGAATTTGCATTTTCTGCGCGGCGTGAATCGCGCGGCGAAGGCGGCGACGGGACGCCATTTGTTGTTGCTGAACAACGACGCGCAATTGCTGCCGGGATCTTTGGAGGCGGCGCTGGCAACGCTGGATTCATGCGGTGACATCGGCGCGGTTGGCGCACGGATCGTGCTGCCGGACGGCACGTTGCAAGAGGCCGGCTCGATCGTTTGGCGCGACGGAACATGTACGGGGTACGGCCGAGGACGCGATCCGACGGAGGCAGACATGCTGTTCCGGCGCGACGTGGATTTCTGCTCCGGCGCGTTTCTGCTGACGCCGCGCGAATTGTTCGAGCGGTTGGGAGGGTTCGACGAGCGGTACGCGCCGGCCTACTACGAGGAGACCGACTATTGCGTGCGGCTGTGGCAGGGCGGCTATCGGGTGGTGTACGAGCCGGACGCCGTTGTGTTGCACTATGAGTTCGGCAGCGCGGCCGATAGCGACGAGGCATTGGACCGGCAGCGGCGCAATCTGGCGGTGTTTCGCGCGCGGCATCGCGATTGGCTGGCGGGGCAGTTGCCGCGCGAGCCGAAGAACCTGCTGGCGGCGCGGCAGGTGCGGGCAGGCAAGCCGCGTGTGCTGGTGATCGAGGATCGGGTGCCGCACCGGCATTTGGGCTCCGGCTATCCGCGCGCCAACGATTTTGTGCGCGCGCTGGCGGCGCGGGCGGAGGTGACGCTGTTTCCGATGACGCGGTTCGGCGAAACCCTTGCTGGCGTGCGCGCCTCGCTACCGGCCGACGTCGAGGTGCTGACGGACCGGCACTTTCCCGATCTTGCGGATTTTCTGCGGCAGCGGCTGGGGTTTTACGACATGATCGTCGTGTGCCGGCCGCAGAACATGAAGCTGTTTGCCGGACTGGACCGGGCGCTGCTGGGCGAGGCGAAAATCGTCTATGACGCGGAGGCGATTTTGGCCGCGCGCGAGGCATTGCGGCGAGCGCAAGCGGGCACGGCGCTGTCGCCCGGCGACGCGGCGAAAATGCTCGGCGAGGAAATGGCGTTGGCGCAGCAGGCCGATATCGTGCTGGCCGTTTCGCCGGACGAGCGGCGCGTGTTTGCCGAGAACGGCGCGAAGGACGTGCGCGTATTGGGCCATGCGCTGACGGCGGCGCCGACGGCAACTCCGTTCGAGGAGCGGACGGACATTCTGTTCGTCGGCGCGGTGCATGAGGATTGGACGCCGAACGCAGAGTCGCTGCGCTGGTTTGCCGAGGAGATTCTTCCGCTGGTGCGGCAGGCGCTGGGCACGGCGATCCGGCTGAAGGTGGTGGGGGAAAATCGCGTGTCGGCGATTACGGAACTCGACGGCACGGCGTTCGAGCTTGTTGGCGCGGTGGAGGATTTGCGGCCGCATTACGCGGCGGCCCGCATCGTGGTCGCGCCGACGCGATTTGCTGCCGGCATTCCGCACAAGGTCGGGCAGGCGGCGGCGCACGGCGTGCCGGTGGTGGCGACCGATCTGTTGGCGCGGCAACTCGGTTGGACGCCGGGGCGCGATCTGTTGGCGGCTTCGGACGCGGCTGGGTTTGCAGAAGCATGCGCGCGTCTGTGGCGCGACAAGGCGCTGTGGCAGGAGGTTCGCGCGTCCGCGCTGCAACGGGTCCGGGACGAGTGTTCGCCTGCGGTGTTCGCGGACACCGTGGCAACCCTGCTCGAAGAGCTGGCGCGCCGCGATGGCGTTCCCCGCGTGCCGGCGCCGCGCACGTACGGCGACTGGGTGCGGCACTACGATGCGCTGACGCAAACCGACCGGGCGGCGATCCGTCGCCGGATCGGGGCGATGGCACGGCGACCGCTGATCTCCGTTCTGGTCCCGGTGTACAACACGCCGGAACCGTGGCTGCGACGGTGTATCCAGTCGGTGCTGGACCAGCTTTATCCGGACTGGGAATTGTGCCTTGTGGACGATGCCTCGCCGCAGCCGCACGTACGGAAGATACTGACGGAGTATGCCGCGCGGGACCGGCGGATTCGTGTGGTGCGTCGTGCGACGAACGGCGGCATCGCGGCGGCGACGCAGACGGCGTTGGAGATGGCGAGCGGAGAGTTTGTCGCGTTGCTCGACCACGACGACGAGTTGGCCGACCATGCGCTCTATATGATCGCAGAGGCGCTGACGGAGTCCCCTGATCTGGCCATGATCTATTCGGACGAGGACAAGATCGACTCGCGCGGCACGCGGTTCGATCCATGGTTCAAGACCGACTGGAACCCGGACCTGATGCTGTCGCAGAACGTGGTCGTCCATCTGGCGGCGTACCGGCGTTCGACGCTGATCGGGGCCGGCGGATTTCGGGCGGGGTTCGACGGCAGCCAGGACTACGATGCGGCGCTGCGCGTGGCCGAGCGGATCGACCCGAGCCGCATAAAGCATCTGCCGTTCATCCTGTATCACTGGCGCGCCATCGAAGGCTCCGTGGCGCTGGCGACGGACCAGAAGACATATCCGTACGAGGCGGCAGTGCGCGCGATCGAGGATCATCTCCGCCGCACCGGGCAGGATGCGCTGGTCACGCGCGAACCGCATGCGGGCTATTATCGCGTCGCGTGGAAGCTGCCGAAAAATCCGCCGCGCGTGACGCTTATCGTGCCGACCAAGGATCGCGCCGATCTGCTGCGCACGGCCGTGGAGTCCATCCTGGCAAAAGCGGACTACGGGAATTTCGACCTGCTGGTGATCGACAATGCCAGCACCGATCCCGATGCGGTTGCGTATCTCGGCGATCTGGCGACGCGGAAGAATGTGCGCGTGCTGCGCTACGATGCGCCGTACAGTTTTGCGGCGTTGAACAACTGGGCCGTGCAGCAGACCGATGCGCCGCTGATCGCCTTCGTCAACAACGACGTGGAAATTACCTCGCCGGGCTGGCTTGCGGAACTCGTCGGCCACGCATTGCGGCCGGAGGTCGGCGCGGTCGGGGCGAAGTTGTACTACCCGAACGGCACCATCCAGCACGCCGGCATCGTCGTCGGCATCGGGGGGCTGGCCGGACATCCGCATGTGGGACTCGCGCGCGGCGACCTCGGGTATTTCGGGCGCGCGGCGGTGGTGCAGAATTTTTCCGCCGTCACTGCCGCCTGCATGGTAGTGCGCCGCGAGGTGTTCGCGAAAGTCGGTGGTTTCGACGAGGAGAATTTTGCCGTCGCGTTCAACGATGTCGATTTGTGCCTGCGGCTGCGCCGCGCCGGCTATCGCATCGTCTGGACGCCGTATGCCGAATTGATCCATCATGAGTCGGCTAGCCTCGGCTCGGCGCAGGCGGCGGAACGGGCAGAACAGTTCGAGCGGGAGTGCGCCACTCTGCGCGCGCACTGGGCCGGCACGATGCTGCACGATCCGTTCTACAGCCCGAACCTGACCCTCACCGGCGGCGATTTCGCGCCCGCGTTTCCGCCGCGTGCCAAAAAACCGTGGCGGGACTGACTACGCGGTGAACTGCTCGGCGATGATGCGCTCGGACAAGCCCTGGTCCGGGTCGAACAGGATGTTGGCCGTCAGCGCACGATCCTCGCTGACGGCGACGGAGACCACGTCGCGCACTTCGGTAAAGTCGGCCACTGCCGCGACCGGGCGCTTTTCCGACTCCAGAACCTCGAACAGCACCTCCGCCGAACTCGGCAACAGCGCGCCGCGCCAGCGGCGTGGGCGGAACGCGCTGATCGGCGTCAGCGGCAGCAGATTGGCCGACAGCGGTACGATCGGGCCGTGCGCGGACAGGTTGTAGGCGGTGGAGCCGGCGGGGGTGGAGACCAGCACGCCGTCGCAGATCAGTTCCTGCAAGCGCACGCGGCCATCGACGGTGATGCGGATTTTCGCCGCCTGCCGCAATTGCCGCAGCAGGGAGACTTCGTTCAGCGCCACCGCTTCCTCGACGCGCCCGGTTTCGGTGATGGCGTGCATGCGCAGCGGGTGCAGCACGGCCACCTGCGCACGAGCGAGACGCATCGGCAGGTCGTCCTCGCTGAACGCATTCATCAGGAACCCGACCGAGCCGCAATTCATGCCGTACACCGGCGTCTGGCGGCCGAGATTTCGGTGCAGCGTTTCCAGCATGAAGCCGTCGCCGCCGAGGCAGACGATGGCCTCGGCCGCATCCGTGTCGCAGTCGCCATAGCGCGCCACCAGCCGCGCTCGCGCGTCCTGCGCGAGCGTCGTCGGCGAGGCGACGATGGCGATGCGGTCGAACGTCACCAGAAGCGGTGCCGCCTCAGCCATCGGGCCGGGCGGCGTGTCCATCAAACCAGCTTGCGATGGGCGAGGACCGGCATGTCCTTGCGTACTTTCTCGGTCACGGCCGGGTCGATCCGCGCCGTGCTCCAGCCGATCCCGTCCGACACTTTGGCCACCACATGCCCCCATGGGTCGCAGACGAGCGAGTGGCCATAGGTGTGGCGCGGCTGGCCGGAGGCACCCTCGGTATGGGCACCCCACATCGCGGGGGCGGCGAGCCAGCACTGGGTTTCGATGGCCCGTGCCCGGATCAGCACCTCCCAATGGTCCTTGCCGGTCAGCAAGGTGAAGGCGGAGGGCAGGAAGATCAGCTCCGCGCCGGCCTGCCGCAGTTTGTGGAACAGTTCCGGAAAGCGCACATCGTAGCAGATGGCGCAGCCGACCCGCACGCCGTCCGCCTCGTAGGTGACGATCTCGGTGCCGCCGCCATACATGGCGCTTTCGCGATAGCCGGTGCCGTCCGGCGTCACGATGTCGAACAGGTGAATTTTGCGGTAGCGGGCGATTTCGCTGCCGGCGCGGTCGAAAACGACCGTGGTGTTGAACAGACGTTCGCCGACGCGCTCGGCCATCGAGCCGCCATGGACGTGGATGCGCTTGTCGCGCGCGATGCCGCGCAGGAATTCGTAGGCGGGTCCGCCGGGGGCGTTGCTGCCGGCGGGGGGCAGTTCCTCGGCTTCGCGGAATTTGGTGGCGCGGTCGCCGCCGAGGCAGGTCCACATCTCCGGCAGCGCTACGATGGCCGGCCGGTCGGCTTCGACGGCGGCATCCACCAGATGCGCCGCTTGCGCGATATTCCGCGCCTTGTCGGACCCGGCGTTCATCTGGACCACGCTCACCCGCATCGGCTGCCCCTCAATCGTCGGCCGCAGCCTAGCAGTGCGGTCACGGTCGTGGCCAGTTGAGCTTTGGTTCCACCTTGCCCGTGCCGTCCGGCGGGCGGCGGCGCGGGCCGACATTGGGCGGCGGGGCGTCGGTCCGGGGTGGCGGGCGCTCCTCCTCCTGCGCCGGGCGTTCGGCGGCGCGGCCGAAGGCGGGCGGGGCCTCTGCCCCGGCATAGCTGCGGGGTTCGGGCGGGCGGATGCCGTGCATGCGGATTTCGAGTTGTAGCTCCTCCAACCGCGCCTCGATCAGATCGAGCCGGCCTTTCACGCCGAACACGCTGAACGGCATGACCAGGAACACCAGCAGATACAACACTGCCAGCACCAGCAGAATGAACGGCACCCACCAGGGCAGCCAGTCCGGAACGGGGAACGGCAAGGTCATGCGGGAAAACTAGCAGCCGGCGGGGCGGCTTGCGATGACATCTGGTTAAGGCGGCGGGGCTGGATTCCGGCGCGCGTCCCGTGCGAGTGCTGCGACCGAACCGGGGGTGCGTTGCGATGCTGTTGCTGATTCCGGGGCCGGTGACGACGCGGCCCGAGGTGAAGGCGGCGATGGCGCAGGATATTGCGCCGTGGGACGCGGGGTTCCGGCCGCTCTACGCTGCCGTGCGGGAGCGGGTGGGCCAGCTTGCCGGCGACGTGCTGGACACGCACGCGGTGCTGCCGCTGCAAGGCTGCGGCCATTTCGCCATCGAGGCGGCGATCCGCAGCCTGATCCCGCCGGGCGGCAAGCTGCTGATTCCGATGACCGGCTCTTATGCCGAGCGCATGGCGCGGCTGGCGCGGGAGACCGGGCGGATCGTCGTGGAACTGGCGGCCTCGCCGGTCGGCCCGGTGGACCCGGAGTCGGTGGCGCGTGCTTTGGCGGCGGACCCGTCCATCGGGCATGTCGGACTGGTCTATTCGGAGACGAGTTCGGGGCTGGTCCACGATCCCGTGGCGATTGGCCGAGCGGTTCACGCGGCGGAGCGGAAAATGCTGCTGGATGCCGTCTCGGCGTTCGGGGCGCTGGCGCTCGATCTGTCGCGGCACCCGGAGATCGATGCCGCAATGTTCACCGCCAACAAATGCCTGGAGGGGATGCCCGGCCTGTCGTTCGTCGTGGCGCGGACGGCTGCGGTGCAGGCTGGGCGTGGCTGGGCGGGGTCGTGGTCGCTGGATCTGTGGGACATTCTGCACCACGGGCTGCGCGACGGGTGGGGCTGCTTCCGCTTCACGCCCCCGGCGCAGGTGCTGGCAGCGTTCCGCACCGCGCTGGAACTGCATTCGGCCGAGGGTGGGCAGCCGGCGCGGCTGGCGCGCTACACGGCCAACGCGCGCGCGTTATATGATGGCATGCGGGCCATCGGATTGACCCCGTATCTGCGCCAGGA
This sequence comes from Solirubrobacterales bacterium 70-9, assembly GCA_903970625.1. Taxonomy (GTDB): domain Bacteria; phylum Pseudomonadota; class Alphaproteobacteria; order Acetobacterales; family Acetobacteraceae; genus CAJCJG01. The sequence goes on along the minus strand of CAJCJG010000112.1, from coordinate 14,978 downwards.
TGTGCAGGGACCAATCGTGATGAACATTCACGCGCCGCACGATCCGGCGTGGTCGTTACCAAAATTCGTCGATGCGCTGAAGGCGCGCGGGTTCTTGATCAGCAATTTTTACAACACCGACCAGCCGAGTTTTCGCGTCGGCTGCATCGGCGCCGTGGCGCCGGACGATTTTGTCCGGTTTGTCGGTGCCGTGGACTCTGCATTGCGGGCGATGGGCGTGGTCCGTCGCGCGCCGTTGCGGCTCGCGGCCTGATCGCGCCGATTGCGTCGCGGCGACAGCCCCGCCAGAATCGCCCGACCGGATAGAGGAAACTGCCATGGCAAGCGACCTGGACATCGCGCGCTCCGTCAAACTGCGCCCGATTGCCGAGATCGCGGCGCGCGCCGGCATCGCGGAGGCGGCGCTGCTGCCGTATGGGCGGCACAAGGCGAAGATCGACTACGAGTTCATCCGCTCGGTGCAGGACCGGCCGGACGGGGCGCTGGTGCTGGTGACGGGGATCAACCCGACGCCGGCCGGGGAGGGCAAGACCACCACGACCATCGGCCTGGGCGATGCGCTGAACGCGGCCGGGCACAAGACGATGATCTGTCTGCGCGAACCGAGCCTCGGCCCGTGCTTCGGGGTCAAAGGCGGGGCGACCGGCGGCGGATTCGCGCAGGTAGCGCCGATGGAGGAGATAAATCTCCATTTCACCGGCGACTTCCACGCGATCACCACGGCCGACAATCTGCTGTCGGCGCTGGTCGGCAACCATATGTACTGGGGCAACCCGCTGGGCATCGACCCGCGCCGGATCACCTGGCGGCGGGCGCTGGACATGAACGACCGGGCGTTGCGCCATGTGGTGCTGGGCCTGGGCGGCCCGGCCAACGGGGTGCCGCGCGAGGATGGGTTCGACATCACCGTCGCCTCCGAAGTGATGGCGGTGTTCTGCCTCGCGAGCGACCTGGACGATTTGCAGGCGCGGCTGGGGCGGATGGTGGTCGCGCCGCGCCGGGACGGCACGTATGTGACTGCCACCGACCTGAAGGCCGTGGGTGCGATGGCGGCGCTGTTGCGCGATGCGCTGATGCCCAATCTGGTGCAGACGCTGGAGGGGTCGCCCGCTTTGGTCCATGGCGGGCCGTTCGCCAACATCGCGCACGGCTGCAACTCGGTGATGGCGACGCGGCTGGGGCTGAAGCTGGCCGATGTGGTGGTGACGGAGGCCGGGTTCGGGGCCGATCTGGGCGGCGAGAAATTCTTCGACATCAAATGCCGGGCGGCCGGGCTGAAACCGGCCGCCGCCGTGGTGGTGGCGACCGTCCGGGCGCTGAAAATGCATGGCGGGGTGGAGAAGGCGGCGCTGGGGCAGGAGGATGTGGCGGCTGTGACGCGCGGCGTCGCCAATTTGGCGCGCCATGTGGAAAACGTTCGCAAGTTCGGGGTGCCGGCGGTGGTGGCGCTGAACCGGTTTACGGGCGACAGCGATGCCGAGATCGGAGCGGTTCGGGCGGCGCTGGCACCGCTCGGGGCGAAATTGGTGCTGTGTACCCATTGGGCGGACGGGGCGCGGGGGGCGGCGGAACTGGCGGCGGAAGTCTCGGCCATGATTGCCGGCGGCAGCGCCGATTTCCGGCCCCTGTATCCGTCCGATATGGCGCTCTCCGACAAAATCCGCACCATAGCGCGAGAGATCTATCGCGCGGCGGACGTGGCGTTCGGCCCCAGCGTCGAGAAGCGTCTAGCCGGGTTCGAGCAGGCGGGATACGGCGCTTCGCCGATTTGTATTGCCAAGACCCAGTACAGTTTCAGCTCCGACCCTGCGCTGCGCGGGGCGCCAGTGGGGCATGTACTGCCGGTGCGCGAGGTGCGGCTGTCGGCCGGGGCCGGGTTCGTCGTGGCGCTGGCGGGCGATGTGATGACGATGCCGGGGCTGCCGCGCGTGCCGTCATCCGAGGCAATCGGGCTGGGGCCGGACGGGGCGATCCACGGTCTGTTCTAGGTCGCAACGGCACCATACTGGACAGCACTCCCCAGGCCGCGTAGTCAACGACCAGAAGTTTGACTGACAATGGACGATCGAATGATTGGGGCAGGCGAAGCTGGTTCATTACGTTGGCCCCGAGCGAGGATCCGCATTAACTTTGTCTTGACGACGATTTGGCGATTGACCGACTCCGACCTATACAAGAAATTTGTAACAGCTTGGTTCGGTCTATTTTGTGCTGCGTTTTCGTTATTGCCGGCGGAGTGGGAGCAGCGGTGGATTTTCTACCTAGGCATCGTGATCTGGCTACCGGCTGTGCGGCATGCGTGGCAGTCGTTGGCGCGAGGGACACTTGTTTGGGCGGTCGCTATCTTTCTGGCGCTCACGGGGCTTAGTGCGCTCTGGTCCGATCACTGGCTCACCGTCGGCGACGAAATGCGCCGAGCATTCTGGATCGGCTACTTCCTTCTCGTCTGCTGTGCGATCGGAGATTACGGACTTGCGTACATGCGTGGTGTGCTGGGGATCGCCGCGCTCGCCGCCTCGGTCGTATCGACATACGAGTTGGCGAGCTTTCTGACGGCGTGCGACGGCTGCGCCCGCTTCGTCGGGCTAGGCCCAAACGCGATCGCAACGTGGACCGCAATGATAACGGGTTCGCTTGCCCTCATCGGCATGTCTATCGCGTTGCCCCGGCCCGGACCGCTGGCCTGGGCGATCCTGGCCGGCCAACTTCCCATGTCGGCATTGATGATCGCGACCGGTGGCAGGGCCGCATTCGTGGTGTATGTCGGCACGGCATTGTTTGGTGTCCTGCTGGCGGCGCGGCACGGCGGGCGCAAGCTGGCCGTGCCGGCGGTTGTGACGGTCATGCTCGTCTTCGCGCTGTCGGTGGGCGTTGTTGGGGTCCTGGGCGAGCAATGGTTGGATACCCAGATTGCGCGCGGTGATTCGCTGCGCTTTCGCCTCTGGGCCGAAAACATGCAACGAATCGCGCAGCGGCCCTGGTTCGGCCACGGTGCCACCGCCCATGACCTCGTGTACGTGAACGGTCATGAGGTCGGCAATCACGCGCACAATATGCTGATGGCGCAGACCTACTACCTCGGCATCCTCGGCGGGGCACTCTGGCTCGGGATATTGCTGTTATGCCTGCGGGTCGGATGGCGCGCTTATCGGGAGCGCGGCGATCTGCTGCCGGTGCTGCCACTCATCTTTCTGCTCGGAGTCGGCTGCGTCGACATCGGCTCCGTTGTCGTCGATGTTCATCCCGAATGGCTGTTCGTGTGGGTCGTGATCGGGATTGCACTCGCATACGACACGGATCGGCGGCGGCGGCCGATCACGTCGCGATAGGCCTGCACGATCCGCGGCAATATCGCACCAATGCGGAACGACTCCGCGGCGCCGGCGGTCGGCGCGAGGCGGCCGTCCCGGCCTGCCCGCAGTGCCGCCACCAGCGCCGACCGGTCGCCGACGGGCACCAAATGCAGCGGCGCGTGCTCGGCGATGGCGCGCGCGCCGTCGGTGGCGGTCGCAATCACCGGCAGACCGGCATCCAGCGCCTCTAGCAGCACGAGGCCGAACGGTTCGTCGGACGAATTGAGCACGAACAGGTCGAACGCGGGATAGAGGGCGCGCACGTCCGGTCGGAAGCCGGCAACGACCACCCTGCCGCCGCTCTCGGCGGCCTGTGCGCGCAACTTCTCCTCGCCCACGCCCCGGCCGACGATCACCAGCTTCGTTCCCGGCAGGTCTGCGGCCAGGAACGCTTCGGCCAGTGCCGGAAACTCCTTGACCGGATCGAGCCGGCCGACGCTGCCGATGACGAACTCATCGGGGCCCAGGCCAAGGGCACCGCGGGCGGTCGCGCGGTCGCGGGTGGGGCCGGGCAACACCCAGTTCCCGATCTGGAAGACTGCGCCGCGCCGGCCAGGCGGCAGTTGCGCCACCTGCGCCGGGGTCAGGCAAATCAGCCCGTCGCACTCGTCGTATTCCGGCCGATGGCCGCAATGGTTGGTCACGATCACGGGCGGCCCGAACGGCAGCCGCAGTCCCCAGCGCGCCGACCGCTCCAAATGGGTGTGGATGATCTCGGGCCGGAACACGGCCATCACCCGCAACAGCCCGAGCAGCGGCAGCTTGCGGCCGGTGGTGAACAGACGCACGCGCGGCGAGACGGCGGCGAGCAGCGTGTCGTAGCCAAGCTGCCGGTCGGCCGATTTTGGCCGGACAGGCAGCAGGATCGCCACCTCCTGCTCCTCGGCCAGCGCGTTGGCGAGTTCGACGGCGTGCCGCTCGGTGCCGAAGAAATTTGCCGACAGACAGAAGATCAGCACCCGCATCGTGATTCCATCGTCGGACCTGACGCTCATTAAGGCAGGCACCGGACGCGCCACAAGCCGCACACCTATCCGCGCGGGGCGGCGGCGCGGCGCAGGCGGTCGTTGATGGCCAATCCCAGCCCCGCATCCGGCACCGCCATCGCCGCGATGCCGCGCAGCCCCAGCCGCGCGCCGGCCGTGTCCAACGTGCGCAGCCCGGAAAACAGGTTTGTCGCGGCTTCGTCCGTATCGCCGGCCTCGCTGAGTTGAAACGCGGCCGCCGCGCCGGGCAGCGGCGGGCCGAACGCCAGCAACGCCTCGTCGCCCGCCACCTCGGTCGCGTTCAGCCGCACCGGCAGCGTGGGGGCATAGTGGGAGGCGAGAAGGCCCGGCGAGCGGAACGCGGCGCCCGCCGCCGCCGTCCCCAACGGGCCGAGCACCGCCTCCAGCGCCTCGCGCGCAATGCCGCCAGGGCGCAGCAGGGTGGGCGGGCCGGTCAGGTCGAGCACGGTGGATTCGACGCCGACCACGCACGGCCCGCTGTCCAGCACGGCGGCAATCCGGCCTGCCAGTCCCTCCACCACATGGTCGGCGGTGGTGGGACTCACATGCCCCGAGCGGTTGGCGGACGGGGCGGCGACCGGGCGGCCGACGGCGCGCAGCAGCGCGCTGGCGGTGGGGTGCGACGGTATGCGGACGGCGAGACTGTCCAGCCCGGCGCCGGTCAGCAGTGCCACGCTGGAGTTTGCCCTGCGCGGCAGAACCAAGGTTAGCGGTCCCGGCCAAAAGGCTTGCGCCAGACTTCGCGCGGCGTCGTTCGGGACGACATCGGCAAACGCTGCCCCGGCGTCTGCGTAGTGACAAATCAACGGGTTGAAGCTGGGCCGGCCCTTGGCGGCGAAAACGGCGGCGACGGCTTTCGCATTCGTGGCGTCGGCGCCGAGGCCGTACACCGTTTCCGTTCCGAACGCGACCAGGGCGCCGCCGCGCAGCAGATCGGCCGCGCGGGCGATGCCGGCGGCGTCGGCAACCAGCCGGTCCGTCACCGCAAGCCGGTGCAGATGAAGTGCGGGTTGTCCCAGCCGGGTTTGCCGTAGCGCAATTGCTCGCCGGTTTCGGCCACCGTGACGCTGCCGCCGGCCGCTTCCAGCACGGCTTGCGGCGCCGCCGTGTCCCACTCCATCGTACGGCCGAAGCGCGGATAGAGGTCTGCCACCCCCTCCGCCAGCCGACAGAATTTGAGCGCCGAGCCGACGTTCAGGATCGACGCGACCTTGTGGCCGGCGAGGTAGCGGGACAACCGCTCGTCGTTGGCGTGGGCGCGGGACGCGATCACGTCCAGACCTGCATCGGGGATGGGGCGCGCGCAGATGCGGCGCTCGCCGGCGGCGGTGCGCTTCCAGGCGCCGACGCCGACGATGCCGCCGAACATCTCCCCGTGCGCCGGCACGCCGACGACGCCGAGGACGGCGCGGCCGTTGCGCACGAGGCCGATATTGACCGCGAAATCGTCGCGCAGCGCCGAAAATTCCTTGGTGCCGTCCAGCGGATCGACCAGCCACAGATATTCGGCGTGCGCGGGGATGTGGCCGGCGGCCATTTCCTCCTCCGCCACCACCGGGATGTCCGGCGTGGCGCGGCGCAGGCCGGCGGCGATGTGGGCCTCGGCGGCATGGTCGGCTTCCGTGACCGGCGAGGCGTCCGCCTTGTGCAGCGTGTCGAACCCGCGCGCGCGGACGGCCAGGATGATGGCGCCGGCCTGCTTGGCCAGATCGGCGGCGAGATTCAGCAAACCCGTGTCGTCCATGCGCCCGAAGGTCTCCGTCCAGGGAACGTCCATAGCCTAAGCCCTGGCAAGCCCGCCACCGCCTGCTACATTCGGCGCGAGACTGCAATTTTTCCGTGTCCCGCCATTCGGAGTCCCCGCCCCATGCTGGATGTCACCATCGCCCGCGCCACCCTGCCGATTTCGGGCGCCGTTCTGTTGCCCGTGGAGGAGGGTGAGGCAGCGAAGGCCGCCGCCTGGACGGGGTTCGACGCCGCGACGGGTGCCGCCGTGGCCCGCGCGCTGGAGGCAGCCGAGTTCAAGGGCAAAAAGGGCGCGACCGTGACCATCCTGGCGCCCGGCCCGACGCTGTCGCGGGTGGTGGCGGTCGGCATCGGCAAATTGGCCGAATTGACGCTGCTGGGCGCCGAGGAAGCGGGCGGCAGCGCGGTGGGCGCACTCGCGCGCGAGCCTACGGTATCCGTCGCGGCGGAAGTGCTGTCGGCCGCACAGGCGGCGCATCTGGCGCTGGGGGCGGTGCTGCGCAGCTACCGGTTCGACCGCTACCGCACAACGGAGAAAGCCGACGAGAAGCCGCGTTTGGCTGAATTGAAGCTGCTGGTGGCCGACCCTGGGGCGACCGAAGAGGCATGGGCGCCGCTGCCGGCGGTGGCCGACGGCGTGTTTTTGACGCGCGATCTGGTCAGCGAGCCGCCCAACGTTCTGTTCCCGGCCGAGTTCGCCGAGCGGATCGAGAAGCTGGAGAAGCTTGGGTTGAAGGTAGACGTGTTCGGCCAGAAGGACATGGAGAAGCTGGGTTTTGGCGCGCTTTTGGGCGTGTCCCAGGGCAGCGTGCAGGAGCCGCGCATGGTGGTGATGCAGTGGCACGGCGCCGGGAAGGGCAAGAAAAAGGGCAAGGCGAACCCGATCGCGTTCATCGGCAAGGGCGTGACGTTCGACACCGGCGGCATCAGCATCAAGCCGGCGGCCGGGATGGAGGACATGAAGTGGGACATGGCCGGCGCGGGCACCGTCGTCGGCCTGATGGCCGCACTGGCCGGGCGCAAGGCCAAGGTGGATGCGGTCGGGCTGGTCGGGCTGGTGGAGAACATGCCGTCGGGGTCCGCTCAGCGGCCGGGGGATGTCGTAAAAACCTATTCGGGTCAGACGGTGGAAATCATCAACACCGACGCGGAGGGGCGGATGGTGCTGGCCGATGTGCTTTGGTACTGCCAGGAGAAATTCGAGCCGCGCTTCATGGTCGATCTGGCAACGCTGACCGGGGCCATGGTGATCACGCTGGGGCACGAGATCGGCGGGTTCTTCTCCAACGACGACACGCTGGCGGGGCAGTTGCACGCGGCCGGCGAGGCGAGCGGCGAAAAATTGTGGCGGATGCCGCTGGGCGAGGCGTACGACAAGCACCTGAAAAGCGACATCGCGGACATGAAGCATGTCGGCGGCCGGCCGGCCGGCGCGATCACGGCCGCGCAGTTTTTGCAGCGGTTCGTCAACGGCAAGCCGTGGGCGCATCTGGACATCGCCGGCATGGCGTGGTCGTCCAAAGATGCGGCGACGGTTCCGAAGGGGGCCACCGCCTACGGGGTGCGGCTGCTGGACAAGTTGGTGGCGGACAATTTCGAGGGGTAGCGGGTTGGCGGAGGTCGGCTTCTACCATCTGACCCGCACCGGCCCGGACGCGGCGCTGCCGAAATTGCTGGGCCGGACGCTGGCGGCCGGGCAGCGGGCGGCGGTGATGTGCGGCAGCGACGAACGGGTGGCGGCGCTGGACACGGCGCTGTGGCTGTGCCCCGACCCCGACTGGCTGCCGCACGGGACGCGCAGCACCGGGCAGGCCGAGATGCAGCCGATCTGGCTCGCCACCGACGACGCGGCGCCGAACGGGGCGCGGTTTTTGTTCCTGTTGGATGGGGCGGAGAGTGGGCGGATTGCTTCGTTCGACCGTGTGTTCGATTTATTCGACGGGCAGGACGAGGCGGCGGTGGTGGCAGCCCGGCTACGTTGGACGGCGGCCAAGCAGGCGGGGCACGCGCTGACGTATTGGCAGCAGACGGGGCGGGGGTGGGAGAGGAAGGGGTAGGGGGCCGCCTTCGCGGGCATGACGCGAAGAGTGTGGGACCTCAAATCGCCTCCCACCCAAACGCCAAAAGCTTCTTCGCCGCCTCGCCAAAGCCCGCCAAAGTGCCGACCAGCGCCGGGTCCGCCAGCGACTTGGCGGGCAGCGGCCAGCGCACGACCAGATGGCGGAGCTTGACGAACTCGGCCGCCTCCGTGCCCGCGACGTGCTCAAAACCGCGCGGCAGGCGGGTCAGGGCGTCGTCGCGCATCAGTTCGCCGCCGGAGGCATACGCGGCGTCCAGGGCGGTGCGGAATTTGGCGGCGTCCTCGAACATCGCGATCCGCAGGGCTTCCAGATATTTCGGGTCCGGCTGGTAGAAGCCGCATGCCGCGAAACTGCCGGTGGGGTCGAGGTGGATGTAAAAGATGCCGAAGCCGCCCTTGCCGCCGTCCCGCGACAGGACGGCGCCGGCATGCGTTTTGTACGGGGCCTTGTCGCGGCTGAAGCGGACGTCGCGGTGGATGCGGAAGACGGCTTTCAGCGGATCGGCGGTCAGGCCCACGGCCCGGCGCGAAAACTCGGTGCCGAGGTCGGCGACCAGGGCGCGCAGTGGGGATAAAACTTCGTGCTCGTAGGTGGCGCGGTTGGCCTCGAACCAGGCGCGATCCTGGTTTTCGGCCAGGTCGCGAAAGAAGGCCAGGGCGGCCGGCCGAAAGCCCGGAAAACCGGCGGCGGGCGCGGGCTTGTCCTTGGCGGCGCACATGAAAAACCTCCGGGCTTGCGGCCCGGAGGTTATCGGGTGGGCACGTCGCGGATCAATCAGGTGTCGGACGAGAAGTCGCTGCTGCTGTCGCTAGAGGCATCGTCCCAGCCACCGCCCTGGTCGCCCTGGTCGGCCGGCGCGTCCTGCCAGCCGCCGCCGCTGTCGGCCTGCTGCCAGCCGCCACCGCCCTGGTCTGGGGCGGGACTCCAGGCCGATTGGTCAACGGTGGGCGGGGCGCTGAATTTGCCGTCGTCGTCGGATTTCAGGGCGCCGCCCTGGTCCATCGGGTCAGGTCCGCCCCATGGGTTGCCGCCGGGCGGCGTGTTGTAGTTTGTGATGTTTTCCACCACCTCCGGCCCACCGCCGAAGCCGCCGCCAAATCCACCGCCCCCGAAGCCGCCGCCCCCGAAGCCGCCGCCGTGGCCGGAGAACATCGAACTGATCGCGTCGGCCGCCAGCACGCCGCCGGCGACGCCGGCCGCCGTGCGCAGCGCCGATCCGAAGAAGCCGGTGCCCTGCTGCGGGAACAGCCCCGGATTGTAGCCGGGCGGATAGCTCGGCTGCGGCGGCGCATATTGCGGGCCGTATTGAGGGGGCGGCGGGGCATATTGCGGCTGTTGCGGTGCCGCCGGCTGGCTGCTGCCGAACAGGCTGCCGAAAATGCCGCGCGACGCAGCGGGTTGCGCCGCTGCCGCTCCGGCCCCCCACACGCCCGGGCCGCCGGAAGGCGGCGCCGCCTGCTGCTTGGCGTTTTGCACCTCCCATTGCAGGCGGGCAATGCGGTTTTGCGCCTCTACCAGCGCGTGTTCCTGCACGAAGGCCAGTTGGGTGATGCGGTAGCGTGCCTCCGGATAGCGGTTGAACAGATCGGCGATCAGCGCATCCGCCTCCCGGTCCACCGGCGGCATCGGCGCCACCGTGCCCTGCCCGGGGGCGCCGGGCGCAGCCCCGCCGCCGACCCGCTGGACGAAGGAGGCAATCAGGTCGCGTTCCTCGTTGGTCATGGAAACCCCGTGGATCGTGATTCAGTCATAACGCAACGCCAGAGTTGGCGCGGAGGAGGGGCGGGTTCAAGCGGGGGTGGCGTCGCGCGCCTTGTGACGCTTCGGGCCGGCCCCTATGGTGCGCCGCAATCGCACGCATGATCGCCACCACGAACGGTGTCTCAGGAAACGACGGGCCGACCCATGGACCAGAGCCTTCAGGACCGCGCGCGGCCGGCCGAGCGCGTCAGCTTCCAGGACCTGATCCTGCGGCTCCATGCGTTCTGGTCGCGGCAGGGCTGCGTGATCCTGCAACCGTACGACATGGAGGTCGGCGCCGGCACGTTCCATCCGGCCACCACGCTGCGCTCGCTGGGGTCGAAACCGTGGCGCGCGGCCTATGTGCAGCCGAGCCGGCGGCCGACCGATGGGCGCTACGGTGAGAACCCCAACCGGTTGCAGCATTATTACCAATATCAGGTGATTATGAAGCCCAGCCCGCCGGACGCGCAGGCACTGCTGCTGGACAGTTATCGGGCGATTGGGCTGGACCCGCTGCTGCACGATTTCCGCTTCGTGGAGGACGATTGGGAGAGCCCGACGCTGGGCGCCTGGGGCCTGGGCTGGGAAGTGTGGTGCGACGGGATGGAGGTCGGGCAGTTCACCTATTTCCAGCAGGTCGGCGGCATCGCGACGGTGCTGCCGAGTTTTGAGATGACGTACGGGCTGGAGCGGCTGGCGATGTATGTGCAGGGGGTCGAGAACGTGTACGACCTCGATTTCAACGGGCATGGCGTGCGCTATGGCGATATTTTTCTCCGCGCCGAGAAGGAATACAGCGCCTACAATTTCGAGTTTGCCGATACGGAAATGCTGTCGCGCCATTTTGCCGATGCGGAGCGGGAGTGTGGGGCGTTATTGCAGGAAAAGCTGGCGTTGCCGGCCTACGACCAGTGCATCAAGGCGAGCCATCTGTTCAACCTGCTGGATGCGCGCGGCGTGATCAGCGTGACCGAGCGCGCGGCCTATATCGGCCGCGTCCGGGCGCTGGCGAAGGGCTGCTGCGAGGCGTGGCTGGCGGGGGAGGCATGACCCGTTTATCGCCTGCGTCCGGGCCGAAGGACTGACATGCCGGAGTTGTTGTTAGAACTGTTCAGCGAGGAAATTCCCGCCCGTATGCAGGCGCGGGCGGCGGACGATCTTGTGCGCTTGGTCGGCGAGGCGTTGGCGCCGTTGTCGCCTTCGGATGTGCGCAGCTTCTTTGGGCCGCGCCGGATTGCGTTGGTGGCGAGTGTTGCGGCGGGCGTGGCGGCAACGCGCGGCAGCGAGCGCGGGCCGCGCCGGACTGCGCCGGAACAGGCGCTGGCCGGCTTCCTGCGAAAGCATGGCGCCTCGCAAGCCGATCTGCGGGAGGAAGGCGATTTCTGGGTACTGGAGAAAGTGTCGCCGGGGATCGATGCGGCCGCACTGATCGCGCGCGAACTGCCCGGCATACTGCGACGGTTCCCGTGGCCGAAATCCATGCGGTGGGGCGGCACGAGCGCGTTTACCTGGGTGCGGCCGTTGCGGCGCATCCTGTGCATTCTGGATGGTGCCACGGTGCCGTTCGATCTCCGTGACGGGGCGGACGACGGCCATGGATTGGCGTCGTCCAACATCACCGAGGGACATCGGTTTCTGGCGCCGGAGCCGTTTGCGGTCGGCTCCGCCGCCGAATGGCAGGTGGGCTTGCGCGAGCGGCGCGTGATTGCCGACGCGGGCGAGCGTCGCGCGATCATTGATGCTGGCCTGCGCGATCTCGCGGGGCGGCACGCGCTGACGGTCGTGGAAGATGCAGGCTTGCTCGACGAAGTTGCCGGCCTCGTGGAATGGCCGGTGGTACTACTGGGCCGCATCGACGTCGCCTACATGGACCTTCCCGCCGAAGTGATGCAGGTCTCCATGCGCGTCAACCAACGCTACTTCGCATTGCGCGATGCGGCCGGGAACGCGGCCCCGTATTTTGCGTTTGTGGCAAATATTGCCGCGATTGACGCCGGCAAAGCGATTGTCGCGGGCAACGAGCGGGTGTTGCGGGCGCGGTTTGCCGATGCGCGGCATTTTTGGGATTTGGATCGCAAGCAGACGCTGGACAGCCGGGTGCCGGCGCTGGACAAGGTGATTTTCCACGCGAAACTGGGTAGCCAGGGGGATCGGGTCCGGCGGCTGGAGCGGCTCGCGGGCGTGATCGCGCCGATGGTGGGCGCCGATCCGGCGGTGGCGCAGCGGGCGGCGTGGCTGGCGAAGGCCGATCTCGTGACCGGCATGGTCGGCGAGTTTCCCGAGTTGCAGGGCGTGATGGGGCGATACTACGCGCTGCACGACGGCGAGGATGCCGGCGTTGCCGATGCAATCCGCGATCATTATGCGCCGAAAGGTCCGGCGGACGAAGTCCCGACCGCGCCCGTCAGTGTTGCGGTAGCACTCGCCGATAAAATTGATTTGCTGTCGGGCTTCTTCGCGATTGACGAAAAACCGACGGGGTCTGGCGATCCCTTCGCGCTCCGCCGCGCCGCGCTGGGGATCATTCGGATCGTGCGGGAGCGACGGCTGCGATTGAAATTGGCCAAGGTTGTTGCTGACCATCAATTTCGGAGTGGATGGCGTGAGGTCGAGGAGGAGGTGGGCGACTTCGTCCTTGCACGTCTGGAGGTGCAGTTGCGGAGCGAAGGCGCACGGCATGACGTCCTTGCTGCCGTGTTGAGGTTCGCCGACGGCGAACGCTACGACATAACTCTATTGCTCGCTCGCACCGACGCCGTGGCTGACCTGCTCGGCACCGAGGACGGCAAAAATCTACTAGCCGCTTACAAGCGGGCCGCCAACATTCTGCGGATCGAGGAAAAGAAGGACGGACCGCACGATGGCGCAGTCAATCCCGCGTTCCTTAACGCGCCGGCAGAAATTACGTTGACCGAGGCACTTGATTCGGTCGAAGCGAACGTCGCGCGCCTGCTGGCGGATGAAGATTTTACCGCCGCGATGGAAACCCTCGCTTCCCTGCGCCCGAAACTCGATGCCTTCTTCGAACACGTCACCGTCAACGACCCGCGCCCCGACATACGTCGCAACCGTTTGCGGCTGCTGTCGCGTGTGCGCGACGCCATGCACCTTGCCGCCGACTTTTCCAAGATCGAAGGCTAACACAGGAGCCCGCGAACCATGACCAAGTGGGTATACAGCTTCGGCGCCGGCCATAACGAGGGCCGTGCCGACATGAAGAACCTGCTGGGCGGCAAGGGGGCCAACCTTGCCGAAATGGCGAGCATCGGGCTGCCGGTGCCACCGGGCTTCACCATCAACACCGAAGTCTGCACCTACTACTACGACCACAAGCAGACCTATCCTGCCGATCTGAAGGCGCAGGTCGCGGACGCGATGCAGCTTGTCGAAAAGGCTGTTGGCCTGAACTTTGGCGACAAGCACAAGCCGTTGTTGGTCTCAGTCCGCTCCGGCGCGCGCGTGTCGATGCCGGGGATGATGGACACCGTGCTGAATCTCGGGCTGAACGACGCAACCGTCGAGGGACTTGCGGAAGCCTCCGGCGACGCGCGGTTCGCTTGGGACAGCTATCGTCGGTTTATCCAGATGTATTCCAGCGTCGTGCTCGGCGTCGATCATCATCGGTTCGAGGAAATCATCGAATACGTCAAGATGGATGCGGCCGTCGTTGACGACACCGCACTTGGCGCGTCTGAATGGCATCGCGTCGTCGATGGCTACAAGGAGATGGTGCGCAGCGAAACCGGCAAGCCGTTTCCGATGGACCCGGAAGAACAGATGTGGGGCGCCATCGGCGCCGTGTTCGGTAGTTGGATGAACCCGCGTGCCAACACCTACAGGCGCCTGCACGACATTCCCGCGACGTGGGGCACGGCGGTGAACGTGCAGGCGATGGTGTTCGGCAACATGGGGCAAGATTGCGCGACCGGCGTGTGTTTTACCCGCGACCCCTCGACCGGCGAAAACATCTTTTATGGCGAGTATCTGGTCAACGCGCAGGGCGAGGACGTCGTGGCCGGTATTCGCACGCCGCAGCCAATGGCGCGCGAGCGCAGCAAGCCCGGCGAGATCAGCATGGAAGAAGCCATGCCTGCCGCCTATGCCGAATTGCTTCACGTTCGCGAAACGTTGGAGCGGCACTATCGCGACATGCAGGACATCGAGTTCACCGTGCAGCAGAACAAGCTGTACATGCTGCAAACCCGCAGCGGCAAGCGCACGACGGCCGCGAGCCTGCGGATTGCGGTGGAAATGGCCAATGCCGGCCTGATCGACCGCAGCGAAGCGATCAAGCGCGTCAATCCCTCGGCGCTTGACCAGTTGCTGCATCCGATGCTGGACCCGAAAGCCAAGCGCACGCTGTTCTCGAAGGGCTTGCCGGCGAGTCCGGGGGCGGCGAGCGGTGCCGTCGTGTTCAATTCCGACGAAGCCGAAAGCCGCGCGACCAAGGGCGAGGCGGTGATTTTGGTGCGGATCGAGACCAGCCCGGAAGATATTCACGGCATGCACGCGGCGCGCGGCATCTTGACGACGCGAGGCGGCATGACCAGCCATGCGGCGGTCGTCGCGCGCGGCATGGGGCGGCCGTGCGTGGCGGGCGCCGGCGGAATTTCGGTGGATTACGGTTCGCAGACGCTCTCCGCCGGCGGCAAGGTTTTGTATGCCGGCGATACCGTGACGATCGACGGCGCATCGGGCGAAGTGTTCGTCGGCAATGTTGGCATGATCGAACCCAGCATGTCCGGCGATTTCGCGACGTTGATGGTGTGGGCCGACGAGGTGCGCCGGTTGCGCGTGCGCGCCAACGCGGAAACGCCGCTGGATGCCGAAACCGCACGAAAATTTGGTGCCGAGGGCATCGGGCTGTGCAGGACAGAACATATGTTCTTCGACCCCGCGCGCATCAGCGCCGTGCGGCAGATGATCATGGCGAATGACGAGCGCGGGCGGCGCACGGCGCTCGCGAAATTGCTGCCGTTCCAGCGGCAGGATTTTGTCGAGCTGTTTCGCATCATGGCGGGCCTGCCGGTGACGATCCGCCTGCTCGA
>CAJCJG010000111.1 GCA_903970625.1 Solirubrobacterales bacterium 70-9 | reverse complement strand
GGCGTGCCGGCGTTCCAGATCGACCCGGCGCTGGTGATGACGCTGTTCCTGCCGCCGCTGATCCCGGCCGGCGCGGTCCTCCAGCAGCTGCGCCTGCCGCGCCGGGTGCTGACGATCCTGACCGGCGAAAGCCTCGTCAACGACGCCTCCGGCCTGGTCCTGTTCCGATTCGCGGCGGCGGTCGCACTGGGCGGCACGTTCGATGCGACCCATGCCGGCATCGGATTCGTGCTGGTCGCGGCCGGCGGCATCGCCATCGGCTACATCTGCGGCCTTGCCCTGGTCTGGCTGCTGCGCCGCCTGCACGACAGCAATCTGGAGGTGATGGCGAGTTTCCTCGCTGCCTGGGCCAGCTATCTGGCCGCCGAAAGCGTGGAGGCGTCCGGCGTGCTGGCGACCGTGGCGTGCGGCCTCGTCCTGGGCTGGCGGCAGCATGAGGTGCTGGGGTCCGAATCGCGTCTGCAAGCCCGCGTGGCCTGGGATTTCGTCGTGTTCGTGCTGGAAGCCCTGGTGTTCATCCTGATCGGCCTGTCGCTGCGCGGCGTGCTGGGCCGATTGGGGTTCTGGCCCTCGGTGCAGTTGATGCCGATTGCGGTCGCGATCACGGCGGTCGCCGTCGTCACCCGCTTCGTCTGGGTGTTTCCGGGCACCTACCTGCCGCGCCTGCTATGGCCGCCGCTGCGGCGGCGCGACCCGTATCCGCCCTGGCAACAGGCGGTCGTGATCGGCTGGTCGGGCATGCGCGGGGTGGTCAGCCTCGCCGCCGCCCTGGCGCTGCCGGACAATTTCCCCGGCCGCGACCCGATCCTGCTGGTCACGTTCGTCGTCATCTGCGGCACGGTGATGATCCAGGGGCCGACGCTCGGCCCGCTGATCCGCTGGCTGCGCGTCGGCTCCATGGCCGCCCAAGCCGACGATCCGGACGAGTTGTTGGCCCGTGCCGCAATGGCGGCGGCGGCGCTCGCCTCCGTCGAAGCGGCGCTGACCGACCCGCTGATCGGCGGCGTCGCGCAGGATGTGGTGCAGGAATACCGCACCCGCGTCGCCGGCCTGAGTTCGTCGCCGACCAGCGGGGCGGCGCGCGCCGAACGGGCGGCCAAATTGTCGTTGCGGCTGGATGCCAGCGCCGCCGCCCGCGCCGAACTGCTGCGGCTGCACCGGGTGGGCGACATCCACGACGAGATCCTGCGCCGGTTGGAGCACGATCTGGACCTGGAGGAAATCCGCATGCGGCGGCAGCGCGGGGCGTAGGCTTTAGCGACGCCTCACCCGTCACCCCGGCGAAGGCGCATGGGCGCAGACATAGGCGCTTTCTTCTCCCTCTCCGCCCGCCCTTCGCGGGGGGAGAGGGCCGGGGAGAGGTGGGTGTCCCCGTTCGCATTGCGTTGGAAGCGACCCTGCGACGCCGGAGCGGCGGCCTGCCCCACCTCTCCCCGGCCATCTCCGCCCCAACGGGGCGGAGAGGGAGGAGAAGAGCGCGGACCAGTTTCGTCTTATGTCAGCGCCTATGCGCCTTCGCGGGCATGACGGGCACACTGTGGGAACGGCGGGGGCAAAACCCCCCGCCCCAAGACGCAAACCTAGCGCCTATGACCCTGACCCTCTCCCACATGGGGAGAGGGAGAAAAGGAGCGGCATACCGTTACTTTCGCTCCGCCAGCAGTTCGTTTGCCATGATCGGCATGCCCGCCGTCAGGCCACCGTCCACCACCAGGTTGGCGCCGTTGACGAAGCTGGCTTCGTCGGCAGCGATGTAGGCCACGGCGGCGGCGATGTCGGACGGCCGGCCGATGCGGCCGACCGGGTACCAGCGGGACAGTTTTTCGAACACTTTTGGGTCGTTCTTGATCCGCTGCGTCCAGTTCGGCGAGTTGGTCTGGATGGTGCCGGGGCTGACCATGTTGGTGCGCACGCCTTTCGGGCCGTATTCGACCGCCATCGACTGCGTGAGGCTGACCAAGGCCGCCTTGGCCGCGCTGTAGGCGGGGTTGCCGAAATACATCAGGCCGTTGACCGAGCCGATATTGACGATGGCGCCGCGCCCCCGGGCGACGAACTCCGGCAGCACGGCGCGCGAGCACAGCCAGGCGCATTTTACCGTCAGGTCGAACTCGCGGTCCCAGCCGGCGGGGTCGATCCCCTCCAGCACCGGCGCTTTGGCGTGGCCGACATTGTTGATCAGCACGTCCAGGCCGCCGAATTCGGAGTGGGCGAGTGCGATGGCGGCGGCGAAGTCGGCTTCCACCATCACCGATCCCACGCTGGCCGCCGCGCGGCCGCCGGCGTCCTTGATCGCGGCGACGGTCGACTCGGCGGCCTCGGCCACGATGTCGGTGACGATCACGGCCGCACCCTCGGAGGCGAGGCGCAGCGACGTCTCGCGGCCGATGCCGTCCCCACTGCCGGTCACGATCGCCACCTTGCCCGTGTATCGCATCATGTCGTCCCGCCTTGCCGTTGCCTTGCGGTGCTGGGATAACGCGGGCAGGCGTTCGCGCGAAGGGGGCCGTAGAGTTTGTCTCGGAATAAACGCCATTTCCGTCATTCCGGCGAAGGCCCGAATCCAGGGGCCGCCCGTTCCGACTTTCGCGCGCTCCCCTGCCTTCGCAGGGGCAAGCTCTGGACCCCGGCCTTCGCCGGGGTGACGGGTAACTGCCTGGAACCGCTACAACAGTAACCGGACTCACACTCATGCAGCGTTTCGCGTTCAAGATGTATTTGAATCCGGGCCGGCGCGACGAGTACAAGCGCCGGCACGACGCGATCTGGCCGGACCTGTCGGCGCTGCTGCGGGCCGCCGGCATTTCCAACTACTCGATCTTTCTCGATGACGAGACGAGCGTGCTGTTCGCGTATCTGGAACGCACGGACGACCACACGATGGCGGCGCTGCCGAACGAGGCGGTGATGCGACGCTGGTGGGATTTTATGAGCGATATCATGCGATACGAGAACGGCGTGCCGGTGGCCGTCGCCCTGCCCGAACTGTTCCACATGGATTGAGGCAACATGATCGACCCCGAAAAACTGGCGGCATGGCGCGAAAAATTCACCAACGACCGGCCGCACCACACCGAAGGGGAGGAATTCCGCAAGGCGGCGGGCCTCGCCTTCAAGGGCACCGGGCTGCGCAAATTCCCCTATTCCGGCATCCCGACGCTGATCGGCGCGCCATACCTGCCGGACTGGGATTTTACCGGGCTGGACGTGGCGCTGGTCGGCGTGCCGATGGATCTGGCCGTCACCAACCGCGCCGGCTGCCGCCTCGGGCCGCGCGCGATCCGCAATGTGGAGCGGATCGGGCCATTCCATCACACGCACAAGATCGCGCCGCTGGCGGAACTGAACGCGGCCGACGTGGGCGACGTGCCGTTCCGCAGCCGCTTCAGCCTGGAGCAGAGCCACGAGGACATCGAGGCGTATTTTTCGCGGGTGGTGGCGGCCGGCATCAAGCCGCTGGCGGCCGGCGGCGACCATTCGATCAGCTATCCGATCCTGAAGGCCATCGGGCGCGACCGGCCGGTGGGTCTGGTGCATATCGACGCGCATTGCGACACCAGCGGCGTGTACGAGGGCAGCCGGTTTCACCACGGCGGGCCGTTCCGGCAGGCGGTGCTGGATGGGGTGCTGGACCCGGCGCGCACGATCCAGATCGGGATTCGCGGCGGCGGCGAATATCTGTGGGAGTTTTCGTACGAGACCGGGATGACGGTGATCCATGCCGAGGAGGTGGATTCCATCGGCATCTCCGCCGTGGTGGCCCGCGCAAGGGACGTGGTCGGCGACGGGCCGGTCTATGTCAGTTTCGACGTGGACGCGATCGACCCGGCGTTCACGCCCGGCACCGGCACGCCCGAAGTCGGCGGGCTGACGCCGCGCGAGGGGCAGCGGATTCTGCGGGGGCTCGCCGGCCTGAACGTGATCGGCGGCGACGTGGTGGAAGTGGCGCCGCAATACGATGCGACGACCGTGACGGCGCAGGTGGGGGCGCAGATGATGTTCGAGATTCTGGCGTTGTTGGCGTTGGCGCCGAAGTCGTGATGCGCTTGCTCGTCATTCCGGCGGGGGCCGGAATCCATGGGCTGCGCGCTCCGACTTTCGCGCGGCCCTGGAACCCGGCCTTCGCCGGGGTGACGGAGCGAATTGCCCGGTCTGGGCACTGATCCATGCTTCCCCCGCAAACCGTTCACATCGCCTTCGAGGCCGGGCCGTACCGGATGCAAATGGGCCTGCTGGCCCAGGACCCGCTCGATCTGGTTGAGATCGACGAGCACTACCCGGCCGAGATGGCCGAGCGGCGGCTGTTGCTGGCGGAGCGGCGGGACGAGGTGTTCGCCGTCGAGCCGGGATCCGACGCGGCGTGCGCGGAAGTTTTAGCGCGGTTGGCCGACGTATTGCCGGTGCGGTTTCCGGACTGGTTCGTGCGCGACGGGGCGATGCTGCACAACCGGCTGCTGGACGAAGCGTGGAACGTCGCCGCCCCCGATCTGCACCCGCTGGAGGTGGCGGCGCGGCTGGTGCAGGAGGATTTTTGCCTGCTGCGGCCTGGGCCGGACGGGCCAGTGCTGGTCGCGGCCGCGCTGTGCTTCCCGTCGCGCTGGCGCCTCGGCGACAAGATCGGCAGGCCGCTCGCCGACGTGCATGGGCCGGTGCCGATCTATCCGGAGCGGCTCGCGAAGCCCGTGGATCGGCTGATGGATCGGCTGGTGCCGGGCAAGCTGGTGCAGCGGATCAACTGGTCGATGTTGGACGATCCGACGCTGTTCCAGCCGGTGCGGAAGACGGAATTGGAGGCGGACGCGACCATCACGCCGCAGAACGCGGGCGAACGGCTGTATCTGCGGACGGAGCGGCAGACCCTGTCGGCGCTGCCGGGCAGCGGGGCGGTGCTGTTCGGCATCCATGTCCATGTCTATCCGCTGGCCCGCATCGCCGCCCTGCCGGCGCTGGCCGCGCAACTGGCCGACGCGGTGCGGGCGCTGCCGCCGGAAATCCGCCACTACAAGCGGCTGGAGGGATTTGAAGCGGCACTGCTGGCGTATCTCGATCTACGGGGTAAAAATGTGGAAAGTGGCCGCAGCGTTGCCTGAATAGCGCGGCCATGCGATAAAACCCACGTAATCGCCGCGTGGAGGAACCGCCCATGACCGACGCCACACATAAGAAACTGGTCTTCGACAAGCCGCTGCGCGGCCGCATTTACGACAGCATCGCCGAAACCATCGGCAACACGCCGCTGGTGCGGATTCCGCGCATTTCGGCGGCCGAGGGGCTTAAGGCGGACGTCGTCCTCAAGCTGGAGTTCTTCAACCCGATCGCGAGCGTCAAGGACCGCATCGGCGTGTCGATCATTCTGGCGCTGGAGGAGGAGGGCCGGCTGAAGCCGGGCGGCACGATTGTCGAGGCGACATCCGGCAACACCGGCATCGGATTGGCGTTCGTGGCCGCCGCGCGCGGCTACCATCTGATCCTGACGATGCCGGAGAGCGTTTCCATCGAACGGCGGAAGATGCTGGCGCATCTGGGGGCAACCGTGCTGCTGACGCCGCGCGAGAAGGGCATGTCCGGTGCGGTGGCGAAGGCGCAGGAAGTGCTGGCGGAGACGCCGGGGGCGGTGGCCGCGAACCAGTTCGGCAATCCGGCCAACCCGAAAATCCATCGCGAGACGACGGCCGAGGAAATCTGGCACGACACGCACGGCGAGGTGGATGTGATCGTCTCCGGCATCGGCACCGGCGGCACGCTGACCGGCATCGGGCAGGCGTTGAAGCCGCGCAAGCCGGGCCTGCGGATCGTCGCGGTCGAGCCGGCGGCCAGCCCCATCCTGTCCGGCGGCAAGCCGGGGCCGCACCCGATCCAGGGCATCGGCGCCGGCTTCAAGCCGGAGATTCTGGACATCGAGTTGGCCGACGAGATCATCCAGGTGACGAACGAGGAGACGTTTGCCGCCTCCCGTCGGCTGGCGCGGACGGAGGGGATTCCGGGCGGCATCTCGTCGGGTGCCGCACTCGCGGCGGCGCTGAAGGTGGCGCACCGGCCGGAGAGCGAGGGAAAGCTGATCGTGGCCATCATCCCGTCCTTCGCCGAACGCTACATCACGACGGCGCTGTTCGAAGGGGAGTAGGGGCTCTTGCGAAAATAGCCGCGTCGCCTCGTCACCTCGGCGAAGGCCGGGGTCCACGGGCCTCGCGGCCCTCGGAGCGAGCGGCCCCTGGATTCCGGCTTTCGCCCATAGGCGCTGACATAAGACGAAACTGGTCCGCGCTCTTCTCCTCCCTCTCCGCCCCGTTGGGGCGGAGAGGGAGAAGAAAGCGCCT
>CAJCJG010000110.1 GCA_903970625.1 Solirubrobacterales bacterium 70-9 | reverse complement strand
CGCACTGCCGGACGGGCTGGCGCGAACGCTTGTCTCCGGCGGGGTGGCGGTGGTCGCGTGACGGCTAAACGCCCCGGCGCTGGTGCTGCCGCCCCTTGTCCCACGCAGCCGCGGCCTCCAGCACAGCCGGACGCTCGCTGACCTGCGGGATGCCGACCTCCCACCACGCATCGTTCGGCGTCCAGCAATACGCATCGACGTCGATCACCACGACGCATGTGCTGTCGGCCTCGCGCGCCCGTGCCAGGGCGGCATCGAGGTCGCCGATGTTTTCGACTTTTTCGGCGTGGGCGCCCAGCGCGTGGGCGTGGGCGGCGAAATCCACTTTGACTTGCGTCACGCTTTGGCAATCTTTGAGAAGATTGTTGAAGCTCGCATTGCCGCTGTTGCGCTGCAGCCGGTCGATGACAGCAAAACCGCCATTGTCGCAAATTACGACGATCAGCTTGTGGCCGGACATGACCGAACTCAAAATGTCCGAGTTCATCAGCAGATAGCTGCCGTCGCCGACCATGATGAAGGTTTCGTTGTCCGGGCGCGCCATCTTCGCACCCCAGCCGCCGGCAACCTCGTAGCCCATGCAGGAATAGCCGAACTCCACGTCCACCCCGCCGGGCCAGAGCGCCTTCCAGTTCATGTTCAGCTCGCCGGGCAAGCCGCCCGCCGCCGTCAGCACCGTGTCGCCGATGCGGGCCGCCCGGTTCACGGCGCCGACGACCTGCGCGTATGTGACGGGGACGTCGTTGCCGGCGCGAACTCGGTGGTCCACCGCCGCGTTCCAGTCGGCGTAGCGGGCTTGCGCCAGCGCAACCCATTCGGTTGGCGCCGAAAACCCCGCCAACGCCTCGCCCAGCACGTCCAACGCGGCGCGGGCGTCGGCGACCACAGGGATGGCCGCGTGTTTGACGGCGTCGAAGCGGGCGGCGTTGATCGTGACGATCTTGACGTCCGGGTTTTGGAACAGCGACCAGGAGCCGGTGACGAAATCCTGCAAGCGGGTGCCGATGGCGACGATCACGTCCGCCTCGTTGGCCAGCGTGTTGGCGGAGGTGGAGCCGAGGCCGCCGATCGGCCCCGCGTTGAGCGGATGCGTGTGCGCCAGCACGGCGCGGCCGGCTATGGTTTCGGCGACGGGGATGTTGTGCCGCTCGGCGAACGCCTGCAACGCGCTTTCCGCCTGCGAGTAATGGACGCCGCCGCCGGAGACGATCAGCGGTCGTTTCGCGGAACGGATCGCCGCGACCGCGCGCCGGATGTCGGCCGGGTCCGGATGCGGCCGGCGAGCGACGCGCACCTGCCGCTCGAAGAATTTGACGGGGTAGTCGTATGCCTCCGCCTGAACGTCCTGCGGCAGCGCCAAAAACGCCGGCCCGCACTCGCCGGGGTCCAGCAGCACGCCAAGCGCCTGCGGCAACGAGGACAGCAATTGCGAGGGCCGCGTGATCCGGTCCCAGAAGCGGACGACCGGCTTGAAGGCGTCGGTGACGGTGATGCTGGGGTCGCCGAAATGCTCGACCTGTTGCAGCACCGGGTCGGGCAGGCGGTGGGTGAACGTGTCGCCCGAGAGCAGCAGGATCGGCAGCCGGTTGGCGTGGGCCACTCCCGCCGCCGTGACCATGTTGGTTGCCCCCGGCCCGATGGATGACAGCGCGAACATGAACCGCTGCCGCCGCATCGCCTTGGCGAAGCCGACGGCGGCCAGGGCCATACTCTGTTCGTTCTGCCCGCGCCAAGTGGGCATGATGGCGCGCGCGTCGTCCAGCGGCTCGCTCATGCAGGTGACGTTGCCATGGCCGAAAATGGCGAACCCGCCGGCGCACAGCGGCACCTCGGCGCCGTCGATCTCCGTGTATTGCGCCGTCAGGTAGCGCACCAGGGCCTGCGCCATGGTCAGACGCACCGTTTCCATCGTTGCCTCCGCTTTTTGGACGGAGTGTGGACGGGGGCGGAGGGGTGTCAAGCGGCGGCGTGCGGGCGAACCGGTTGTAGAGTATCGAAAAGCAAGTGTATGTTGCATTAAGTAACATATGGAGTGGCAGTCAGCCATGATTCGACGTTCCGTAGGGCCCGGCTGCGCGTTGGCCGCAGCCGTTCTGATGGTGGCGCCAGCCGCGCGTGCCGCCGCGACGATCCCGCCGTGTGAGGCGTTGCCGTCGTTCGCGGCGAAACTCGACCCCAACGACGTGTGGCGGCTAAGCGCGGCGGATCCGTCGCTGTCGCTGCCGGCGCTGTTCCACACACCGGCGTTCGACACGCTATTCGGCGTTCCGGCCCTGGATTGGACCAAGGACGATCTGGCAGCCGGGCGGACGGCGCTGACCGCCTGCGCGCGCGATCTGGCCAAGGCCAGGAAGCGCGACGAGGCGGCGGGGGTAAGCAAGCTGCGCGACAATCTGATGCGGATTGGCGCGGTGCGCGGTCGGATCGACGCCGCGACCGCGAAGCTGGACACGACGATCAAGACGTTGCTCGATCAGCCGGCCTCGCGCGACCAGCTTGCCGCGATCCTGGTAGTGGACCACGCGCGTGCGGGCGGCGAGGCTGTCGAGCAGGCCAAGCAGTTTATGGTTACAATCGACGGCACTGGCCCCGGCGGTGTCGGCAAAGGCATCGGTTCGCAGGCGCACACGCCGATGACCGAGGCGCTGGGGGTGTTGCGCGGTGCGCCGGACGGGCTGGGTGACCGGATGTATCCGGCGCTGGCCGAGCGGCGCGACGCGGTGGTGGCCTCGCTGACTGCGGACGCGCTGGCGGGCATCGCGGCGGTGCCGGAGTCGCCCGATGGGTTGGCGGCGCTGAAGACGCTGCGGCAGCAGGACACCAAGCTGTATGCCGGGCTTCTGCCGGCGCCAGAAATAGCCAAGCTCGATGCGGCGTTCGTCGCGCGCGATGGCGCGGTTCAGGACGCGGTGCAGGCCAAGGTGATGAAGGCCCTGGCCGCCGTGCCGGCCGATGCAGCAGGGCTTTCGACGTTACGGGCGTTTGTCGCCGGCCCCGTGCCGGCGGCGCTGTCGCCCGCGCGGGCGGAGGCGATCCGGGCCGCCGTGGCGGCACGGCGGGACGCGATCCTGGACAGCATGACCGAGGCGGCGGTGGCCCGCGTGGCGGGCTTCCCGGCCGACATGACGGGGCTGCGGGCGCTCGTCTCGTTCCGACAAGGGATCGACACGGTTCTGGCGCCGGAGGCCGGCCCCGCCCGCGTGGGCCGCTTCGCCGCCGCCGCCGATCAGCGCATGGGCGAGATCGGCACGGCGGCGCTGCGGGCGTTCGAGACGAATCTGGCCGCGCTGCCGAACACGCGGGATGGCCTTTCGGAGATCGACAAGGCTGCCGCCGAACTGCAACCCACACTCGCCCGCCTGCCGCCCCCGGTGCGCGACGGCTACGTCGCAGCGCTGGGAACGAAACATGCGGCCATCGACGCGGGCGTGAAGGCGGAGGACGACCGGCTCGCGGCGCTGCCGCTGGCCGGCGCGACCTATGCCGAAGGGGGCACGCGCATCGAGTTCCGAAGCGGCGACCACGCCTTCGTTACCGACGGCGGCGATACGACGCTGGACGTGACATACGAGGAGGCCGGCGACCGGGTGATCCTGCACGGGCTGCCGCGAGGCAACGTGGTGCTCCAGCGCCAGGGCGGGCAGTTGGTCGGCGCGGGGATGCGGCTGGGGCGCGCGCC
>CAJCJG010000109.1 GCA_903970625.1 Solirubrobacterales bacterium 70-9 | reverse complement strand
CCCGCCGCAGAAGGTGGCGACGGCCACGGCCGCGCCGGCGCCGAGCGCGGTCGGCCCGGCCTCCGTCGCCGTCACCGAACCCACCGACAATGGGGCGATCAAAGTGCGCATCGCCGCCGTGCCGAGCCAGTCGGCGGCGTTGGCGCTGTGGCAAAATCTGACCGGTCTGGTGCCCGATCTTTTGACGGGGCGGACTCCGTTGGTCAAAATGGAAAAGGACCACGGCAAACTTGCGTGGCGCCTCGGCACCGGGGGCTTCCAGGATGTCTCGGCAGCCGAGCAGTTCTGCCGCAAACTCCGCGAGCGCGGGCCGAACTGCACGCTGGGATTGTAGGGTGTGCAACTTCGGCCCATCGGCCATCTGAGCACGCCGTTCCGCACCCGCGCGGAGTGCCCGCGCAACGGCCACCAGCTTGTGCCGGCACCGCTCTGTCACGCCGTTGTACTGCCTGAATTTCAGCCCGGCCTTGCGTCGCTGGACGGGTTTTCGCATCTGATTCTGCTCTACTGGCTGCACGAAGCCGGCACCGCCGATCTGGTGTTTACCCCGCCGTTCGACCGGTCGCCGCGCGGCGTCTTTGCCACCAGGGCGCCGTGGCGCCCGAACCCGATCGGGCTATCGGTTGTCGCGTTCGAGGGGTTTTCCGCAGCCGGCAGCCTGTCCGTCCGCTATCTCGACTGCATCGACGGGACCGCGCTGCTCGACATCAAGCCATATTTGCGGACCACGGATTCCGTCGCCGATGCTGCCATGGGATGGCTGCAACCGCACGCGACCGCCCGCAACGGAGGCTAGCGGCCCCGGATCATGTCGGCCGCCTTCTCGGCGATCATCACGGTCGGCGAGGCGGTGTTGCCGGACGTGATCGTCGGCATGACCGAGGCGTCCACCACCCGCAGCCCGGTGATGCCATGCACCCGCAATTCGGGGTCCACGACCGCCATCGCGTCCGTGCCCATGCGCGCGGTGCCGACGGGATGGAAGATCGTAGTGCCGATGTCGCCGGCCGCTTGCGCAAGCTCCGCATCGCTGGCAAGCGCCGCGCCGGGCTTGAGTTCCTGCGGGCGGTATCGGGCGAGCGCCGGTTGCCCCGCGATCTCGCGCGTGCGGCGGATGCCGGCGACGGCGGCGCGGCGGTCGGCCTCGGCCGACAAATAATTGGGCCGGATCGCCGGGTGCGCCAGCGGGTCGGGCGAGGTGAGGCGGACGGTGCCTCGGCTGTGCGGGCGGACATGGCAGACGCTGGCGGTGAAGGCCGGGAACGGGTGCAGCGGATCGCCGAATTTCTCCAGCGACAGCGGCTGGATGTGCCATTGCAGATCGGGCGTTTCCATCGCCGGGTCAGAGCGCGCGAACAGCCCGAGCTGGCTGGGTGCCATCGCCATGGGGCCGGAGCGTTTGACGGCATATTCCAGCGCAATGGCGGCACGGCCAAGTAACGAGTTGCCGGTCGCGTTCAGCGTTTTTACCCCGAACACTTTGAAAATAAGCCGTAATTGCAAATGATCTTGCAGGTTCTCTCCGACGCCGGGCAGGTCGTGCAGCACGTCGATGCCGTGTGCCCGCAAAAGGTCGCCGGGGCCGATGCCGGACAGTTGCAGCAGATGCGGCGAGCCGATCGCGCCGCTGGACAAAATCACTTCGCGGCTGGCCGCAACGGTTCCGGCGATGCCGGCACGGCGCAGGCTAACGCCGATGGCGCGGCGGTTTTCGACGACGATTTTTTCCGCTTGGGCGTGCGTCATGACGGTCAGGTTCCGCCGCGACAGGACCGGACGCAAAAATGCCGTGGCGCTGCTGACTCGCCAGCCATTGCGTTGATTCACCTGGAAATAGCTGACACCCTCGTTGCTGCCCCGATTGAAGTCCGCGACCTTCGGGATGCCGGCCTCAACGGCGGCGTCGCGGAACGCATCCAGCAACTCCCAATGCAAGCGTTGATGCTCGATGCGCCACGGGCCGCCGGTGCCGTGGCTGTCGTCCGCGCCGCCGACATGATCCTCGGATTTGCGGAAATACGGCAACACCTCGTCCCAGGCCCAGCCCTGGTTGCCCAGTTGGCGCCACTGATCGTAGTCGCGCGACTGGCCGCGCATGTAGATCATGCCGTTGATGGCAGTGCAGCCGCCCAGAATACGGCCGCGCGGATAGTTGAGGCTGCGGCCGTTGAGACCGGGCTCGGGTTGCGTCTTGAACCGCCAGTCGGTTCTGGGATTGCCCATGCAATAGAGGTAGCCGACGGGGATTTTCACCCAGATGTAATTGTCCTTGCCGCCGGCCTCCAGCAGCAGAACGGTTTTCGTGGGGTCTTCGCTGAGGCGGTTGGCCAGCACGCAGCCGGCGGCGCCGGCGCCGACGATGACATAGTCGTAGGTGCCGAAAGAGGTCATTTCCCACGGTAGCGCGCGGGAAGGGCGATGGGGAGGGGGACATCCCGCACCGCTGGCGCAACGCAGCCCGCCCGGATGCAAAACAATTGAGATTTGTCTAATATGTTTTAGGTTTAAACTATTCCCGCTTGTCGCGGAAAATCGCATTTATTTGACAAGGCAATTGTTGGACTGGTAGCTCGACGGTCCTATCGTCATCAAACAGATGGATCGTTCGCAGCGAGGAGGTGGAAATCGATGGCCCAGCTCACGCCACCGTCACTGTCGGACCGGGCAGACGCCACGTTCGACGTCAAGCCCGGCGACGTGCTGCGCGCGCTGACGGTCATGGCGTCGCGCAGCCGGCGGCGGCAGGCCGACGTGGGTGCCGCGCTGCGCGGCGCCGGCTTGCCCCCGAGCGGCCCCGCGATCGACGAAGCCTTGCGCCTGCTGGTGCAGCAGGGCGCAGTGTCCCACGTTGTGCCGCTGTCCGACGGTGGCGTGCTGCTAATGGTCACGGGCGTCGCGTTCGACGGGCCGAACGACTCGCCAAAACGGGCCACCTACGATTTGGCGGCGTCCGGTTAGGCGCCGGGCGGGACGCACTCGACCGCTCGCGAAACGATCGCCAGCGCCGCCGCCAGGCTCGGCACGATTTCCGCGATCCCTGGCCAGCGGCGGACGGCGACGGTGCCGTCCGGGGTCTTGTGTACGAGCCACGCGGGGTCGCTCTCCCGCAGTGGCGTGACATGCAACGCTTCCTTCAAGAATAAGTGATCCGTGGTGATCTCGGTGCGCGCGCCGCGCCTGTGCATCCGCGCAGCCCATGTCGCGATCAGGCTTTTCTCGTACCGCTCGAATCCCGGCGCCGCGCGGAAATCGAGGCTTTGCTCGGGCAACGACGCATCCAGTTCTTCGGCCACCGACGACATCGCGCGCTCCCCAGACGACCTGATCCAAAACTTGATCGGCAGAGATTGAACGACGCGCCGCAATCCTCCGTGAGAATGGCATGACAGGCGCGCGACTTGGGTGCTGCCAAAAGGTGCGGCCTTTGCCCCGGGGCCGCCGAAGACCCGTCGCTTATTCCGACAAAGCGGGGGTTTTTCCGCAGCGCGGATGCTGGTATGACCGCGACAGGGCGAGAGTGGCGGAACGGTAGACGCAGTCGACTCAAAATCGACCGGCCTCGGCCATGGGGGTTCGAATCCCCCCTCTCGCACCATTCTTTTACGCCGTGCCCTGTGGTTTGCTCGCGCATGCGGGCGGAGGGCGGGTGATGGCTGTCACGGAAATGTTGGTGCGGGCGCAGAACGCACAGGCGCAAATTCCGCTGACCGACCTGCGGGCGGCGGAACTGCCGGTGGAACTGAACCAGTTGGCCGCCGCCGCCGAGGCCGTGCGGCACTGGCAAAAATTCGACGCGGAACCGGCCGATTTCGCCCGCGTGCTGCACGCGCTGGCGTGGACCGAATGAGCGACGATCCGGCGCTGTTCAGCCTGACCGAACTTGCGCAGGCGATTGCGGCGCGGCGCGTCACGTCCCGCGCGGCGACGGAGGCCTATCTGTCGCGCATCGCCGAACTCGACGGCACGGTCGCCGCCTACGTCGCGGTGGATGCGGAGGGCGCGTTGCAGGCGGCGGACGCGGCCGACGCGGCGGTGGCGCGGGGCGACCCGCTCGGCCCACTGCATGGCGTGCCGCTGGCGCACAAGGATATGTACTACCGCGCCGGACAGGTCACGGAATGCGGGTCGCGGGTGCGGGCGGGGTTCCGGCCTTCGTTCACCGCGACCGTGCTGCAACGCCTGGACGCGGCGGGCGCCATCACGCTCGGGCGGCTGGCGATGGTGGAATTCGCCATGGGGCCGCACGGCTACAACGAGAATCTGCGCCAGTGCCGTAATCCTTGGAACCTGGATCATGTGCCGTGCGGCTCGTCCAGCGGCTCCGGCGTGGCTGTCGCGGCGCGTCTGGCGGCAGGGTCGCTGGGGTCGGACACCGGCGGCTCGGTGCGCTGCCCCGCGTCGGCCAACGGGGTGACGGGCCTGTTGCCGACCTGGTCGCGGGTCAGCCGCCACGGTGTGATGCCGATGTCGCCGTCGTTGGATTCGGTGGGGCCGCTGGCCCGCACGGCGGCGGACTGCGCGCGGCTGCTGGGGGTGATCGCGGGGGCCGATCCGCTGGACGCGACATGCAGCGCGCATCCGGTTGCGGACTACGAGGCCGGGCTGTCGCGCCCGCTGGCGGGCGTGCGGGTCGGCATCCCGGATGGCTATTTCGACGAGGATGTGGCGGCAGATGTCGCGGATCGCATCGGCGCGGCGACCGAAATTGTGCGCGCGCTGGGCGCGGCTGTGGTGCCTGTGCCGGTGCCGGACGCGGTGCAGCTTGCCGCCGACCTCCACCCGCTGATGATGAAGTCCGAGGGTGCGGCGAACCATCAGGGCTGGATGCGGTCCATGCCCGAAAAATACTCGCGGGAAGTGCGGCAGCGGTTGCAGGCCGGCTATTTTATTCCGGCACCCGACTATGTGCAGTCGCAGAAAGTGCGCGGCCCGTTGCTGCGTGCATTCGCCGACGCGGTGTTCTCCCGCGCCGACGTTCTGTTGACTCCGGTGCTGCCACGCGGCGCGCCCACCATCGCGGAGACGACGACGGCGGACGGGCCTGCCTATTTGAGGATGGTGGTCTCGCTGACGCGCAACACCAAGCCGGTCAATTTTTTCGGTCTGCCGGCGATGTCCGTGCCCTGCGGCTTCACCGATGCCGGGCTACCCACCTCGTTCCAGTTGATCGGCCGCCCGTTCGCCGAGGCTCTGCTGCTGCGGCTGGCGCACCAGTATCAAGGGCGAACGGAGTGGCACGCACGGGTGCCGCGGGGAATTTAGCGACTTCTCCCGCTCCGCCCGCCTGTTGCCCACGGGGGCACACGTCGTCCGGGCGTCTCCCGCGCGATAGACTCGTTCACCGGCAGGGCTCATTCATAAATCAATCAAAACTTGTTATTTTTTCCCTTGCCCAGATAACGCCATTCATACTAACCTCTTGGCGTGAAAAACACCCCCACCCTTTCCCCGGCAGACCGGCTCAACGAATTTCTGTTGATGCTGATCCAGCTCATTGTCGCCCAAGCCGGAGGCAAACTCCCGGCGGCGATGGTCGCAAGGATCGAGGCTCACCTCCGGGGCATCGGCGAAGATTTCGCCCGACTCGCTGCCAGCGTCGAGAACGGTCAGGCGCTCCCGCCCCGCCGGGAACGCCGGATCCGCCGCTCGGCGGCCCTCCGCCCGTCCCAGGCTCAAAAAACCCCGCTCCCCCGGCGGGAAAAGGCTCGCGCGGCCCGGACCCCGGACGATTCCGTCGCCCTCTTCATCCAGTTCCGGCTCGTCAAGCCTCCAGCCACCTACGGCCCAAAAAATCCGGCCCGATACAAGCCCGCGCCTTGGCGCGCCCATAATATTACGAAATCAAAACAATCACCAAACTTGACGGGATGCGGCCCCGCCCAATGCTACATTGGCCCCGAATCGAAGACGGACCACTTCATGCCCGACGAGGATCACGACAAGGAGGCCACAGCCATCGGCCGCACCGCCAATTGGCTGTTTTTGCGGGTGGAGACGCTGGCCTACATGATTTTGGGGGTCATGCTGGCGCTGACGGCGTTGCTCGGGATCTTCAGCGCGGGAGTGTCGCTATGGGGCGCGGCGCTGGAGCACGGCGACACCGATTCGGTCGTGTACACCATCGACCGGCTGCTGTTCGTGCTGATGGTCGTGGAAATCCTGCATACCGTGCGGGTCTCGTTCCGCTCCGGCACGCTGGTGTGCGAGCCGTTTTTGATCGTCGGCCTGATCGCCTCGATCCGGCGCGTCCTGGTCATCACGCTAGAATCGTCCCAGGTGAACCAGCCTGGCAAGTGGACGACCGACAGTCACGACATGCTGAACGCGACCATGCTGGAACTGGGTGTGCTCGGCCTGCTGATCCTCGTGATGGTGGTCTCTATCTATATTTTGCGGCGCAGCGACATCAAGCCGTAGCGCCGTTACGGGCCGACGCCCGATCGCGCGATATACGTCCTCAGAGTATCGACGTCGTGCTCGTGCATCATGATCCGGTATTTGACGAGGTCGCGGATGCTGATGATGCCGACCAGTTTGCCGCCGTCGATCACCGGCAGATGCCGGAAATAACCGGCGTCCATGATCTCCATTGCCTCGTCCACGCTGGTCGCGGGCGTCGCCGTGGTCACGTTGCGCGTCATCAGATCGTCGGCGCGCAAGGTCAGCACCTTGTCCGGTTGGCGCGCCACCGCCTTGACCACGTCGCGCTCGCTGACGATGCCGGCCACCCCGGTTTCGCCGCCGAGCACCAGAACGGCGCCGATGCGGCGGGAGGTGATGATCTCGGCGATCTCCAGCACCGTCGTCGAGGGATCGACCGAGACGACCGAGTTGCCCTTGTTCTTCAGCACGGCCCCGACTGTCATGGCGAACGTTCCTTCCGATCCCGGGCCGCGCCGTCTGGCCCCTGGCTATAATGTAGGCCGCTGGCCCGGGTGTGAAGGGAGCGCCGCACATTGCTTGCGATCACGACACGACACTAGGCGGGCGCGGTGCCTTCGTGTAGCAACGCGGTCGCGTCGTTCGTGCGGAGCGTTGCCGTGACCCTTGCTTGCCATCCTTGCCGATGAGTGCCGCGCAGTCGCTTCCCGTGCCCGCGTTGCCGCCGGGGCTGGTGGCGCTGCCGCTCAACGAATTGCTGACGGTCGCGCGCGAGTACGTGGACGCAAGCCGGTTCGACGCGGCCGACCGCCTGCTGGGTCACATTCTGGCGACCCAGCCGCGCCACGGCGAGACGCTGCACCTGAAGGGCTATATCGCCTTCAAGCGCAACCGCAGCGAGGAAGCGGCCACCCTGATGGAACTGGCGCTGGCCGCCGGCGCCGGCCAGCCGCGCCAGTTGTGCAATCTCGGCGAAGTGTACCGGCTGATCGGCCGACTCGACGAGGGGCTGACGATGACGCGCCGGGCGCAGGCGCTGGCGCCGACCGATCCGGTGGCACATTTCAACGAGTCGATGCTGCGCTACGAGCGGATGGAGCCGGAGGAGTGTATCCGCGCCGCGCGCCGCGCCATCCAACTGAAGCCGGACATGCCGGAGGCGCATATGCGACTCGGCCAGACGCTGCTGCTGACCGGCGCGTTCCAGGAAGGTTGGGACGAGTACGAGTGGCGCTACCAAATTTCCGGCGCACAGCCGCTGATGCCGAAAACCGACAAGCCGCAATGGGACGGCGCGCCGTTGGGGGACGGCCAGACGCTGCTGCTGGTGGCCGACCAGGGGTATGGCGACGTAATCATGTTCGCCCGCTACCTGCCCTGGGCGTGTTCCCGGGCGAAGTCGGTGGCCATCGCCACCAGTGCCGAATTACGCGAATTGCTGGAGCGCCATTTTCCGGGGCCGACCTATTTTACCCGCTGGGACGCCGCCCCCCCGTTCGTCGCCTATTGCCCGTTCTCCGGCCTCTCGCGTCTGCACGGCACGCGGCCGGACTCGATCCCGCAGCCGCCGGCCTATCTCCGTCCGCTGCCGGACAAGGTGGCCGCGTGGCGCGAACGGCTGGATGCGCTGTTGCCGCCTGGGCTGAAGCGGGTCGGCATCGCGTGGGCGGGGCGGCCGACGCACAACAACGACCGCAACCGCTCGATCGACCTCGCTACGATGGCCCCGTTCGGGCATGTGCCAGGCGTGGCATATGTCGCGTTGCAGAAAGGACCGGCGGCGGCCCAGGTGGCGGACTGGCGGGGCCCGGCCCCGCTGGTGGGGCTGGATGCGCAAATAGAAACGTTCGACGACACGCTGGCGATTCTGGAGTGCCTGGACATGCTGGTCTGCGTCGATACCTCGCTGGGCCATCTGGCCGGCGCCGCAGGCCGGCCCGCGTGGGTCATGCTGCCCTATGCGCCCGACTGGCGCTGGATGATGCGGCGGGAGGATTCGCCGTGGTACGGCAGCCTGCGCCTGCTGCGGCAGGAGGGGCCGAAAGCATGGCCTGCGCTCATCGCGCGCGTGGCGAGCGAACTGGCGACCTTCGCCACAGGGTAGCGGCCTACATCCCCAGCATCATCGGATACGGCTCGGACGCCAGCACGACGATGTGGTTGCGGACGGACTTGGTGCCCGGCGTGCGTTCGGCGGCCAATTCCAGGGCGCGGCGTTCCTCGTCGGTGCCGGCGAGGCCCCAGAGATGCACGATGCCGTCCGTCACCACGATGCTGTTCTCCGGTCGGTTGCTCCAGGACTGGTGAGAGAGTTCGCCAAGCAGTGCAGTGCGGATCGTCGCGTCGTCGGCGTTGGCCGGGGCCGGGTCGGCGGGCAGCGAGGCCCAGGCGCGCAGCAGGTTGGCGCGGCTGACGATGCCGACGACCCGGTTGCCTGCCACCACCGGCACGCGACGGACGTTGCGCGTGTCCATCAGGTCCGCGATCTCTGCCAAAGGTGCGTCCGGCGCGACGGTGACAACGCCGGGCGACATCAGATCGGCGACTCGCGTGCCATGGCTGCGAACATACTCCTCGGCCATCGTCGCGGTGCCAGTGAAGAAGGTCAGCCAGGACCCGCGCTTGCGCTCGGTGCCGAGTTCGGCGCGACGAACCAGATCGCCCTCGGTGACGATGCCGACGATGGTGCCGTCCGCCGCCACCACCGGCACGCCGCTGATGTTGCGGCTCAACAGGATATGGACCAGGGCGGCAACCGTCGTCTCGGGGGTGACCGTGACCACGTTGCGGGTCATAACATCGGCGGCGTTCATTGGGCGCTCCTGAGGACGGCGCAGGAGCCATACGCCGATGCGCCCCACGCCGGGGGACACATCGCGGGTAGCGCCCTACCCCTCGTCCATGTCCTCGCGCGGGTTGAACGGATGCGTGGGCTGCCATGATCGCAGGAAATCGGCCAGCGCCGGCTCGACGCCCGGCGGCAGGACCGGCTTCAGCAGGACGATCTGGTTGCCGCCGCCGATGCCGCGCCCCTTCAACCGCAGCCGGGCGCCGGAGCCGGACCCCGGCGGAATGGTCAGCCGCACCGAACCGCGCACCGTCGGCACCTCCACCGTGGCACCCAGCGTTGCCTCATGCAGCGTGATCGGTAGGTCGAGCAGGATATCCTCGCCCTCGCGCCGGAAGAAGCGGTGGGGCAGCACCTGCACGTCCACAACCGCATCGCCCGCACTGGCAATGCCGCGCCTTCCTTGCCCCTTTAGCCGCAGCACCTGCCCGTCGCGCACGCCGACCGGGATGGCCACGTCCAGTTCCCGCCCGTCATGCAGCACCAGCCGGCGGGACGTACCGTTGGCCGCCTCGATGAAGCTGACGCTGACGGCGTAACGGATGTCCCGCCCTTGCGGCGCGCCAGTGCCAAAGCTTTGGCCGAACAGGGTTTCCAGATCGTCCGGGCCGATGCCCGAGAACGTGTCCCCGCGCGGATAGCCGCGCCACTCGGCATTGCCGGCCATGCCGCGCTGGAAAGCGTGGCTGTGCACATTGGGCTGGCCGGGGACGATCGCG
>CAJCJG010000108.1 GCA_903970625.1 Solirubrobacterales bacterium 70-9 | reverse complement strand
GTGCTGGATGCGTCCGCCCGGATACAGCAGCTTCGCCCCGACCGCGCCGACCTCCGGCCGGCAGGCGTGGGCGACCAGTTCGCGCAGCCAGCCCGGATGCAGGATTTCGACATCGTTGTTCAGCAGGACGAGCACATCGCCGCGCGCCGCCGCCGCGCCTTCGTTGCAGAGCGCGGAGAAATTGAATTTTTCCGCGTGGCGCAGCACGCGAACGCGGGAATCCCCAGCAAGCCGCCCGAACAGGTCCGACGTGGCCGGCTCGCGGCTTGCGTTGTCCACGATCAGGAGTTCGAGCGCGGGATAGTCCGTGTGCGAGAGCACCCCTTCGGCGCAACGGGCCAGCAGATCGGCGCGGTCGCGGGTGGGGACGATGAGGCTGACCAGCGGCGCGGGCGCGGGCAGGGTGTACACGACGCGGACGGCGGCGGGCACCAGCGGATGCGGCACGGCTTCGGCGGCGATTTTGCTGCGAACCAGATGCTCGGCGACGGCGCGGCGCGAGGCCTCCGCGCATTTCGCCAGCGACCGTTCCGAGAAACTGGCCGTGCCCATCTGGCGCCAATGATACAGGACCGCCGGAATGTGATGGATGCGCGACGGCGGGACGAGTTCGGCCACGCGCAGAGCAAGGTCGTGATCCTGGCTGCCCTCGAACCCCTCGCGAAAGCCGATTCGTTGCAGCAGCGTGCGGCGATAGACGCCCAGGTGGCTGACGAAGTTGCGGGACCGCAGCAGGTCCGGGTCGAAATCGGGCTTGAACGCCGGCTGGCAGCGGCGACCTTGCGCATCGATCTGGTCTTCGTCGGAATACAGCATGTCGGCGTCGGGGTGGGCGGTGATGGCTGCGGCGACGCGGTACAGCGCGTGCTCGGGCAAAATGTCATCGTGGTCCATCAGGGCCACGTAATCGCCGGTGGCGAGGGCCAGCGCACTGTTGCTGGCGGCGCTGATGTGGCCGTTGGCCTCGCGGCGGACGATTTTGATGCGTGGATCGGACGCGAGTTCGTCCAGCACGCGGGCGACGTGCGGCGCGCGGGAGCGATCGTCGGCGAGGCACAGTTCCCAGTGGGGCCAGAGTTGTGCGCGCACCGAGGCGATGGCCGCGCGAAAAACATCCTCGCGCGGGTCGAAGACCGGCATCGCAATCGAGATCGTGACGGGGGGCAGGTGCGCGATGCGGGCCGCGATGGCGGCGCGGTCGGCGTCCGTCCGCGTATCGTAACGGGCGATCCAGGCGCGGTAGGCGGCATCGTCGGCGGCGGCGAGGCGGCGTTGCACGTGACGCCTGAGAGCGGGTGCGCGCGCGAGCACCCAGTGGGCGCCGGCCAGCAGCATGGGGGCCCGGCGCAGCGCGTCGCGCACCATGTGGACAAGCCGATTTGGACCGCCGCGCACCGGCGCGCGCTTCGCACCGGGCGCCGGGGCCGTCAAGGGCCACAGGCGGGCACGACCGGGAAGCCCCGCCGCCGGCCCTTTTTTCTTGGCAAAATTCCCAGTCCGGACCAGTTTCGTCGTAACCCGACATGACATGGTACGACGGATGGCCGCGACTCGCTTTGGACCTTACGAATTTTCACTGACCGACGCGGAGTATGCGCAATCGCGGCGGGAGGCGGAGCGGCGGGTGCGTGCGACCCACGGTAGCGTCCTGGAAGGCCAATTGCCGCTGCTGTTGCTGGTCGCCGTGGCCGTGATCGTGGCCGTGGGCCTTGCGGCCAGCAAGGCGATGGGACGGGTCGAAGCGGCCTTGTTCCTGATGGCGGTGATCGCGGCCCTGGCGGCCAGCCAATGGTTGTTCATGTGGCAGATCCGCCGGCTGGCGCGGCGGACGGAGC
This sequence comes from Solirubrobacterales bacterium 70-9, assembly GCA_903970625.1. Lineage (GTDB taxonomy): Bacteria > Pseudomonadota > Alphaproteobacteria > Acetobacterales > Acetobacteraceae > CAJCJG01. The sequence continues at coordinate 7,916 of CAJCJG010000108.1, read as the reverse complement.
TCGTGACCAAGGCCAGGGGGACGAACTGGACCGTCGATGTGTCGGAGGCTGGTATCTCGCTCGACACGCCCGAGATGCGTGCGCAGATCAATTGGGCGGCGGTGGACGACGTGACCCTGGTGGGCCAATTGGTGTTCATCTGGCTGCGGTCGTTGCGCTATGTGTCTATCCCGCAGCGCCTGATCGGGGACGAGCGGGCGGACCTGGTGGCGTTCATGCGGCGGCACAAAGGCGGCGGGGCCGCGCTGAAGGCGCCGGTGTTCGGGCGCGCCGCATCCGGCTAAGTGTTCGTGCGGAAACAACCGATCCAGGTCGTCACCCCGGCGAAGGCCGGGGGCCATTGCCGCGTTAAAGTCGGAGCGTGCGGCCCCTGGATTCCGGCTTTCGCCGGAATGACGAAAGCGGAACGTCTGGTCTCGACCAAACCCCGATCGCCGCCATCGCCGAGCCGGCGGCGCCGTGCTAGCGTCGGCCCAACAACACCGAGGGGAGGCGGCAATGGGCAAGAAAATCCTGATGCTGGTGGGCGAGTTCAGCGAGGAATACGAGATCTTCGTGTTCGAGCAGTGCATGCATGCGGTGGGACACACCGTGCATGTGGTCTGCCCCGGCAAGAAAGCCGGCGATGTCATCAAGACCTCGTTGCACGATTTCGAGGGCGACCAGACCTATACGGAAAAGGCCGGCCACAATTACGCGCTCAACAAGAATTTCAAGGACGCCAAGGCGGCCGATTACGATGCCGTTTATTGCGCGGGCGGGCGCGGCCCCGAGTATATCCGCATCGACAAGGGCGTGCAGAAACTGGTGCGCGAGTTCCATGAGCAGGGCAAGCCGATCTTCACCATCTGCCACGGGGTGCAAATCCTGATGGCGGTCGATGGCGTGCTGAAGGGCAAGCGGGTCGCCGCGTTGGAATATTGCGAGCCGGAAGTGCGGCTGGCCGGCGGCATCTATGTCGATGTGCCGCCGACCGGGGCGCATGCGGATGGAATCCTGGTCTCGGCGAAGGGCTGGCCGGGGCTGGCGGCGTTCATGCGCGAGTGCCTGCGGGTTCTGGGCACCGAGATCGTGCATGGCGCCACGCTGACGGCCGCGACCGCGCCGCCGACGCCGGTGCGCAACGGCAAGAAGAAGGCGCACGCCGAGGCGGCGTGAGGGAAGCGCTTGTCTTGACGAGTCTTCTCTGACACGGTTGGTTATGCGTACAGGCGACCGGCCGGGGCGAGACAGGGTGATCGAGGCGCGCGAGGGCTCGCAGGCCGGGATCGACAGTCCGATCTACGCGCGCATCCTGGCGAAGTTGCTGGAGCGGATCGACCTGGGCCAATACAAGGTCGATTCGCAACTGCCGACCGAGGCGCAACTGAGCGAGGAGTTCGCCGCCAGCCGGCACACGGTGCGCGAGGCGCTGCGGCGCCTGAGCGACCAGGGCTTTATCCGGCGGCGGCAAGGGGCCGGGACGATCGTGGTGTCCTCCACGCCGCGCACGCAGTATGTGCAGTCGTTCAGTTCCCTGACCGATCTGTTCCAGAACGCGGTGGAGACGCATTACGTGCTGCATTCGGTCTCGACCGTGGCACTCGATGCGGATGTCGCCGAGCGCGTGAACGGCGTGGCGGGGCAGGAATGGTTGCTGGTGGTGGGCGTGCGCTGGACGGCGCCGGGCGGCGTGCCGATTGCGCATATCCATTCCTACGTGCCGAAGGAATTGGCCGGCATCGTCCGGAATTTCACCGGCGCGCAGATGCCGTTCTATGCGATTCTGGAGAAGGAATCAGGGCGCATTATCGAAAACGTGTACCAGGAAATCCGCGCCGTCGATATGCCGCAGGAGGTGGCCAACAGTTTCGGCTTGCAGCGCGGCAGCCGGTCCTTGCAGTTGCTGCGGCGGTATGTGACGCAGAAGGGCGTGCTGATCGCCTCGTTCAACTGGCATCGCGGGGACCAGTTCACCTACAAAATGCAGATCGAGCGACGGGTGCCGGAGAAGCGGTAGGCGTCAGCTTTCGTATAGCCACGGCAGCGTTTCCCGCTGCCGTGCCTCAAAGGCCGCGATGTCGGCGGCGTCGCGATGCAGGATCAGCGCGGTCTCGTCCCAGCCGTTCAACAACGCTTCGCGGCGGTTGGGCTCGATGTCGAACGCGACTTTTGCGCCGTCCGGTAGCGTGATGGATTGCGCTGCGAGATCGACGGCCAGCGTGGCGCCGGATGCGGCGGCGGACTGGATCGTTGCCAGATTCTCGGCATCGAGTGTGATCGGCAGCACCGAATTGCGAAAACAGTTGGTGTGAAAAATCTCGCCGAAACTGGGCGCGACGACGACGCGGATGCCGTAATCCGCCAGTGCCCAGACGGCATTTTCGCGGCTGGAGCCGCAGCCGAAATTTTCGCCGGCCACTAGAATTTTCGCGTCGCGGACGGCCGGGTCGTTCAGCGGGAAGTCGGCGTTTTGCCGGCGGTCCTGAAACAGATGTCGTCCCAGCCCGTCGCGCGTGGTCAGCAGCAGGAAGCGCGCGGGAAAAATCGCGTCGGTATCGACGTTGGCTTCCGGCAGCACGGCGGCGACGGATTCGATGCGGACGAGTTTTTGCATGTGCGTTACTCCGAATCCTGCCGCACATCGACGATGCGGCCGGCCAACGCGGCGGCTGCGGCCATCGCGGGGCTCATCAGATGCGTGCGGCCACCGGCGCCTTGGCGTCCTTCGAAATTGCGGTTCGACGTGCTGGCGCAGCGTTGGCCGGGCGCCAGCCGGTCGTCGTTCATGGCGACGCACATCGAGCAGCCGGCCTCGCGCCATTCAAAGCCGGCGTTGAGAAACAGCGTGTGCAAGCCTTCGGATTCGGCTTGGCGTTTCACGCTGCCGGAGCCGGGGACGACCATCGCGGCCACGCCCGGCGCCACGCTGCGGCCACGCAGCATCGCGGCGGCGGCGCGCAAATCTTCGATGCGGCCGTTGGTGCAGGAGCCGATGAACACGCGATCGATTTCGATGTCCTGCAACCGCGTGCCAGGCATAAGGCCCATGTAGTCCAGCGCCTTCTGCCAGCGGCGGCGCGTGGCGTCGTCGGCGGCGTGCGACGGGTCGGGCACGGTGCCATCGACGGGCAGCACGTCCTGCGGGCTGGTGCCCCAGGTGACTTGCGGCACGATGGTTGTAGCGTCCAGCGTCATCGTTCGGTCGAATACCGCGTCTGCGTCCGATGGCAGCGTGCGCCAGTAGGCGACGGCGCGGTCCCACATCGCGCCCCTCGGCGCCATTGGGCGGCCGTGCAGATACGCATACGTCGTGTCGTCCGGTGCCACGATGCCGACGCGGGCGCCGAGTTCGATGGACATGTTGCACAAGGTCATGCGCGCCTCCATCGACAGCGCCGAAATCGTGCTGCCAGCGTATTCGACAGCATATCCGGTGCCGCCGGCCGCCCCCACGCGGCCGATGATCGCGAGCGTCAGGTCTTTCACCGTGCAGCCGCGCGGCAGGGCACCATCGACGCGAATTTGCATCGTGCGGCTATGGCCCTGGATCACGCATTGGGTGGCCAGGACCGTATGGCACTCGCTGGCGCCGATGCCGAACGCCAATGCTCCGAACGCGCCATGGGTGGATGTGTGCGAGTCGCCGCAGACCAGCGTGATGCCGGGTTGCGTCAGGCCGAGTTCGGGGCCGATGACGTGGACGATGCCCTGCCGGTCGTCGCGCAGCGGGATCATGCGGATGCCGTAGGCGGCGGCATTGTCGATCAGCATGGCGACCTGCGCGCGCGCCTGCGGGTCTTCGATCGGCTGGTCGCGGCGGCGCGTCGGCACCGCGTGGTCGGCGACGGCCAGATGCGCGTCCGGCCGGCGGACGGTGCGGTGTTCGCGGCGCAGTTCCTCGAACGCCTGCGGGCTGCTGACTTCCTGGACCAGATGGCGGTCCACGTAGATCAGGCTGCGGCCGTCGCCCGCTTCGCGGATGACGTGCGCGTCCCACAGTTTTTCGTACAGCGTGCGGCCGGGCATTTGCGGTCCTCCCCTTATGTACGGTCATTGACACGCCGCCACCAGGTTCGCTTGAGTACGTTTGCGGACGCGAGTTGTAAAGCCATCGCGCGGCGGCAAGGCACAGGAGATGAGCGCGATGCCTCAGGAGGTCGCCGCCGAGCGGTTCGCGCGGCATGTCGTCGGCACGCGATACGCCGATCTGCCGTCGGAGACGGTGCTGCACGCCAAGACTTTTATCCTGGACACGTTCGGGGTCGGCATCTCCGGCGCCACGGCCGACGGGGCTGCGGCGCTGCTGGCGGCGTCCCAAACATGGGGCACGGCGCCAGACGCGCAGGTGTGGGGCAGCCGGGCGCGCGTGCCAGCGCCGACCGCGGCGCTGCTGAACGGATATCAGGTGCATGGACAGGAATACGACTGCGTCCATGAGGCGGCGGTGCTGCACCCGATGGCCACGCTGCTGCCGGCGGCGATGGCGTTTGCCGAGCGGGAAGGTGGCGTCAGCGGCAAGGAATTGCTGGTGGCGGTGGCGACGGGCGTGGACGTGTCCACCAATCTCGGCATGGCGTCCCACGAGAAATTGCGGTTTTTCCGGCCGGCGACCTCGGGCGGGTTCGGCGCAACGGCCGCCGTCGGCCGGTTGGCGAAGCTGGATGCGGCGACACTGGCGCGAACGTTCGGCGTCCAGTACGCGCAGACCAGCGGCACGATGCAAGCGCATGTCGAGGGCAACATCACGCTGCCGATGCAGGTCGGCTTCAACGCCCGCGCGGCCGTGCAGTCCATCGACATGGCGCGGCAGGGCATTTTAGGCCCGCTCGACAGTTTCGAAGGCCCGTACGGCTATATGAAGCTATTCGAGTACGAGTGGGATCTGGCGCCTGGGCTGGCGAGCCTGGGGCGTGAATGGCAGATCGGCCGCGTCAGCCACAAGCCGTTTCCGGCGGGGCGCGCGGGGCATGGCGGCATCGAGGGGCTGCTGGCGCTGCGGGCGGCGGATTGGTTCGCGGCCGAGGATGTCGAGCGCGTCACCGTCGTCGGCCCGTCGCTGATCGTGCGGCTGTGCGCCCGGCCGGACATTCCGGCGCCGAACGGGAATTACGCGCGCCTCTGCATGGCATTCATCGGCGCCAAAGTGCTGCAATACGGCCATATCGACCTGTCGCATTATCGCGGTGCGCATCTGACCGATCCGACGACGCACGAACTGGCACGGCTGTTCCACATGGAGGTGGACGACAACCCCGATCCCAACGCGCTGACGCCGCACGATGTCGTCGTGCGGCTGAAGAACGGGCGGGAATTGCGCTGGCATTGCGCCGACATGCTGGCCAGCCCCGCGCGGCGCCTAACCCGCGCGCAGCATCTGGAGAAATTCCGCTATTGCTGCGGGTTTGCGACCGAACCGCTTGCGGACGACAAGATCGAACGGCTGATCCAGATGGTCGATCGACTGGAAGATGTCGCTGACGTGCGCGCGCTGATCCCGCTGTTGACGCCATAGGGTTCGACAAAATGGCAGATGCCGACTTTATCGTCGTGGGGGCGGGCAGCGCCGGCTGCGTGCTGGCCAATCGCCTGTCCGCCGATCCGCGCAACCGCGTGGTGCTGCTGGAAGCCGGCAGCACCGACTGGAATCCGCTGATCCGCGTGCCGCTGCTGGCCGGGCTGCTGTACTATATGAAGTCACTGAACTGGGACTATCGCACCGAACCCGATCCCGGCATCAACGGCCGCAGCATCGTGTGGCCGCGCGGGCGCGTGCTCGGCGGTTCGAGCGCCATCAACGCGATGATGTATATGCGCGGCCATCGCCGCGACTACGACGATTGGCGGCAGATGGGGCTGACCGGCTGGGGTTACGATGATGTGCTGCCCTTGTTCAAATCGTTCGAGCGCAACCTGTCGCACCCGGACGGCGACGAATTTCATGGCCGCAACGGCGAACTTATCACGGAGAAAGCCGTCGGCCCGAACGTGCTGTATCGCGCATGGCTGGCGGCGGGATACGCGGCGGGGTACGCACCCAACGAGGATTTCAACGGCGCCGAACAGGAGGGTTTGGGGTTCTACGACTTCAATATCGACAAGGGGCGCCGCGTCAGCGCCGCCACGGCCTTCCTGCGCCCGGCGGAAGGGCGACCGAACCTGCGGCGTATCACGAATGCGCAGGTGACGCGCGTGACGTTCGAGGGGACGCGCTGCACCGGGGTCGAATATCGGCAAGGCGGTGCGATGCACTTGCTGACGGCGGCGCGCGAGGTGGCACTGAGCGGCGGCGCGATCAATTCGCCGCAATTGCTGCAACTGTCCGGCATCGGCGATCCAGGCCTGCTGGGCTCGCACGGCATTCCGGTGCGCGTGGCGCGGCCGGAGGTGGGGCGGCGGTTGCAGGATCATCTGGGCGTTTACATCCAGCACCGAAGTTTGCAGCCGGTGACTTTGTATTCGCTGTTTCGTCCGGATCGCGCCGTGCTGTCCGTGTTGCGCGCGCTGCTGACCGGCACCGGGCCGGCCGCGTCGGTGCCGCTGGAGGCGGGCGGTTTTTTGAAGACGCGGCCGGACCAGGAAATTCCCGACATCCACATCACCTTCATCCCCGGCCTGTCGCTCGCCGCAACGCAAGCCGGCCAGCGTGAGCACGGGTTCCTGACCAATTTCTACCAGTTGCGCCCGCGCAGCCACGGCCATATCGCGATCCGCTCGCCCGATCCGCTGGCCACGCCGAGCATCGTGCCGAACTATCTGTCGGACGAGGAAGACAAGCGCGTGATGCGCGACGGCGTGCGGCTGGTGCGCCGTCTTGTCGCGCAGCCGCCGTTGGCGCCGTATCGCGGGGCGGAGATCGCGCCGGGCGAGGCGGCGCAGAGCGACGACGAGATCGACGATTGGGTGCGCTCGACGGCGGGCACGACGTTCCATCCGGTCGGGACGTGTCGCATGGGAACCGACGACGAGGCGGTGCTGGACGGCGCGCTGCGCGTGCGCGGGGTGGAGGGGTTGCGGGTCGTCGATGCGTCGGTGATGCCGACCATCGTCGGCGGCAATACCAGTGTCCCGAGCATGATGATCGGCGAAAAGGGCGCGCGGATGATGCTGGGCGGGTAGGGGAGGCATACGATGCCGGACGTTCTGGGATGGCGGGCGAAACTGGCCGTGCTGGGGCCATCCACGAACACGGTGGTGCAGCCCGACTTCGACGATTTGCGGCCGGCGGGCGTGACCAACCATTATCGCAGCATTTTTACCCCGAACCTGGACGCCGTCAGCAACGAGACGTTCATGGCCGGCACCAGCCTGATCGGCGCCAACGTGATGGGCGCGGTCGATCATGCGATGACGATGCAGCCGACCTATTTCGTCATGGGCATGTCGGCCGTCACCTTCATCGGTGGCGCCAAGGGCGCGGAGGCGTTCGAGCGATCCATCGTGGAGCGGACGGGTCTCGGCATCAGCATGGGGTCTGCCGCCGTGCAGGCGGCGTTGCGCGCGTATGGCGGCGTGCGGCGCGTGGCGTTCCTGTCGCCGTACTTTCCAGCCGCCAACGCGCATGTGCGGCAATATCTGACCGAAGTGGGGTTCGATGTCGTGCGCGATCTTTGCCTGCAATGTCCAAGCTGGCTCGGCATTGCCGAGGTTGAGCCTGCGACGTTGCGGACCAAGCTGCTCGAACTGGACGGGGACGACGTGGATGCCATCGTGCAGGTCGGCACCAATCTGAGCATGATCCGGCTGGCGGCGGCGGCCGAACTGTGGCTCGGCAAGCCGGTGATCGCGATCAACACCGCGACCTACTGGCACGCGCTGCGCACGCTCGGGATCCTCGACCGGAAGGCGGGCTTCGGGGCGCTGATGGAAAAGTTCTAGGCGGAGTCTGGATGGTTCGACAATGAACGCATCCTCATATCTCGACCGTCATGGCCGGG
>CAJCJG010000107.1 GCA_903970625.1 Solirubrobacterales bacterium 70-9 | reverse complement strand
CGGCCGCCGGCGGCGGCGGCGGGGGGACAGGAGGCGCTTCCGGCTTCGGTGGCGCGGCGGTCGCCGGCTGCGACCGGGATAGAGTCTTGGCGTCGGGACGGCCGGTGGGACCGGGTGCCAGCATCAACTGGAACGACGGCGGCGCCTGCGTCGCCGGCTCGGGCGGCTGGCGGGTCGCGAACAGGACTACCAGGACCACAAGCGCCAGATGGACGATGGCGGAAGCCGCGAGGCGCGGCCCGATCCGGCGCCCGCGACGTGGCCCGCCGGCGTCGAGCGGCTGGCGCGGGATGGCGGCGAGTGAAAGAGTCATGTCGCCCGGCAGACTACCGGGGCAACCGCCGCGAACTGCATGAGAAACACGTCATGGAAAGCGGCCGCTCAGCAGCCTTTGCCGAGCAGCTTGAACTCGGCCAGCTTGCCGTCCATGACGAAGTCACCGAAATCCATGTCGAGGTCGTCGGCGACACCGTTGTCCCAGTAACGCATCGAGACCTCGTAGTCGGGCTGCTGCTTGTCCGGCGTGCGGTCGAAGAACGCGATGTGGAACTTGCCGCTCGGCAGCTTTTCGAGGTCCGGCCATTTGCCCTCGGGCGTCTTGGACCATGTGCCGATGACGATGGAACTGTCCTGCGGGCCGGTCGGCGTGGTGCCGTCGAACAGCGGCAAAGCGAGGAACTTTTTGCCTTCCTTGGCGGCTTCGAGCAGTGCCTCCGTATGCTTCATCGGGAACAGCGTGCCGGCGGGCAGCGGCTTGTTGTCGGCCGACGGGCTGGTGAAGGTCGCGGTGCCGGCGGCGCCGGCGGCGGTGAGCGTCGCGTCCCCGGACACGTCGCTGGTCACGGACTGATCCGTCGTCTGTTTCATGCGGAAGCGCAGTTTCAGCCCGTCCTTGCTTTCCCACGTCGTGTAGTCGGAGAGCATTTGAACGTCCTGGCCGTCGCGGTTGGTGATGGTCATTTGCAGGCGCTGCTGCGTCGCCCAACCGTCGCACACGTCCTGCACCTCGTATGCCATCGTGCCGGTGGCCGACGTGACGTCGCCTTCGTGGGCGGTGTTCAGCTTCAATTCGTAGAGCGCGCGGTGCGCCGCGAGGTCGGCGGCGTGGGCGGGTGCTGCTCCGAACAGGCCACAGACAACGGCTCCGCCCACGACGGCGGCGGCCAAGTGGCGCATATGCATCCGCGAACTCTCCCGAGACCTATCCCGCGAACATAGGAACGCGCAGGCCGGAGCGCCAGCGCGGCGCGCCCCGGCCCCCGTGTTCTTGTCGGGGCGTTCGTGTCAGCGCCAACCCCGCATGCAGGCGGGCGCGTGTGCCGGGTCGCGCAATGCCAGCACCGTTGCCGGCCGGCACCACAATTCGGGCGCGGCAGCAGACGGGTCGCGCCGGCATGCGCGGACGAGACGGCGGACCATCGCGGTGAAAAAGGCGGCCACTGGCGCCTCCTGCTGCTCAAGCGTGAACGCTCAAGCCCGGAGGCGTTGGCCGCGAGGGCCTCAGCTTATGGCCGAGGCTCCGGCGGTCACATGCGCACTCCGAGCAACGGAACAGCCTTGCGGGAGATCAGACGGCAAGCGCCGACTGTGGCTCTCCGAAGGCTGGCTGCTAGATCGCGGTTTCATGTGGTCCCTGGTGTTGGTTTCGGGCCGGCGTCTGCCGGGCGTGGCCGCGTGCATTTCATAGACGCCACGATGCGGAGGTAACAACTGTTCGCGGCCGGATCAAGCGGATTGTGACCGGCGCATGACGCCGTTGCGCCGGCTACCCGAGCAGATGGCCGATGACCCGGGCGGTGTAGTCCACGACCGGGATGATGCGGCCGTAATTGATCCGCGTCGGGCCGATCACGCCGATGGCGCCGACGATGCGGCCGCCGGCATTGCGGGCGGGGGCCACGACCATCGCCACGCCGGAGGTGCCGAACAGGCCGCTTTCGGCGCCGATGAAAATGCGCACCCCGTCGCTGCGCTCCGCGAGGTCCAGCAGGCGCAGCATCGTCTCCTGCGTCTCCAGCCGCTCGAAAAGGCGCTGGATGCCGGAGAGGTTTTCGATTTGGGTCACGTCGGCCAGCAGCCGCGCCTGCCCGCGCACGATCAGGCTGCCGCCCCGCCCCTCCCCCGTCCAGGTGGCGAGGCCGGCTTCGACGACTTTGGCCGCCAGTTCGTCCAGTTGCGAGCGGTCGGCGGCGATTTCCTCCGCCACCGCGCGGCGCAAGCCCGACAGCGAGCGTTCGGCCAGCCGTGCGTTCAGGTAGTTGCTGGCGGCTTGCAGAGCCGAGGGCGGCACGCCGGGCGGAATCTCGATCACCCGGTTCTCGACCTGCCCGTCGGCGTTGACCAGGACGACCAGCGCGCGGCCGGAGCCAAGCGGCACGAACTCGATATGCTTCAGTGCGCCGTCGCTTTTCGGCGCCAGCACGACGCCGGCAGCAGCCGACAGGCCGGAGAGCAGGGCGGAGGCTTCGCCGAGCGTGGCTTCCAGGCTGCGGCCGGAAGCGCCGAGGGTGCCGCTGATCGCGTCGCGATCTTCGTCCGACAACTCGCCGAATTGCAGCAACCCATCCACGAACAGCCGCAGACCCTGTTCGGTCGGCAGCCGGCCGGCCGAGGTGTGCGGGGCGAACAGCAGGCCGGCGTCGGTCAGGTCCGCCATCACGTTGCGGATGGTGGCGGGCGACAGGCTCATCGGCAGCAGGCGCGACAGGGTGCGGCTGCCGACCGGCTCGCCGGTGACGACGTACTGCTCCACGATCTCGCGCAGCACGGCCGACGAGCGCGCGTCGAGCAGCGGCGTGGCGGGGAATTGGCGGCCCCCCGGCAACGGGCGGGTTTTCGGCGGCGGCGGGATCGGCAGGTCCATGGCGGTCAACCTATCAGGCAAGGCGCGGCGACAGTCTTGCGGAAGCGGGCGGCGGGCGCCATAGCGACGGCAACAACCGACTGGAATAGATCATGCGCCCATCCGGACGCGCCAACGACGCGCTGCGCGAAATTTCGTTCACGACCGGCTTTTCGCATCATGCCGAGGGCTCCTGCCTGATCAAGATGGGCGGCACCGAGGTATTGTGTGCGGCGAGCGTGGAGGCCCGGGTGCCGCCGTTCCTGCGCAATTCCGGCAAGGGCTGGGTGACGGCCGAATACGGCATGCTGCCGCGCGCCACCCACACGCGGGGCGACCGCGAGGCAGCGCGGGGAAAACAGTCCGGCCGGACGCAGGAAATCCAGCGGCTCATCGGCCGCAGTCTGCGGGCGGTGGTGGACCGGGCGGCGCTGGGAGAGATGACCATTACGCTCGACTGCGACGTGCTGAACGCCGACGGCGGCACACGCTGCGCGGCGATTACGGGCGCGTGGGTGGCGCTGTCGCTGTCGGTGCGGCACCTGATCCGGATGAACGTGCTGAAGGCGTCGCCGATCAATGGGCAGGTGGCCGCGGTATCGTGCGGGCTGGTGGGGGGGGCCGCGGTGCTGGACCTGGACTATGCCGAGGATTCAAATGCCGACGCGGACGCCAATTTTGTCCTCACCGACGGCGGCGGGATCGTCGAAATCCAGGGGACGGCGGAGAAGGCGCCGTTTTCGGAGCCGCAGTTCCTGGAACTGATGGGGCTGGCGCGGGCGGGGACCGAGCGGCTGTACCAGTTGCAGCGCGCGGCGTTGGAGGCGGCGTAATGGCGCGGACGCTCGCGCGCGGCAGCAAGCTGGTGATCGCCACCCACAATCCTGGCAAGCTGGCCGAGATTTCCGAGATGCTCGCGCCGCGTGGCGTGGCGGCCGTCTCGGCGGGGGAGCTTGGGTTGCCGGAGCCGGAGGAGACGGCGCCCGATTTCGTCGGCAACGCGCGGCTGAAGGCACTGGCGGCAGCGGCGGCGACCGGGCTGCCGGCGCTCGCGGACGATTCCGGATTCTGCGTCGCGGCGCTGGACGGCGCGCCCGGCGTGTATTCGGCGCGCTGGGCGGGGCCGTCGAAGGATTTCGCCGCGGCGATGCGGCTTGTGCGGGAGCGGGCGGGCGAGACGGAGGATGCTCGCGCATGGTTCGCCTGCGCGCTGTGCCTGGGGTGGCCTGACGCGCATACGGAGACGTTTTTCGGCCGCGTGGACGGAACCTGGGAGTGGCCGGCGCGGGGCGACCGCGGGTTAGGCTACGACCCGATGTTCGTGCCGGCCGGCGGATCGCTGACGTATGGGGAGATGCCGCCGGAGGAGAAACATGCGTCCAGCCACCGGGCGCGGGCGTTCCGGCAGCTTTTGGCGGCGTGTTTCGGGTAGCTAAGGTACGGGGGCTACTACCACTGGCCGCCCGAATTCGTTTTCCAGCACCACAACCACCGGCTTGCGCCCGTGCAGCAACGGGTGCGCCGCGAATATGGACCGACGAGCGGCGTCGCCGCTATCCCACATGTCGAGCGCCACCGCCCAGACGCTCGCGAACCTCGCCAGCCGCGTGCCTTCCTTCGCCGACAGCCGTCCTTCGGCGCGATCCGTGGCGAACGCCTTGCGGACGCGACCCAACCACGACCCTTGCGCCCCGCGTACAAAAATGCTCTACGCCCCGCCTTCCCTGCCAGAACCATCGGCTGGTTCTGGCTATGCCCGCGCGTCATGGGACGCGGTGGCTTGTCACCCGTGCTGGGTTGGCGGCCCTGGGCTGAACCAACCCGAAGGGAGCCTACATGCCGCTCTACGAAACCGTGATCATCGCGCGCAACGATGTCACGCAGCAACAGGTTGAGGGCATCGCCGACGCGATTGCCATTCAGCTCGACACCGACAACGGCACCGACACCGGCGCCACCGTCAAGAAGCGGGAATATTGGGGGCTGCGTAGCCTCGCATACCGCATCAACAAGAACCGCAAGGGCCACTACCTGCTGCTCGGCATCGACACCAAGCCGGCGGCGCTGAAGGAAATGGAGCGGCAACTCGGGCTGAACGAGGACGTGCTGCGCTTCATGACCATCCGCGTGGATGCCATCGAGGAAGCACCGAGCGCCATCCTGTCGCGCAAGTCCGACGACCGCGAGCGCGGGTTCCGGGGGCCGAAGCCCTCCGGCCGGTTCGATTCGGGCCGCAAGCGCGGCTTCGACGACCGGGAAGAATTCCGGGCGCGCGACGACGGCGACCGCGATGGCGGGTTCCGGGGCGGCGACCGTGACGGCGGATTCCGGGGCGGCCGCGATCTTGGCGGAGAGGAGTAACAGACATGTCCGAAACCGATGTCAGCCCGGCCGCCCGCCGCACCGCCGTGGGCGCCCGCCGGCCGTTCTACCGCCGCCGCAAATCCTGCCCGTTCAGCGGCCCGAACGCGCCGAAGATCGACTACAAGGACGTGCGCCTGCTGTCCCGATTCCTGTCCGAGCGCGGCAAGATCGTGCCGAGCCGGATCACGGCCGTCTCGGCCAAGAAGCAGCGCGAACTGGCACAAGCCATCAAGCGCGCCCGCTTCCTGGCGCTGCTGCCCTACATCGTCGCGTAAGGGGACCGGACACATGCCAGCCGTGGAAGTGATCCTGCTCCAGCGCATCGAGAAACTGGGGCAGATGGGCGAGGTGGTGAAGGTGAAGCCGGGGTTCGCCCGGAATTTCCTGCTGCCGCAAAAGAAGGCGATCCGCGCCAACCGGGACAACCTCGCGAAGTTCGAGGCCCAGCGAGCGCAGCTCGAAGCGCAAAACCTCAAGCGCAAGGAGGAGGCCGAGCGCGTGGCCGAGCGGGTCGGCGGGCTTTCCGTCGTCATCATCCGGCAGGCGGGCGAATCGGGCGCGCTGTATGGCTCGGTTTCGGCACGCGACATCTCGGACGCGACGACGGCGGCGGGCTTGACCGTGAACCGGTCGCAGGTGGTGCTGGACCATCCGATCAAGACGCTGGGGCTGCGGCCGGTGCGGGTGATGCTGCACCCGGAGGTCGTGATCCAGGTCGGCGTCAATGTCGCCCGCAGCCCTGAGGAAGCGGAAAAGCAGGCACGCGGCGAGCGCGTGACTGCCGTCGAGGACGACGAACCGGAACAGGACCTGGAGGAGATGCTGGACGCCGAGGCGGCGCAAAACGCGGCCTGACGCCTGGATTTCGTGTCGAAACCCATCGGCGGCCCTTCACCCAGTCGCAGGGTGGTCGGCCGCCGATGCGGTCTTGCCGCCTTTGCCGGGTGCTTTCATAGTTAAGGAATTGTGAAATCGGGGTGAGGGGGACCGCGCATGCGGACGCTGCTGGACCTGATTCTGAGGCGCTTCGTCGTCCTGGGCCGCCTGACCGTGCGCTGGCCCGACGGGTCCATCTCTACCTACACCGGCGAGCCTGGCGCCGAAGCAGTGGTCGAATTGCGGGATGCCCGTACCGTCCGGCGGATCGCGCTCAACCCGGCGCTCGCGGTCGGCGAAGCGTACATGGATGGCGGCCTCGTACCGGTCGGCTGCGGCATCTATGACGTGTTGGATGTGCTGACGACCAATCTGGTCGCCCAGAAGGGCGGCAATCCGGTTGTGCAGTTGCGCGAGGCCGTCAGCGTGGCGACGCGGCGGATTGCGCAGTTCAACCCGGCCCCCCGTTCGCGCCGCAACGTGGCGCACCATTACGATTTGAACGGCCGGCTCTATAGCCTGTTCCTCGATCGGGACCGGCAGTATTCCTGCGCCTACTTCCCGCGCGGCGACGAGACCATCGACGAGGCGCAGGTGGCCAAGAAGCGGCACATCGCCGCGAAGCTGGTGCTGGACCGACCGGACCTGACGGTGCTGGACATCGGCTGCGGCTGGGGCGGCCTCGCGCTGACGCTGGCCCGCGACTATGGCGCGCGCGTGACCGGCATCACGCTTTCCACCGAGCAACTGGCCGAGGCGCAGGCGCGTGCCAAGGCAGAGGGGCTGGACGACCGGGTGACGTTCGAGCTGATGGACTACCGCTCGATGCACCGCAGCTTCGACCGCATCGTCTCGGTCGGCATGTTCGAGCATGTCGGCGTGAACCACTATCGGCAGTTCTTCGACGTGGTGAAACGGTGCCTGACGCCGGATGGCGTGGCGCTGCTGCACTCGATCGGCCGCAGCGACGGGCCTAGTTCGACCAACCCTTGGATCAGCAAGTATATTTTCCCGGGCGGCTATTGCCCGTCACTGTCGGAAGTGTTCCCGGCGATCGAGAAGGTGGGGCTGATCGCCACCGACATGGAAGTTCTGCGGCTGCACTATGCCGAGACGTTGCGACACTGGCGGCGCCGCTTCATGGCCAACCGCGACGCGATCGGCACGATCTACGACGAGCGGTTCTGCCGCATGTTCGAGTTCTATCTGGCCGGCTGCGAGCTGGCGTTCCGCCGGCAGCACCACATGATTTTCCAGATCCAGTTGACCCGCGAGCAGGCGGCGGCGCCGCTGGCCCGCGACTACATCACCGACACCGAGCGCGCCGTTGCCGGCCGCTCGAAGGTGGACGCGTAGCACCCGTCAAAACTATCCCCCCTATCCACAGGCATCCACAGGCCGAACACTCGCCGCTCGTACCCAGGACACGGTAAGGTCGGGCGACCATGAACCAGATCGAGTCCAACGCCCCCTTGCTGGGCCTGTCGCAGCGGTTGCCCCCCGCCAATCTTCAGGCCGAGCAGGCGCTGCTCGGCGCGCTGCTGGCCAACAACCGTGCCTACGAGCGCATCAGCGAGTTTTTGGCGCCGGAACACTTCGCCGACCCGATTCACGGCCGCATCTACACCGCCATCCAGCGCCGCCTGGAAGCCGGCCAACTAGCCGACGCGGTGACGTTGCGGGCCGAGTTCGAGCATTCGGGCATTCTGGACGAGGTGGGCGGCACCGCTTATCTGGCGCAGTTGCTGACCGCGATGGTCGGCATCATCAACGCCGGCGAATATGGCCGCACCATCCACGACGCCTGGCTGCGGCGGCAACTGATCGACATCGGCGAAACCGTCGTCAACAACGCCTTCGGCGCCGATGCGGAATTGGATGGCGGCCAGCAGGTGGAGGCGGCGGAGCAGTCGCTGTTCGAACTGGCCGTCAAGGGCGGCAGCGACCGCGCGATGATCCCGTTCGAACGCGCGCTGTCGCAGGCCATCGAGGGGGCGGAGCGGGCGTTCCATCGCTCCGGCGGCGTCTCCGGCCTGTCCACCGGCTTGCGCGATCTGGACAAGAAGACCGGCGGCCTGCACCCGTCCGACCTGATCATCGTCGCCGGCCGACCGGGCATGGGCAAGACGGCGCTGGCGACCAAAATCGCCTATGGCGCCGCGCAATCGCTGCTGGCCGAGGCGCGGCAGGCCGACCCGAACGCGGTGGCGAAGTCGGCGGTAGCGATTTTTTCGCTGGAAATGAGTGCCGAACAGTTGGCCACCCGCCTGCTGGCCGAGGAAGCCCGCATTTCCGGCGACCGCATCCGGCGGGGCGACATCGGCCAAAAGGAGTTCGACAAGTTCGTCCAGGTCAGCCGCGAGTTGCAGGGGCTGCCGCTGCACATCGACGACACGGCGGCGATCACCCTGTCGGCGCTGCGCACCCGCTGCCGGCGGCTGAAGCGGACGGCGGGGCTGGCGCTGGTGGTGATCGACTACCTGCAACTGATGCGCCCGGCGGCGGGGACGCGGCCCGAGAACCGGGTGCTGGAAATCAGCATGATCACGCAGGGGTTGAAGGCCATTGCCAAGGAACTGGCCGTCCCGGTGATCGCGCTCTCGCAATTGTCGCGCGCGGTGGAAAGCCGCGAGGACAAGCGGCCGCAATTGTCCGATCTTCGCGAATCTGGGTCCATCGAGCAGGACGCCGACGTGGTGATGTTCGTCTATCGCGACGAGTATTATTTGCAGCAGCGCGCGCCGAAGCAGATGGGGTTCGACAACGAGGACAAATTCCATTCGGCGGTGGAGAAATGGCAACGCGATATGGAGCAGGTGCATAACCGCGCCGAACTGCTGATCGAAAAACAGCGGCACGGGCCGACAGGCAAAATCGACCTGTTTTTCGAGGGCGAATTCACCCGGTTTACCGACATCGACCTTCAGCATGGCGGGCAGGACGCTGACTGACGCCGCCGCTTACGCCCGCCTGGACATCGACGTTGCCGCCATCGTCGCCAATTGGCGGGCGCTGCAAGTGGCGCATGGCGGGCGGCCAACCGCCGCCGTGCTGAAATCGGACGCCTACGGCACCGGGGCGCCACAGGCCGCCGCCGCGCTGCACGCCGCCGGCTGCCGGCATTTTTTCACCGCGCACCTGTCCGAAGCGGTCGAGATTCGCGCGTTGGTGCCCGGCTCCATGCTCTCGGTGCTGAATGGCCCGCTGCCGGGGACCGAGGCGGAGTATGTGGCACACGATATCGCGCCGGTGCTGGGGTCGATGGCGGACATCGGCTGGTGGGCGGCGCACGCCCGCCCACTTGGCAAAAAACTGCCTGCGCTACTGCATGTCGATACCGGAATGGCGCGGCTGGGACTATCGCCCGACGACGTGACGGTGCTGGCAGCCGACCCGGCCATGCTGGCGGGTATCGACCTGCTGTACGTGATGACCCATCTGGTCGCCGCCGACGAGCCGGCCAACCCCGTCGGCCATGCCCAACTGCGACAATTTGCCGCCGCCTGCGCCAAGTTGCCGCCGGCGCCGCGCAGCCTTGCCAACTCGTCCGGGTTGTTTCTCGGGCCGGCTTTCCGGAGCGACCTCGCCAGGCCGGGCGCGGCACTTTACGGCATCGACCCGGTACAAGGCGCCAACATGCAGCCTGTCGCCCGTCTGACCGCCCGCGTGCTGCAAGTGCGCGACGTGCCCACTGGCGGCTGCGTCGGGTACAACGAGACGTGGCGGGCGGCTCGGCCGAGCAGGATCGCGGTCCTCGGCGTGGGCTACGCGGACGGGTTTCCGCGCGCGCTGACCAATCGCGGCGCCGCATTTTTTGACGGAGTCCGCCTTCCACTGGTAGGGCGTGTGTCCATGGACCTCACGACCTTCGACGTGACCGACCACCCCGGCCTCGCCGCCGGCGCCTGGGTGGAACTGCTCGGCCCCAATCGCCTGCTCGCCGACGTGGCGGCCGAGGCGGATATCAGCCCGTACGAGATGCTGACACGACTTGGCCGCCGCTACGCCCGCGTGTGGCACGGGTGACGGCGCCGCTCGACTGGCTGGCGGCGCTCGGCGCCGGGGCGATCCGCGTGTGCCGCATCGTCGGCTCCATCGTGCTGTTCGCGCTGTCCGGCCTTTCGCACATCGTCCGCCCGCCCTTCTACGGCCGGCTGTTCGGCCGCGCGATGATGGAGATCGGCTATTACAGCCTGCCGGTTGTGGCGCTGACAGCGTTGTTCACCGGCATGGTGCTGGCGCTGCAATCCTCGACCGGCCTGTCCCGCTTTTCCGCCGAGACGGCGATGCCGACCTTGGTGGTGCTGTCGATCACCCGCGAACTGGGGCCGGTGCTGGCCGGGCTGATGGTGGCCGGGCGCGTCGGTGCCGCGATGGCGGCCGAGATCGGCACGATGCGGGTGACGGACCAGATCGACGCGCTGACGACGCTGTCGACGGCGCCGATGAAATACCTTGTGGCCCCTCGCCTGCTGGCCGGGATCGTCGCCCTGCCGCTACTCGTCGTCGTCGCCGACATTCTGGGCGTGTTCGGCGGGTTCTTCGTGGCCACGGCAAAACTGGGGTTCAATCCTTCCACATACATCGCGACCACGCTGAGCAACATGCAGACGCAGGATGTGGTCTCCGGACTTGTCAAGGCGGGCGTGTTCGGGTTCCTGATCGCGCTGATGGGCTGCTACCACGGCTACAATAGCCGGGGCGGCGCGCAGGGCGTGGGCGCTGCCACGACACTGGCAGTCGTCAGCGCCTCCGTCCTGATCCTGGCGTTCGACTATTTCCTGTCCGAGTTGTTCTTCGTCCGATGAGCGGGGCGGTCCCAAAGATCCGGGTGCGCGGGCTAAAAAAGGCGTTCGGCGACAAGATCGTGCTGGACGGTGTCGATCTGGACGTGATGCCGGGCACGTCGATGGTGGTGATCGGCGGTTCCGGCACCGGCAAGTCCGTGCTGTTGAAATGCATTCTGGGGCTGATCGAGCCGGACGAAGGCAGCATCGAGATCGACGGCGCCGATCTGCTGCATATGGACGGCAAGGCGCAAACGGCTGCGCGGGCGCGGATAGGAATGCTGTTCCAGAACGGTGCGCTGTTCGATTCGATTCCGGTGTGGGAAAACGTGTCGTTCGCGTTGCTGGCGCAGAGGCGCGTCGCGCGCGCCGGGGCGCGGGAGAAGGCGGGCGAGGTGTTGGGGCAGGTCGGGCTGTCGCCCAGCGTCGGCGATCTGTCGCCGTCGGAACTGTCGGGCGGGATGCAGAAGCGCGTGGGGCTGGCCCGCGCCATCGCGGCCCAGCCGGAGATTCTGTTCTTCGACGAGCCGACGACGGGGCTGGACCCGATCATGGGCGCGGTGATCGACGGGCTGATCGTCGATTGCGTGAAAAAGTTGGGCAGCACGGCGGTGGCGATCACGCACGACATGGCCAGCGCCAGCCGCATCGGCGACCGGGCGGCGATGCTGCACCGGGGGAAAATTATCTGGTCGGGGCCAGCGGACAAGCTGCTGGACAGCGGCAACGACGTGGTGGACCAGTTCACGCATGGGCGCCGCGAGGGGCCAATTCAGATGGAGTTGCGACGATAGCACCCGACCAGCGGCAGCGGGATGGCTCGTTGCTCGGCCGCCCTACAGGGCCAGTGGACGATTGGCGCTCGGCAAATACTCCACCGTGACAAAACTCAGCGGTGCGTCGCCGATGTTTTCCAGGTCGTGGATCATCGACTCGCCCGGCTTGAAAAACATGTGTTTCGTGTCGCCCTCGGCATACTCCACGTCCACAACGCGGCCGTCGCCGTAATGCGAGCGGCCTTTGCCGCCGGGCGACGTGACGCTCCAAAAATAGTCGAGGACGTGGCGATGGAACGGCAGCCGCTCGCCGGGTTGCAAGGTCAGGTGCCAGACGCGGCCGCGCTCGGTCTCCGCCACCAGCCTGGTGCCGACACGGCCGTTTTCGGTGTTGGCCGCCAGTTCGTCCCGCCGCCATTGCGGCCAGGACGCCAGCGCCTCGGTTGCCGGCGCGTTCTTCACAAGTGCGTCCATCATTCCACCTCCGCCCAAAGGACTATCAGACAGGCCGTGCCCAGCAGCATTTCCGGGAACGTGTATATCATGCGGCTGTGCCGGCCGCGCTCCCCGAACACGGCGTTCAGCGTCTCCGAGGCACCGTTCAACACTTTTGGCGCGGAGTCGGTGTGTCCGGCGGCCATGTTGATCGAGCCTTCCAGGCGCACGATGCGCCGCACCCGCTCCAGATCGCCCACCGCATGTTTCAGTTGCGCGATGGCGTTCAGCGTCGCCGATTGGCACGCTGCAAAGCCCTGTTCGACGGTCAGGTCGCGGCCGACGGCACCCTTGAACAACAGAGTCTTGCCATCGCGCCACGGCAACTGGCCGGACGTGAAGGTAGTGGGTCAGTTTGAAAGCCCCTGAATAAATTCCTGTCGCTTCCTAGGTGCGCCAGGCCGGTCGCAATGGCATACTCGCCCCCATGACAATGAAACGCACCCCACGCCCCCGCGAC
>CAJCJG010000106.1 GCA_903970625.1 Solirubrobacterales bacterium 70-9 | reverse complement strand
GTGGTTTCGCCCATCGCGCAGACCAGCAGCGGCACGCGAATGGCCTTCGCGGCGGCGGCGATGGCCGCCATGCCGGCATCGTCCGCCGGCCCGGTCGGCGCATGGACCAGCAGGACGCCGCCGACCTCCGGCGCCCCGGCCAGCAGCGAGGCCATCTCGGCCAGCCGCATCGGGCTGTCGGTGCCGGTATAGACGATGTCGCCGGTGACGCGCTCGTCCGGCCGGTACAGGCTCGGGCGCAGCGAGCCGGGGAACACGCCGAGCAGCACGTCGCGCGTGGCGGGCGAGAGGGTGGGGAGCGGCAGCCCCTCCCGCAGTGCCGCGTCCGCCGCCATCCAGGCGGGGCCGACGGCGTTGGTGACGATGGCCAATGAGCCGGTGCGGACCGGACGCGCGCGGGTGAGGGTTTCGGCGGCGGCCAGCAAATCTTCGAGTTGGGTGACGCACAGCACACCGCAGCGGCGCAGGGCCGCTTCCAACGTCGCGTCTGCCGCGCCGGTCGGGTCCAGCAGCCGGCCGCCGGCGCGGATGGCCACCACCGGGCGTAGCCGGGCGGCGGCGCGGGCGGCGGAGAGGAAGATGCGGGGGTCGCGGATGCGGCGGATGTCAAGCAGGATCGCGCCAGTGCCGGCGTCGCGGCTCAGCCAGTCGAGGATCAGGCCGAAGCCGATATCGTCGTTGCCGCCGATGCCGATGATGTGGCTGAACCCCACGCCGTTGGGCCCGGCCCAGTCCAGCACCGCGCGGCACAAGGCCGCGGACTGCGAGACCAAGGCGACGCGCCCGGCGCGGGGCGGCAGGTGGCCGAGGCTGGCGTTCAGCCCGATGCCGGGGACGGCGATGCCGAACGAGCCGGGGCCGACCGAGCGCACGCCGGTCGCGACGGCGAGACCGCGCAAGCCCCCCGCCATGCCGACGACGATGGCGGCTTGCGTGCCGGCCCGCCCCAGGGCCGCCAAAGCTTCGGGAACCGCGCCGGCATCGGTGCAGACCACGGCCAGTTCGGCGCCCATTGGGACGTCCGCGCCGGTCTCGGCGGACAGCACCGAGCCGGCGAAACCGCCGGCCTGGATGTTGGCAAGAACCCGGATGCCCGCCTCCGTCTCGGCGCCGAGCACCAGAACGGACGCGGGGCAGAGCAGGTGTTCGGGACGGAAGCGGCCGGGTTTGGCGGACGGGACTGGCATGGCGCGGTGCAGCCTACGCCGCACCGCACCCGTTCAGCCAACGAAAGCGACGGTCAGGCGGCCTCGTAGCCGACCACCGCTTTCACCTCCAAAAACTCGTCCAGCGCCCATTTGCCGTATTCGCGGCCGTTGCCGGATTGTTTGTAGCCGCCGAACGGGGCGGCCGTGTCCCAGGCCGGGTAGTTCACATAGACGTTGCCGGCCCGCATTTCGGCCGCGACTTTGCGGGCGTGGCCGAGGTCGCCCGACTGCACGTAAGCGGCGAGGCCATAGACGGTGTCGTTGGCCAGTTGGATCACCTGCTCCTCGGTCTCGTACGGCAGGATCGAGATGACCGGGCCAAAAATCTCCTCGCGGGCGATGGTCATGTCGTTGCGCACGCCGGCGAAGACGGTCGGGCGCACGTAGTAGCCGCGATTGAGGTTTTCCGGACGGCCGGGGCCGCCGGTGACGAGTTCCGCGCCCTCGGCGATGCCGGCTTCGATCAGGCGCTGGATCTTGTTGTACTGTACCTCGCTGACCACCGGGCCGAGATTGCCCGCGTCGCCGCGCGGGTCGCCGGGGACGAAGGTTTCGGCGACCTGCTTGGCGATGGCCTTGACTTCCTCGTGCCGGTCGAGCGGCACGAACATCCGCGTCGGCGCATTGCAGGACTGGCCGGAGTTGCGCATTACGCCGGCCACGCCCTTGGCCACGGCCGTTTTGAAATCCACGTCCGGCAGCAGGATGTTGGCCGATTTGCCGCCGAGTTCCTGCGACACGCGCTTGACGGTGGCGGCCGCGCCGCGCGCCACCTGGATGCCGGCGCGGGTGGAGCCGGTGAAGGACATGAAGTCGATGTCCGGATGGGCCGACATCGCCTCCCCCACCGTCGGGCCGTCGCCCTGGACCATGTTATAGACGCCCTTCGGCACGCCGGCCGCGTGCATGATCTCGGAGAAGATCACCGCGTTGATCGGCGCGATTTCGGACGGTTTCAGCAGCATCGTGCAGCCGGCGGCGATGGCGGGCGCCACCTTGCAGACGATCTGGTTGATCGGCCAGTTCCAGGGGGTGATCAGGCCGCAGACGCCGATGGGTTCCTTGGCGATCTGGGTCGTACCCTGCATGTACTCGAACGTGTAGGATTTCAGCACGTCGATCATGCGTTCCAGATGGGCGGCGCCGGTGAACGCCTGTTCGGCGCGGGCGAAGGCCAGGGGCGCGCCCATTTCGCGCGACAGGGTGGTGGCGATGTCGTCGTAGCGTTTTGTGTATTCGGCGTGGATCGCGCGCAGCAGGTCGAGCCGGTCGGCGCGGCTGGTGCGCGAGTAGGCCGGGAAGGCCGCGCGGGCGGCGGCCACGGCGCGGTCCACGTCGGCGGCGCTGCCGACGGCGATTTGCGTAAAAGCCTCCTCGGTGGACGGGTCGATCACGTCCAGCAGTTTCAGCGCGACCGGATCGACCCAGGCGCCGTCGATATAAAACTGGCGTTCATGGCTCATGTGACTGGTTCCCTCGATTGAGCGGACAGGTCGCCCGAACGGCGCCCCGGCCCAGCGCCACGTTATATCCGAAGACACATAACGATGGGAAGCCCACCACGGCCCGGCTTGCGTCGGCGCAGATTTAATTACGAAATCGTAATATTACGGGCGTGCCAAGGTGCGGGCTTGTATCGGGCCGGAATTTTGGGAGGGCCGGTGGCTTCCTTTGGGCCGTCTCGCTGTGTGGGAGAGAGTCCGGTGAGGGGGGTTTCCGGCTCCGGTTTC
>CAJCJG010000105.1 GCA_903970625.1 Solirubrobacterales bacterium 70-9 | reverse complement strand
CGGACGCCGCCAGCGCACGGGCGCGGGCAAACGCGGCGGCGCGGATGTCGGTGGCGATCTCGTCCACGACCCCCAGCGCCAGCGCCTCGTCGGCCGCGACGTGGCGGCCGGTGGCGATCATGTCCAGCGCCGCGAGCGCCCCCGCCAGCCTGGGCAGCCTCTGCGTGCCACCGGCGCCGGGAATCAGCCCCAATCTGGTCTCCGGCAGCCCCACCCGCCCGTCCGGCGCCAGGATGCGAGCGGCGCACGCCAGCGCCAGTTCGAACCCGCCGCCGAGCGCCGTACCGTGGATCGCCGCCACCAGCGGGCGCGGGCAGTCGTCGAGGGTCACCAGGATGTCGCCCAAGAGCGGCGGCACCGCGGCTGCGTCGAATTCCCGGATGTCGGCGCCGGCCACAAACGTCTTGCCGTCGCAGGCCAGCACGGCGGCTTTGAGCCCCGGCTCGGTCGCCACCCACTTCACTGCCGCGAACAGGTCGCGCCGCACATCCCCGCTCAGCGCGTTGACCGGCGGATGATCCACGACGATCAGGCCCACATCGCCGTGGCGTTCGGTGCGGACGGTTTGGGTCATGGCGTTTCTCCGGGGGCGAAGTCCGTCATGTCCGTTCCGGTTCGGTCCCGCGTCGTCCCACCAGCCCCCGTATGGCGGCTCGCGTCGCCTCGTCGTGGGTGGACCATTTCTCCGTGCGGGAGGGAGTCCGCCCTGCCTTTCCGGCAAGCTCGAAGACTTGTTCGGCGGACTGGATGCGCCGTTCGGCTTCCAGGATGTTGAGAAAATCCAAGGTGCTGAGTTCGACGATCCTGCTGCGATCACGGACGACGACACGCCGCAGCACCGCCGTCTCCTCGCATAGCAAAACCCCGCGTTCGTCGCCGCTAAGGCGGTCCGGTTCCTCGATCACTTCGACCGCCGCGCGCTCCCCCAGGTCCGGCTCGCGCAGGTTGGGAATGCTCGCCCGCGCTGCGTCGAACACCTGATAGGCGCGCGTGGGCGCGATCTCGACGTGATGGCGATGATCCTTCATCCAGGCGATGATGTCCTGAGCCCCAAGGCGGGCCGCGTCGAACGTCGCCTCGTGCAACACGGCGTCTGGAACGATGACATCTGCGTCAACGAACAGAAGGTAGTCGAGCGACTGGGCGACCGCCAACGTGATCAGCGGCCCAGTATCGACGACGAATAGTTTGAGGTCACTCGCCATTCTTCGGAAACATCCACGCGCGGGCGCGAGCGATATCTTCCTCCCGGCCCGCCGTCGGCGCGCGCGGCAGCGGCAAATCGGCTTCGCTGAGCATCCGCAGGACCTCGCCGTAGCCGACCCCGCCGAGGCGGCGGCGTAGGTCGATGGCGGTGATGATCCCGCGCGAATAAGCTTCCAGCGCGGTTCGATCGGGTGTGTCCATATCGAGGATTCCTATACACGGCGCGGCTCAACATAAGCGTGCTTGGCTCAATCGCGTGTCGTTACCGTCTAAAACCCGAACATATGGTCCATCGAAAACCCACCCCGGTCATCCATCAGCCCGTGATAGCCGAACAGCCGGCAGGTCGTGTCCCGGACCAGCACGTAGCCGTGCGTGCCCGCCGCCTCTATCTGCGCCGGGGAGAAATGTTCGTCGGGAAACACCAGATGCGAGCCGGAACAGGCGATGGCGATGCGGGCGGAGGCGACCGGGGTGCCCGCGCCATCGTGCAACTGCAACTCCGTGTCCGAGAACGGATGCCACGCGGCGGAGGCGGGGTAGATCAGCGCGGAAAAGCTGCGCCGCCCCTCGCTGCCGAGCTTCAGGAACAGGCGGGTCGAGAGGCCGGGCGGCGGGCCGGCGTAGGATTGCGGCTCGTCGCGGTAGGTCATCAGGGTGTTAAAGATGTGGGCGCCGAAGCTGCTCTCTGCGACGTGGCCGCTGGTGCGGTCCTCGGCCCGGACTAGCGTGTGCAGCCAGCCGTCTGCCTCGCCGCCGTCGCGGAAGTCGTAGGTCAGATCGACATGGCCGCCGTCCGCCAAAGCGCCCTCCGGCAGCAAATCGTCCAGATCGACGGCGACGGCGTGGTGGCGCGGCAGGCAGCCAAGGAATTCTTCCGCCACGCGCATCCCGTCACGGTCGAACACATCCAGTCGAACCGGCAAATTCGTCTGCCCGGTCGCCATTGGCGTGGGCTGGATCAGGGTGCGGAAGCGGGTGCGCGGCAGGACGGGGACCGGCAGCAGGTAGCCGCGCCCCATCTGCGGCGGCAGTGTCGGGATGCCGGGATCCGACCGAAGGTCCGCGCGTTCGACATTGGCGTGCGCGATGCGGGTGCGGCCGTTGCGGACCACTTCGTAGCGTGGGCGAACCATGTGCCGCCCCGCCCGAAACTCTATCTGTGCCGGCCAGCGCAGGCCGGGCAGCAACTCGGACACGTCCAGCGCCTCGGTGGCGTAGGGGGCGATGGCCCGGGGCAGGGCGGCCGGCGCCTCGGCGCCCATCCGGTCCAGCGCCACCGCACCGGCCGGGATCGCGGCCGCGTGGCTGTTTTGTACCCACAGGATCACCCGCTCGCCTTCGGCCGGCGCCGGGATGCCGGCATAGCGGTCGGACGGCCAGGCGTTGGCGTCGTGCGTGACCGACAGGCTGGCGTCGTTGCCGGACCCGAAGATGTCGAGCGCGTATTTCACCACGTCGTGCCCTGCGGCGCCGATGGCGTGGACGAACAGTTGGCCGGTGAACTCGGGCAGTCCGAAGCGGGCGCGTACCTCGGCGCTGTCGATCTGGATGCCGCCGGCGCCTTCCGGCGCTTCCTGCTCCCAGGTCGCGAGCGGGATGCCGGCACCGTCGAACAGCCGCAGCCATAGGCGGATGCGGGCGGCGCCGTAGTTGGCCCAGTAATTGGCGGTGACGAGGCGGGTCGAGAGCCCGTCCGCCTCGCGGAACAGCGCGAAATTGGTCGCGAAATTCAGCCGATCGAGATACCGGCGCGGATTGGTCAGGAGCGACGGGGCCAGTTTCGCTTCGTCGAGCGTCGCTAGCGCGGCGCCGGCCGGCAGCAGCGGGCGCAGCCGCTCCTCCAGTTTGCCCGTATCGAACGCGGCGGCCAGCACGGCGCCGGCGCGCGCGTGCGGTAGATCGGTCAGCGGTTTGGCGACGTGTCCGGCGCGAACGCTGCCGATGGCGCGCACGTCCTGGACGTAAATCCCCTCGATGGGCGGCGCGTTCGGGTGCAGCGCCAGCAGGGCGGCGGCGTAGCCGTCGGGATCGACGATGGCGATTGGCCCGCTCTCGGCAAGCTTGAGGTACAGACGTGAAATCGCCTCGGCCGCGAGCGGGTGGGCCAGCGCCTTGTAGATCACGTTGCCGCCGGCGGTCGCGTCGAAGGTGGTGATGTCCAGCATGCCGCCCCCCTAATAGCCGAAGCGGCGACACATCGTCGCCGCCGCCTCCGCCGTATCGTCCAGCGGTTCCACCGGCCATGTCCCAAAACGCCCCTGATACGGGCGGACACGCCCAGCGTCGATCAGGTCTTTGAGGAACATGCCGATCCGGCGGGACGCGCCGGGCAGTTCCGCCAAAAACACCGGCGCCCGCGTCGCGACCGCCTCCGAGACCATCGAGACGCTGTCCACCGTCACGACGATCGCGTCCGCCAGCGCCAGCATGCCCATGTACGGGTTGTCGCCGGTGCCGTCCCAGACCAATGCACCGAGCGGCAGCAATGCGTCGGCCAGCGCAGCGGTCACGGCGGGGTCGGAGCGGCGTGAAGGGGTCAGCGCCAGCCCCACGCGGTCGCGTTGCATCATCGCGGCGAGTTGGGCGGCCAGCGCCCGCGCCTCCGCCACGCCGAGCCGGAAACGGCCGTTGCTGCCGCCGATCAGGACCGACACGAGGGGACGCGGCAGGTGGGCGAGGCGGGGCGCCCAGATCGCCGCCGCCTCGGCCAGTTTGGCCGGGCTCGCACGATGCAGCGCGGTGCGGGCGACGAAGACGTTGGGGCCGATCAGTTCGTCGTGGCGGCCGGCCACGACGAAGTCGAACTTTTTCACGTCGATTCGCGGGTGCTGGACGATGACGCCGCGCGCGCGCGTGCGCAGCGCGGCAACCACCGCCGCTGCCTTGCCGCCGCAGCCGATCAGCAGTTCCGGCATCTCCGCCGGCAGCTTCGGCGCTATGGCGCTCAGCGGGCGCGGCCAGAAGCGACCGGGAATATGGCGCCAGATGCCGTGCGGGGCGATGGCGTGGATCTTGGCGGTCAGACCAGCAGCCTCGGCCAGACCGAGCGCCTGCGACTGCATACCGGCAAAGGCTTCGGCGACGACCCAGGTGGAGGACGGCAACATGGCCGGCCTTTTCCGGCGACCGCGCCGCGCCGTCAATCCGGAGGGCTGGCCGTATCACGCTGTGCGCCTTTGTCGCGTCCAGTGAGACAAATTTGGCCGATCTTAGGTATCTGTTTACCATTATCGTCTCAAATTCCGGAAGCAGACACGGAAACAGTGATATGACCACGAAACTTGCAGAATGTCTCGCCCTGGCCGGCATCGATGAAGCCACCTGCGCCATCCTGCGGGAGACGTGGCCGCTGATCCGCGAGAGCGTTCCCTACGCCCTCCAGTCGGCGTTCGCCTCGGCGGCCCCCGGCGCCATCGACCAGACCCCCGGCCAGCCGACCCGCCCGCAGATCGACGCCGCGCGCGAGCGCCAGGCGCGGCACTGGGAGCAACTGTTCGCTGCCAAGTTCGACGAGGCGTATGCGGACTCGGTGCGCCAGACCGCCGTGGTCCATGCGCAGGTGGGCCTGGACCCGCGCTGGCTGGTGTCCGGCCATCTGACGACGCTGACCGAGCTGCACTCTCTGGTGCTGGCCACGCACGCGGCCTCGATGATGTCCTGGGCCGCTCGCAGCCGGCTGGAGCGGGTGATCCGCGCCGTCGATCAGGCGGTCATGTTCGACCTGCAACTCTGCATCGCCGCCTACACCGACCACACCGCCGCGACCATGCGCGAGGCGGTCAAGCAGGTGGCGGTGCGGATGCAGGGGGCGGCCGGCGGGCTGGCGCCCGAGGCGATGGCGCCGCAAAATCCGGAGAGCCGCCGCGCCGCGAGCGACCTGTTCGTCAACGCGCAGCGCCGCACGTTCCACGATGTCCCGGCGCAGCCGTCCGGGCCACAAACCTCCGGGGCGGCGCCGAGCACGTCTTACTCGCATGGGGCAGGCCTTGCGAACACCGGCGGGCTGCGCTCCACCCGGATGGCGATGCGGGCGGCCGAGGCGGTGGCGGCATGAGGGAGCAATGCTACCCTACCGCGACGAAACTCGTTGACATTGCTGCGCCGCAGCACTAGGTCGAGTTGGCGCGCCACGATGCGGTTTTGTGCGCTGCCATCCTGCGAGACACCGGCCCATCAACGCGTGGGTCCGGTCGCGGGCGGAGCGGTCTCCCGGTAGCTCTCTTTCCTCTGACGTCTGCGCCGGTTCGCGGTGCTGCCCACCGCGATCGACCCATGTTCCATCCACTGCGATGGGGCACGCGGTCGTACGCGAAAGACAATGAATGACCTCGTTCAATGACCTCGGCCTCTCCGCCCTTCTGCTGAAGGCGGTCGCCGCGGCGAATTATACCGACCCGACGCCGATCCAGGCGCAGGCCATCCCCCACGGCCTCGCCGGCCGCGACGTGCTTGGCATCGCCCAGACCGGCACCGGCAAGACGGCGGCGTTCGCGCTGCCGATCCTTCAACGCCTCGCCGCCACCACCCGCCCCGCCGGCGGCCCGCCGCGCGCCCTGATCCTGGCACCGACCCGCGAACTGGCCGGCCAGATCGCCGAGACGTTCCGCACCCTCGGCCGCCCGCTCGGCACTCGGGTCGCCCTGCTCTTCGGCGGCGTGCCGAAGGGCCGTCAGGCCCGCCAGCTTGCCGGTGGCGTCGATGTGGTGGTGGCCACCCCCGGCCGCCTGATCGACCATATGCAGGACCGCGCGATCCGCCTCGACCATGTCGAGGTGCTGGTGCTGGACGAAGCCGACCATATGCTGGACCTCGGCTTCATCATCCCGATCCGCCGCATCGCCAGCGCCGTGCCGACCAAGCGCCAGACCATGTTCTTCTCGGCCACGATGCCGAAGGAAATTTCCGGCCTTGCCGACGCGATGCTGAAAGACCCCGCCCGAGTTTCGGTGGCGCCGGTCGCCACCACCGTCGAGCGGGTGGAACAGTTCGTCATCTTCGTCGAGCAGAGCCGCAAGCGGCACATCCTGTCCGGCATCCTGGCCGAACACCCCGAGGGCCGTACCCTGGTGTTCTGCCGCACCAAGCATGGCGCGGATCGCGTGGTAAAACATCTGTCCGAGGACGGCATCTCGGCCGACGCGATCCACGGCAACAAGAGCCAGCCGCAGCGCGAGCGGGCGCTGGCGGCGTTCCGCGCCGGGCAGACGCGGGTGCTGGTCGCCACCGATATCGCCGCGCGCGGCATCGACGTGGCGGGCGTGACGCACGTCATCAACTTCGACCTGCCGAACGTGCCGGAAAGCTACGTCCATCGCATCGGCCGCACCGCGCGCGCCGGGGCGGCGGGCATCGCCATCAGCTTCTGCGACGGCAGCGAGCGGCCGTTCCTGCGCGACATCGAGAAATTGATCCGCGCCCGCGTGCCCGTCATGTCCCCGCCGGAGCGGCTCGCCCGCGCCGCCTGAACCGGGAAAAATCCCGCCGGCACGGTTGACGCCGTGCCGGCCGGATGCGTCTGTGCGAGGCCGGGACAATTTGCCCAGGCGTTCGTTCGACGGAATTCGTGCCATGCTTTCCTCCCGCCGTTCCCTGCTTGCCGGTGGCGCCGCGATGCTCGCCGGAACCGCCGCCGGTGGCCGGGCGTGGGCAGCGGAAGCAGAGCAGCCGCCCGGATTGAATGCGCTGGCCGCCCCGAAGGGGCTGTTTTTCGGCAGCGCCCTCGACGACAAGCAACTGACCGGCGACCCGGCCTTCCTGCAACGGCTGGGGGCCGAGTGCGGCATGTTGGTCAGCGAATACAGCTTCAAGTGGGAGACGTTGCAGCCCGAGCAGGGGCAGTTCGTTTTCACCCGTGCCGACGCGCTGATGGACTTCGCGGCCGCCAACCGGATGCGCGTGCGCGGCCACACGCTGATCTGGCACGAGGGCAATCCGCCGTGGTTGGAGGCTGCGCTGACCCCGGAAGGGGCGCTGGCGATGATGTACGGCTACATCGCCACCGTCTGCGGCCATTTCCGGGGCCGGCTCGCGCATTGGGACGTGGTCAACGAACCGCTGTCGCCCGAGGACGGGCAGCCGTTCGGCCTGCGCGCGACGCCGTGGCTGCGGGCGCTCGGCCCCGGCTACATCGACCTCGCGTTCCGCGCCGCCGCCAAGGCCGATCCGGCCTCGCTGCGGCTGATCAACGAATTCGGCCTAGACTACGCCATCGACTGGCAGGAGACGCGGCGCACGGCGCTGCTGAAGCTGCTGGAGGCGCTGCTGGCGCGCGGCGTGCCGGTCCAGGGCGTCGGGTTGCAGGCGCATCTGGACGCTGCCGAGAAGCGGCTGGACCAGCGCGTGCTGTCCCGCTTCGTGGCCGACATCGCGGCGATGGGGCTGAAAATCGTCGTCACCGAACTCGATGTCCGCGACGACGGCTTGCCGGCCGACATCGGTGTGCGCGACCGGGCGGTCGCCGACCATGCGCGCGCGTGGTTGGACGCGGTGCTGCCGAATCCGGCGGTGCTGGGGCTGCTGACCTGGGGCCTGTCCGACCGGCGAAGCTGGCTGAACGACAGATTCCCCCGCAAGGACCACCTGCCGCAACGCCCACTGCCGCTGGACACGGAGTTGCGTCCGACCGCCCTGTTCTACGCCATCGCTGGCGCGCTGGACGCAGTACCGGGGCGGTAGCCCCCCTACGCGATCTGCAACCCCTGCAACGCCTCCTCCAGCGCCTGGAACGTCGGCATGTGCTGGGACGGCGCCATTTTGCGGCCGGTCTCGACGCTCACTTGCGGGGCGTTGCCGTGCAGATGGGCCACCAGCACCGCGCGCACCACCTCCATGAATTTCGCCTCCTCCTCCACCACGCCTTTCAGGCGGGTGGCGAACGGGCCGACCATGCCGTAGGCGAGCAACACGCCCAGGAACGTGCCGGTCAGCGCGCCGCCGATCATGGCGCCCAGCACCGCCGGCGGCTCGCTGATGTGCGACATGGTCTTGATGACGCCGAGCACGGCGGCCACGATCCCCAGCGCCGGCAGCCCGTCCGCCATGTTTTGCAGGGCGTGCGAGCCATGCATTTCCTCGTGCAAAATCTTCTTTAGTTCCCGCGCCATCACGTCCTCGATCTGGTTCGGGTCGTCGGCGTTCATGCCGACCATGCGCAGGTAGTCGCAGATCAGGTGCGTGACGTGGTGGTTGTGCAGGATTTTAGGGAATTTCTGGAAGGCGGCGCTGTCGTCGGGCTTTTCGATGTGGGCTTCAAGCGCCATCGCGCCCTTGGTGCTGGCCAGCCGCACCAGATAGAACAGCAGGCTCAATAGCTCGACATAATCCGACTTCTTGAACACGGCGCCTTTCAGGATCTTCTTGAATCCGGCCAGCGTGTGTTTGATGTCGTTCATGCTGTTGCCCATGATGAACGTGCCGATGGCGGCGCCCCCGATGGTCAGCATTTCGAACGGTACGGCTTCGATCAGCGGCCCCATGCTGCCGCCGGACAGGATGTAGCTGCCGAACACGCACGCGAACAGGAAGACGAGGCCGCCGATCGTGTTCACGGGGCGGTGGGTTTAGGCTGAAAGGCGTTGATTTAGATGCGGAAGCTCCCTCTCCCCTTGTGGGAGAGGGCCGGCGTGAGGGGTCGCGCCGCACAAAACTCGGAGCGGGCTGCACCCCTCACCCAACCCTCTCCCACTAGGGGAGAGGGCTTTCGAGCGGCCTGCACATTCGTGTCCCAATCGACGAATCCTTGCCTACCGCGCGCGGAAACTGTGCTGCACCACGATGGCTATGCGGCGGTTGGCGGCGGCGAACGGGTCGGCCGGCAGCAGCGGGTCGCGGTCGGCGCGACCGGCGACTTCCTTGAACCGATCCTCCGGCAATCCCGAATCGACCAGCACCCGGCGGGTCGCGTTGGCCCGGTCGGCGGATAGTTCCCAGTTGGTCCGGCCGCCGCTGTTGTAGGGCGTGGCATCCGTGTGCCCGGTCAGCATCAGCGGCTCCGGCAGCTTGGCCAGCACGGGTGCGACTTTTTGCAGCAGCAGCCGTGCCTTGTCGGTCAGCGTCGCCGAGCCAGTCGGGAACATCGGCTGCTTGTCCTCGTCGAGCAGTTGGATGCGCAGCCCATCGGGCGTGATGTCGATGGCCAGTTGCCGGCTGAGGTCGGCGAGTGCCGGGTCCGACCGTACGGCTTGCCGGATCTGGTCAGCCGCTTTCTCGAACTCCGCCCGCTCCCGCCGTTCGGTTTCCGTGCGCAGCGTGGCGTCGTCCAACTCGCGCGGGTCGGGCTTGACGTTGGTGCCGGCGCCGGCCTGGGCCAAAAACTCGGCGCGGGTCGGGGTTTTCGCGGGTGCGGCGGCGACGCCGCCGCCGGGCGCTTTTTCGCCCGTCTGCGGGGTCGGCGCGGTGGCGTTGCCGTTCGCCGTCTGCTGCTGGCCGGCGCGGCCGGCGGTTGCGGTGCGGCCGGGCGTCGATTGCGTGTCCGGCGGCGGGGTGGGGGCGAGCAGTTCGCCGTCCGTCTCCTCGTCCGGCGGCGGTTGGGCGCGGCCGGTGATGACGTCCGCCGCGCCTTTGTCGGAGACCTGCTTGCCCTCGTCGTACGGCGTGTGGCCGCCGAACGGCTGGCCGGAGCCGGAGGATTCGCGGCTGAGCGCGTTCATCGGTGTAAAATAGTCGGCCAGTCCCTTGCGCTGCGCCTCGGTGGTCGCGTTCAGCAGCCACATCAGCAGGAAGAAAGCCATCATCGCCGTCACGAAATCGGCGTAGGCGACCTTCCAGGCGCCGCCGTGATGGCCGCCTTCGACGACTTCCTCCTTTTTGATGATGGTGACGTTGCCGCCGTGCTTTTTGTCCTTCGCTGCCATCGGGTCCCCGCTTGTTGCGGCCAGACGCGACTCGGGGGGCCGGACGTTTTTCCGGGCCGAGCGCGCGTGGTGGCAAAGTGGGGCGGCTTGCTTAAGGGCGCGCTAATCTGCGCACTCATCCGGGGCCGAATTGCCGACCGCCGAGACCGCGCCGGTCAGCCCGCCAGCGCGCGCGAAAACACCGCCGGGTCGATGTTGCCGCCGCTGAGCACGGCGCCGACGACGCGGCCCCGCGCGTCGAGTTTCTTCGCCAGTAGCGCCGCCAGCGCTACCGCGCCGCCAGGCTCGACCACCAGTTTCAGGTGAAGGAAGGCGAAGGCGACCGCCGCCATCACCTCGGCGTCGGTGACGACGAGGCCGCCGGCGAGGTGGGTGCGATTGATCTCGAACGTGACTTTTCCCGGCATTTTGGCCAGCAGCGCATCGCACAGCACGGAGCCGCCGGGGGGGTTGGCGAGACGTTCGCCGGCCGCGAGCGACCGGCCAGTGTCGTCCCAGCCTTCCGGCTCGACGCAGTAGAGGCGGGTGTCCGGCGAGGCGCCTTCCAGCGCCATGGCGCAGCCGGCGATCATCCCGCCGCCACCGGTGCAGACAAGCATGTCGTCGAGCGTCAACCCGGCCTCGGACGCGTCGGCGACCAGTTCCAGCGCCAGGGTGCCCTGGCCCGCGATGACGTGCGGGTGGTCGAACGGCGGGACCAGCGTGGCGCCCGACTCCTCGGCGAAGGTGCGGGCGATGCCTTCGCGGTCGTCGGTGGCGCGGTTGAAATGGCGGATCTTGCCGCCCCATCGCGCCGTCGCGTCCTGCTTCACGCGCGGCGCGTCGGCCGGCATGAAGATGGTTGCGACCGCGCCCACACCGGCCGCCGCGCAGGCGACCGCTTGGCCGTGGTTGCCCGAGGAGTGCGTGACGACGCCGGCCTGCCGCTGCGCCGCGTTCAGTTGCAGGATCGCGTTGGTGGCCCCCCGCAGTTTAAAACTCCCGGTGCGTTGCAGCGGCTCGGCCTTCAGCAGGATGGTGCCGCCGGTGATCTCATCCAGCAGCGGGTTGCGCAGCATCGGCGTGCGGACGATGTGTGGCGCGATGCGAACGTAGGCGGCGCGCACGTCGTCGTGGGTGGGAAGGTTCATTCTGTCAGCCTTGCGCCAAGGCGGATTCGAGCGTCCCGCCATAGACGCCGCCGTCGCGGGCCCGCACGCTCAGAACCTCGATGCCGACGAGTTGGCCGTGCGCGTCCACATCGAGGAAGACGCCAGGGGCGGCCTCCCTCGTATCCGCGACCTCGGTGCCTTCGGGGGCAAAGCGGGCGTAGAACGCATCGGCCTTGGGGTCGTAGCTGGTATTCATGGGCGCTTGGCTCCCCGATCGAAAACCGCAGTGAAGGCCAGCATATCGCCATTCTCCGGGCGGTGGGCAACCGGCAGTATTCGGCCGCCGAACGCGGCGATCGCTTTGAACGAGCGCGTCAACGCCGGATCGGGGTCGGGCGTCGTCCAGTCGGGCGAGGCGATGGCCGCCTCGATCCACGCCAAGGCGATTTTCCGCGCGCGGATGCGGCGCGCGGCGTGAGGCGTCACGATCATCGGGGCAAAACCACCACAGGGATCGCGCCAGTGCGGCCGACGACGGGGTAGAGCCGGTATTCCTCGACGACTGTCTCGCCACGGATGCGCAAGACGGTCGTGGGCGCGCCAATGGTCGCCCAGTCCGACCGGTCCGGTGCCTCGGCGTAGCGGGCCGCGCGGAGCAGCAGGCCGGACTGGCCGTCGATTACCGTGGTCGCGTTCGGCAGGGCGACGTAGGCCCAGCGGGCGTCGATGCCCACGACCGGCAGGCCCGGCGGCAGCGCGCGGGCCAGTTCGGCGGCGTCGCCGTAATTCTCCACCGCGACGAAGCGCGCGCCGCTGGCGTGCGCGGCGTGTGCCACGCCCGCCGCGAGCATGGGCCAGCCGCCGAGTTGCCGCAGGCCGGGATCGAATTTCGCCGGCAGCGGCAGAATGGCGAGCGCGGCTTGCGCATAGACGCATGCGGTCAGGACAAATCCGAGCACGACAGCCGGCGTGCGCCACCGCGCCCAGCGCCCGGCCAGCCCGGCGGCGGCGATGGCGGCGCCGGGATACAGGATGGCCGGCCAGTTGGCCTGTACCCGGTCGCCGAGCGCGTGTTGCACAAACACCGAAGCCGGCAGCAGCGTCAGCAGGGCCAGCAGCGAGGCGGCGTTGTCACGTCGCCATGCGCGTCGGGTGGAGAGCACGATGCCGGCACAGAACAGGATGGCCAGCAGCGGCGTGGCCAGGCCGAGTTGACCGGCGACGAGTTCGCCGAGGAATTGCAGCGACCGGGCCGGAGCCCAGTCGCCGACGCGCGCACCTTGCTTGAGGAACCCGGCCCAGCCGTGTGCCGCGTTCCACGCGACGACCGGCGCGACGCACGCCAGCGCGAGCAAGGCGCCCGCCCATGGGTGCGGCCGGCGCAGCCACGGGCGCCGTGCCCAGATCAGCCACAGGAGGACCGACGGCAGGAGCAAAAAGCCGGTGTATTTGCTGTCGCAGGCGAGGCCGGCCGCCACCCCGGCCACCAGCCACCACCGGCCGCGCCCGGTGGCTTGCAGCCGCGCCAGCGCCCAGAGCGTCGCGGTCCAGAAGAACAGCAGCGGCGTGTCGGGCGTCATCGTGACGGCACCGACACCGAACAACAGCGTCGCGTTCAGCAGCAGCGCGGCGACCGGACCGGCGCGGCGGCCGGGCAGCAGATCGTCGGCCGCTTGCGCCAGCAGCAGGCTGCCGAGCGCCGCCGCGAGCGGGGCGAGCAACCGAACGCCGAGCGGGCCATCGCCCGCCAGCATCGTGCCGGCCCCTGCCAGCGTGCCGGCTGCGGCGCCCAGAAATCCCCGGCGCGACGCGCCCTTGCGAACAGGCTCGTCCATCAGCGTACTGCCTTCATCAGCGTGTTCATGTCGTCGGTCACATAATAGAACCCGCTGCCGTCGGGCAACACGGCCAGGCCGAACAGGTCACCGTTGCCCGGCGGCGATTGCGCCTGATCGTTGTCGATCCATTGCGCATAAATCTGCTTGCCGGTTGTCGGATCGATTTCAACCACCTGACCATTCTTGCCATTGGTGACCAGCAAGTGCTTTTCCGG
>CAJCJG010000104.1 GCA_903970625.1 Solirubrobacterales bacterium 70-9 | reverse complement strand
TCGGCTCGGGCTGCGTCGGCGCGGTTTGCTCGCCCGCCACGTCCGTCTGCGGCACCGGCTTTTCGTCCATCGGAAAAATCGGCTCGCCGGTCAGGCGATTGAGGACATAGATAAAGCCTTGCTTGGACGACTGCACCAGCGCCGGAATCTTTTGGCCGTCCTTGACGATATCGACCAGCACCGGTGCCGCGTTGGTGTCGTAGTCCCAGAGATCGTGATGGACGAGTTGCCGGCTCCAGACCACGGCGCCGGTATCGGCATTCAGCGCGACGACCGACGTGACCAGCGGCAGCTTTTCCTTCCGATTGCCGCCGTAGAAATTCGGGCTGGGCGAACTGACCGGGATGAACAGCATATTGTGGTCGGCATCGACGGACATGCTCGCCCACACGTTGGATGTGCCCGTGCTTTTGGCCACATCCGGCGGCAGGGCATTAAAAGTCCATTTCAGCGCGCCGGTGCGCGCGTCCACGGCAAAAATGTCGCCCGGTGGGGCCTGCGCGTCCGCCCAATCCTTGCCGGCCCAGCCGATGAACAGCGTATCCTTGTAAACCGTCGGCGGTTGCAGGACCGACAACGGCCATTTGGCATTGACCGTGTTCCACTGGTTGACGTTCAGAACGCCGTCCTTGCCGAAGCCCGCGCACGCGTTGCCCGTGTCGGCATCGACGGCGAACAACTGCGCGTCCATCGTCCCCAGATAGACGATCTTCTGGCACGGCTCGCCGGCGGTGATCTGGCTCGCCTGCCAATAGGCCACGCCACGGGTTTTCAACGCCGGCTGCGTCAGCGCCTTCAGCGTCGAGTGGGTGTCGAAGCTCCACTTAACCTTCCCGGTGTCAGGCTCCAACGCGAAGATGCGGTAGAACGGCGTGCCGAGATACAGCGTGTCGTTGACGAACAGCGGCGTGGCGGACCAGACGGAGGCCGGCGTCTTGCCGCTGCCGTCGGAGACGTCGCCTGTGTGCATCTGCCACGCGACCTTCAGGCCGGCGACATTGTCCGGCGTGATCTGCGTCTCGGTGGAATATTTCTGCGCGGCCAGGTCGCCGTTGAACGTGTACCAGCTCTGGTGCTCGCCCGGCGGCGCGGCCGGGGTTTGGGCGAAGGCGGCTTGCGCGACGAGCGCGAAGATCGCAGCGAGCGCGAGACGGGCGCGCATCACGCCGCACCCGGTTGCAGGCTGGCGGCGCGATGCGCCGCGCGCGGCGCCGCGAACAGATGGGCGACCCAGCCGACGAAGGCGAGCACCATGGCCGCGAGCAAAAAATCGGCCTCCAGCATGTAGGCCGCAAATCCGGTGCCTATGATGCCGAGGCACAGCAGGACATCGATCGTCGCGCGCAGCGATCGCCGCCCGACCAGCGCGAGGGCCAGGATGAGCGAGGCCGCCAGCAGCAGCGCCGACGACACGATCACCAGGATCACCCCGCCGGAGCCGGCAATCCCATTGTCCGGCGTCACATCGTCCAAAACCGCAACCGCCAGACCTGCGAGCGATCCAACCACCATCACCCAATCGCCGACGCGAGTCGCAATCCCGGTATCCGCGCGCATGGCCATACTCCCCTGCCGTTCGTCGAACGCGGGCAAGCCGGGGGCGGTTCCATGGCGGCAAGGCCGAAACGGGCGTGGCCGCCGCCCGGCATCAGGCCGGCAGAAAGTCCCGGTAGCGCGACAGCAGCGATCCGACATCGACGGAGAAATCGTCCATCGGCCGAATATGTTGCCGGACAACCTGCGCCTCGGTCCCGACATGGCAGCCGTAGCGAAGCCGTCCTGCGGCCGCGACGACGTAGTAGGCCGGCGTCCCGTAGCTGCGAGGAAACAGTTCTAACACCGTCGTGCCGGGGCTGGCGAATACCAGGTTCGACAGGCCGGCGCCGTGCGGTGCCACGATCCAGGCGGCCGAGGCGAACAGGGCGGCCTGCTCGGGCACCGTCATGGCCCCGAGCAGCACCGGTTCGAACCCGCGTGCCGCCAGCGCCGCCACCAATTCCGCCTCGTTGAGTATGTGGCGCCCCGGCGCGTCGCCGCGCGAGATGTAAAGCCGCCGGCCACCCGCGTTGCTGCCGGGCGGCACAAGGTGCCGGCGCAGATAACGGGCGGCCCACGGCGCGCCCTTGAACATCGGGTGCGGCGGTTGCGGCTGATCGGTGGTGGCCAGGAGCTGCTCCGCCCGCACGGCCTGCCCCGGCGCCAATTCGACGATTTTCGCGGAATCCCAGCCGCACAGGCGCAGGGTCTCGCGCTGGAACGGCGCCGGCAGCGGGCCGGTCACGAGCGTCGCGTCCCGCGCGCCGGCCGCTGCCAGAACCGCCAGCCTCGGCAGCGTGTCGAGCAGCCAATGGCTGTAATTCGGCGGCCACACATCGTCGCCGAGCAGGAACACGGGGCCGGCCACCGCGCGCGCGCCGTCCAGCATCGCCGCCAGATCGACCGGGAGGAAGTGGAGCAGCGGGGCGTAGCGACTGGAGAGTTCGCGCACGATGGTCCGCCCGTCGCCCCCGGCCACGACCGGCGCGGTGCCCATCTGCGCCACGAATCCGCCCGGCAGCCGCAACAGCTTCAACGCGGGCGCCACCATCTCGTGGCCGCCGGGCGTGAACCAGTCCGCCGGATCGTCGTGCGAAACCAATTTCGGCAGGCGACGAAAGGCGAGGGGGACGGCATCGACCACGGGCAGTCCGGCGACCCACTTCCCGTCGGCGAGCCCGAAGCGGGTGTTGTGCCGGGGCTTCAGCCGCACGCCGATCAGCCGCAGCGTCTCGCCGACGCCGTCGCCCCACGCATGCGGCCGGGTGATGCCGGTCTCCGCCGCCAGCGCCAGCAGAGCGGCGGACAAATCCACCACGGACCCTAGGCGGCGTCGGCCAGCACCATCCGCCGCCGCTTGACGGCTTGCAGCGGCACGGCGGCATAAACGTCTTTGACAGCCTCGGTCAGCGTCACCCCGCCGAGCGCCGGCAGCACGCGGCGGCCCACGCGCTCCCACAGCGGCGCACCGCGCAGGACCACGCGGACATGCGTCGGCGGGACATACAGGGCGCTATCCCGCCGCTCGACGCGGAACAGCGCGCCGGCCAGCAGCCGCCCGATCTGGCTCTGCGAATAGGGCGCACCCTGGCCGAACGG
Organism: Solirubrobacterales bacterium 70-9; assembly: GCA_903970625.1. Classification (GTDB taxonomy): domain Bacteria; phylum Pseudomonadota; class Alphaproteobacteria; order Acetobacterales; family Acetobacteraceae; genus CAJCJG01. The sequence continues at coordinate 10,081 of CAJCJG010000104.1, read as the reverse complement.
GGTGCTTTCCACATGCGCCCACATGCCGCGCCGGTTCGGCGCCACCACCAGCAGGCGCCCGTCGTCCTTCAGCACCCGCCAGACCTCCCGCAACATGCGTCGCGCGTTCTCCGCCGCCTCCAGCCCATGCACCAGCAACACGCGGTCGAAGCACAGATCGGGGAAGGGCAGCGCGTCCTCCTCCGCCGTGCAGGACAGGTTGGGGTTGCCGGTCGGCCAGCGGGCGGCGCCCAACTGCGCCGGCGTCATGGCGATGCAGCGCCGCGCATCCTCCCGCCACAGGCGCAGATAGGGGGCGGCATAGCCCATGCCCAGCACCTCCTGCCCGCGCAGCGACGGCCACATCAGGCCAAGCCGCTCCCGCAGCAGCAGGGCGGCCACGGCACCCCGGCTGGTGGCATAGAATCCCGCAGTGGAATCGGCATCTGTCGCCATGCCGCACGTATAGCACAGCCCGCACGCGGCGATGTCACGGCCCACCCGTTTGCGGCGCACGGCACGGGTGCTAAACCCGTGGCATGATCACCGTTCAGGCCATCCCCCTGCTGTCCGACAATTATGCGTGGCTGCTGCGCGACAGCCGCAGCGGCGCGGTCGCCATCGTCGATCCGGGCGAAGCCGCCCCCGTCGCCGCCGCCATCGAGGCCGGCGGCGGCCGGCTCGACGCAATTTGGCTGACGCACCACCACGGCGACCACATCGCCGGTGCCGAGGAGTTGCAGGCGCGCTTCGGCGCCAAAATGGTCGGCGCGAAGGCCGACGCGCATCGGCTGCCGAAACTGGACATGGCGGTGGCCGAGGGCGACACCGTGGCACTCGGCGATTCGACGGCCAACGTGCTGGAAACCCCCGGCCACACGGTCGGCCACATCGCCTACGTGTTCGACGGCGGGCTGCTGGCGGGCGACACGATGTTCAGCCTCGGCTGCGGCCGGCTGCTGGAGGGAACGGCCGCCGACATGTTCGCCTCGCTGCAAAAATTCGCCAAACTGCCGCCGGACACGCTGGTCTATTGCGGCCACGAATACACCGAGTCCAACGCCCGCTTCGCCCTGCACGCCACGCCCGACAACGCGGCGCTGCAAGCGTTCGCGGCCGGCGTAAAAGTGAAGCGTGCGGCGGGCGAGGCGACGGTGCCCAGCCGGCTTGCCGACGAACTGGCCGCCAACCCGTTCCTGCGCGCGCCGGACGTGGCGACGCTGGCCGATCTGCGTTCCCGCAAAGACAAGTTCTGAGGGCGATGCTGTGAAATTGTTCTACTCGCCCACCAGCCCTTTCGTCCGCAAGGTGCTGGCCTGCGCCATTTCGCGCGAGATCGACGGCCAGATCGAACGGGTGACGACCAACGCCCACGCCTCGCCGCCGGAGTTGCTGGCGGCCAACCCGCTGTCCAAAGTCCCGGCGCTGATCACGGGGGATGGGCTGGCGCTGTTCGACAGTCCGGTGATCTGCGAATATCTGGACAGTGTGGAGGGCGCGCTGCCGCTGTTCCCGCCCAGCGGCGGCCCGCGCTGGCTGGCGCTGAAACATCAGGCGCTGGGCGACGGCATGATGGACGCGGCGGTGGCGCGTCGCGGCGAGCAGCAGCACCCGCAGGAGGCCGCGCGCGACACCTTCATGGCGCGCCAGAAAGCCGCCGTGGACCGCAGCCTCGCGGTGCTGGAAGCGGACGTGCCGCATCAGACGGTCGATATCGGCACCATCGCGATCGCCTGCGCCTTGGGCTATCTGGATTTCCGCTTCGCCCACGAGCCATGGCGCCCGACGGCCCCGAAGCTGGCGGACTGGTTCGCACTTTTCGCCGAAAACCCCTGCATTGCGCGGACCGCGCCGCCCGACGGGAAGTAGGGCACCGTTACGTCCCATTGATCCCGGCGGCCGCGGGGCAAGCCCGTCGGTGCCCTACGCCCTCGCCCGCGCGGTTTGGCTCAGAAACTGATGGACGAAAGCGATTGCCATGCTGCCCTCGCCGACTGCGGCGGCGACGCGCTTGACCGGGCTCAGGCGGACATCGCCGCACGCGAACACGCCCGGGATGCTCGTCTCCAGCAGATAGGGGTCGCGCGGGTGCGACCAGCGGCCGGCTTTCACCACGTCGTCGCCGGTCAACACGTAGCCGCGCGCATCCCGCGCGATGGCATCCGGTAGCCAATCGGTCTCGGCGTCGGCGCCGATGAAGACGAACAATCCGCCGCAGTCGGCGCGGTGCGTCGATCCGGTGGTGGCGTCGCGGATGTCGATGGAAGTCAGGTGGGTCTCGCCATGCGCTGCCCGCACCTCGGCGCGCAGCAGCACTGCGATGTTGGCTTTCTTGGCAAGTTGGTCGATCAGGTACTGCGACATGCTTTTTTCGAGATTGTCGCCCCGAACCACCAGGGTCACGGAGCGGGCATGGTTGGCGAAATATAGCGCCGCCTGCCCGGCCGAATTGCCCGCGCCGATCAGATGCAGGTCCAGCCCATGGGTCGCGCCGGCCTCGCTGCGGGCCGCGCCGTAATAGATGCCCTTGCCGATCAGCCGGTCGAACCCATCGATGGCGAGGCGGCGCCAGACGACGCCGGTGGCTAGGATCACCGTCCGCGCGCGCACCACTTCGTCTCCATCGAGGACAACCTCGCGCGTCGTTGGATCGATATGGCGCACCGAGCGCGTCACCAGGATCTCCGCCCCCAGGCGACGCGCCTGTTGCAGCGCGCGGCTGGCAAGTTCGTCGCCCGAGACGCCGTTGGGGAAGCCGAGATAGTTCTCGATGCGCGAGGATGTGCCAGCCTGGCCGCCCGGCGCCTCCCGCTCCACCACGACCGTCCGCAGCCCTTCGGACGCCGCGTACACCGCCGCGGCGAGCCCCGCCGGGCCGCCGCCGATGATCATGGTGTCGTAGTCAGGGCCACGCGCGGCGGTCTGTAAGCCGAGAAGTCGGGCAACCTCGCGCGTGCTCGGCCGGGTCAGCACCGTCCCGTCGGCCAGCCGCAGCGCCGGGCAATCGCCATCTGCCGGCGGGGGGCCGGGCCACGACGCAAGCAGGTCCGGCGCGTCGGGGGTCAGCCAGTCGAAGGTGATCTGGTTGCGGCCAAGAAACCGGCGCAGCTCGCCGCAGGCGGCGTCCCAGCGGTGCCCGACGATGGTGACGCGTGCTCGCGGCGGTTCGGCGGTCAGTCCCTGTAGCCCGCCCAACCGCTCCCGCGCCAACGCGCCGATCTTGGTCGAGACCTCGGGCGAGGCTGCGGCGAGCGTGTAGTACTGCCGCGCCTCCACCCGCATCACGCGTGTGGGCTCGGCCGCGCGATAGCCACCGGGAAACGGGGTGCCGAGGGCGAGCGGCACCTCGCCGAAAATGGCACCCGGAACACGCCAGCCGAGCCGGCGCTCGATCCCGTCGATGGTTTTGTAAACTTCGATCTTGCCAGCGAGTACCGCGAACAGCGCCCGTTCGCCCCCCTCGGGGACGGCGACTTCGCCGGTGGCGAGGTGAATGTCTGCGGAGGTTTGCGCGAGACGCTCAAGGTCCGGGATCGCGAGCGCCGAGAACAAAGGCACGGCACGAACGTCGTCGATTGTCAGCATGATATCCCCGACATCCCCCGTTGGACCGGTCGCCGATAGAGGTTCGCAACTTTCATGGCTTTGCGCAATGAGCGGCCCGGCTACGCCCGCGCCGCGACCAGCCCGCCGGCGGCGACCAGCACGGCACTCGCCAGCAACGTCCCGCTGAATGGCGCAAAGCCTCCCGCGCACAGCAGCAGGGTCGAGGCCACAGGCGTCGCGTAGGCGAGCGTGCCGAGCAAACGGGGATCGCCGCGTTTCATGCCGATGTCCCACAGGAAGAACGCGCCGCCGACCGGCCCCGCCCCGAGCGTGAGAACCGCGAGCCATCCGGTCGCGTCGGGCGCCACCGTCCGCTCGACGGCAAAATGGCTGGCGGCGGCCAGCACGGCGCTCGCGGCGCAGAATCCGGCGACGGCCCCGGTCGGCACGTCGGCGAATTTTCGCGACAGCACCGAATACGTCGCCCAGACGATGGCGCTGCAAGCGGCGGCCAGATAGCCGGGCAGGGCCGTCCCGCTCACATGCGCGCCGCCGCTCAGCAACAGCACGCACCCGGCGGCACCCAGCACGGTGCCGGCCATGTGCCGCGCCGTCAGCCGCATCCCGAGCAGCAGCGCCGACAGCAGCACGATCAGCAGCGGCCACGAATAATTGATCAGATTGGCCTGCGCCGCCGGTGCCCAGGCCAACGCCGTGAAATACAGGGCATGAAACCCGAACAGGCCGCCCACGCCATGCAGCCACGCGAGCGGCCGTTGCCGCAGGTCGGCCAGCCGCCCGCGCGCGACCAGCACCGCGACGCCGAGCACGGCGGCGACGGCAAAACTCATCGCCGTCAGTTGCAGCGGCGGGATGGCGGCGGCAGCGCGGGACAGCAGGCCGAGAAACGCCCACAGCACGATCGCCCCGCCACCCGCGAGCGTGGCGGGGCGCAATGCGGCCGTCAGTACATGTGCTGGCCGCCGTTGATCGACAGCGTCGAGCCGGTGATGAAGTCGGCGTTGTCGCCGGTCAGGAACACCACGCCACGCGCGATGTCCTCGGCGTGGCCGAGGCGGCCGACCGGAATTTTCGCCACGATCTTTTGCAGCACGTCCGGCGGCACCGCGCGCACCATGTCGGTATCGACATAGCCCGGCGCGATGGCGTTGACGGTGATGTTGTAGCGGGCCCCTTCCTGCGCCAGCGCCTTGGTGAAGCCGTGGATGCCGGACTTGGCGGCGGCGTAGTTCACCTGCCCGTACTGCCCGGCCTGCCCGTTGATGCTGCCGATATTGACGATGCGGCCGAATTTCTCGGCCTTCATCCCCTCGAACGTCAGGCTGCACAAATTGAAGCAGGAGCCGAGGTTGGTATCTATCACCTCGTCCCACATCTTTCGTGTCATGCGGGAGAGGGTTGCGTCCCGCGTGATGCCGGCGTTGTTGACCAGGATGGAGACGGGGCCGAACTCGGCCGTGATTTTGCGGACGGCCTCGCCGCACGCCTCGTAATCGGCGGCGTCGAACTTGATCACCTCGATGTCGGTCTCCGCCGCGAACGCATGCGCCGCCGCGTCGTTGGACGCATAGCTGGCGATAACGGTCCGGCCGGCCTCCTTCAACTGCTTGCTGATGTCCGCGCCGATGCCGCGCGTGCCACCGGTGACGAGTGCAACTTTGCTCATGGCCTTCCTCCTCCGATTTTGGAGAAGGCTAGCATTCGCCGTGCCGCACGTCAGCCCTGGCGACTTATCCCGCCAAGCGCCCAGACGAATCTGGCCCCGATCCAGAGCGCGCACTCAAGCGTCGTGATGCGAGATGGCAGACGCATCGTGTCGTCCTCCATGGTTGGCGTGGAGGAGACCGGCGGGGGGGGTTATTCGCGGGGGCGACGAAATTTTTTGCAGCGGGCCAAGAATCCCCCTCTCCCCTTGTGGGAGAGGGCCGGGGAGGGGGCGTGCGGGCCAGGACTCCATGCGGCGCCACCCCTCCCCCAACCCCTCCCACACGGGGAGGGGGTTTAGTTCTTCGCCAGAATTGCCAGCAAGTTCTTGTTTCGATCCATGATCTCAGGGGCTCGCTGCCATTCTTACGCTTCTTCCACTGTCATCACGACGTCGACCTTGCCCCCGTGCCGGCGCATACGTTGCCCCACATGGCCGTCGGCGAGCGTTGGCCACGATAAATCGGATAATCCTGTGCCATAAAATCACCAGCTTCTGCCGTTCAGGATCTGGGCTGCGCGTGATCCCGTAACCAGTTCGCAAGCTCCGCCTGCTCGGCATCGCCGGCCGCCACTTCCAGCATCATCGCCGCCGCTTCCGCCTGATCCACGACCACCAGCCACCCGTTGACCAACGCGAAGGCCAATGACGCGACAAACGCAATTCGTTTGTTGCCGTCGTTGAACGGATGGTTTTTGGCCAGTGCGACGCCATAGCAAGCGGCCAAAGCGAAGATGTCGGAGACATCCTCGTAGGCGTGCAGGTTCTGTGGTCGCGCGAGCGCACTTTCCAGCAAACCCTCGTCGCGGAGACCGGGCAAGCCGCCATGCTCCGCCAGACTCTCGCTGTGGAGCAGCTCCACGGCTTCACGATCCAGCCAAACGATTTCCGTCACTTGGCAAGAATGCTCAACGTGTCGCGATACCGCCGCATGATTTCGCGCCCCGCTTCCACCTGTTCGGCCACGCGGGCATCGAGCGGCGTCAAGATCACGCCGTCCTTGGTGTCCACGACATGAAGAACATCGCCCTCCGCCACGCGAAGGCGCGCCAATACCTCCTTCGGCAGCACCACGCCAACCGAATTGCCGATAGCCCGCAGCTTCAACGTCGCCATGGTCAACCTCCGTGCCTACGGAGGTTATAACGCGGCAAGCCGCGAAACGCTACAAAATGAACCGGCTCAAATCGCCCTTCTGCGCCAGCGGTGCCACCCGCTCCTTCACATAGGCCGCGTCCACCACCACCGTCTGGCCGCTGCGGTCGCTGGCGGAGAAACTGACTTCTTCCAGCAGCCGCTCCAGCACCGTGTGCAGCCGCCGGGCGCCGATGTTTTCCCCCCGGTCGTTGATGTCGGCGGCCAAGTCCGCCAGCGCGTCCACCGCTGCCTCGTCGAACCGCAACCCCACGCCCTCCGTGCCGAGCAGCGCCTGATACTGTTTGAGCAGCGAGTGCTCCGGCTCCGTCAGGATGCGCCGCAGATCGGTGCGCGACAGGGGTGACAATTCCACCCGGATCGGCAGCCGCCCCTGCAACTCCGGCAGCAAGTCCGACGGCTTGGCCAAATGGAACGCGCCGGACGCGATGAACAGGATGTGGTCGGTCTTGACCGAGCCATGCTTGGTGCTGACCGTCGTGCCCTCGATCAGCGGCAGCAAATCGCGCTGCACGCCCTCGCGCGAGACGTCCGCGCCGCGAAACCCGCCCTCGGTCGAGCGGGCGCAGATCTTGTCGATCTCGTCGAGGAACACGATGCCGTTCTGCTCGGCGTGCGCCACCGCGTCCTTGGTCAGCCGGTCGGTGTCCAGCAGCTTGTCGGCTTCCTCGCGTTCCAGCACTTTGCGCGCCGCCGCCACGTTCATCTTGCGCGGCGTGGCCCGTGCCCCGCCCATGTTTTTCAGCATCTCGCCCAGATTGATCATCTGGCCCGGCGGCATTCCCGGCAGGTCGAACTGGCCGATGGGGCTGGACCCGGTTTCGGTGACGGTGACTTCGATCTCCTTGTCCTCGAACTCGCCCGCCCGCAACATCTTCCGGAATTTCGAGCGCGTGTCCGCCGCCGCCTGCTCGCCGCACAGCGCGGTGATCAGCCGTTCCTCGGCGGCCAGTTCCGCCTTCGCCTGCACCTCTTTGCGGCTCGCGTCGCGCAGCATGTTGATGCTGACATCGACCAGATCGCGCACGATGCTTTCCACGTCGCGGCCGACATAGCCCACTTCCGTGAACTTCGTCGCTTCCACCTTCAGGAACGGCGCCTGCGCCAGCTTCGCCAACCGCCGGGCAATCTCCGTCTTGCCGCAGCCGGTCGGGCCGATCATCAGAATATTCTTGGGCACCACTTCTTCCCGCATCGCCTCCGGCAATTGCTGCCGGCGCCAGCGGTTGCGCAGCGCGATGGCCACGGCCCGCTTGGCGTCGTTCTGGCCAACGATGAACCGGTCGAGTTCGGAGACGATCTCGCGCGGCGAGTAGGTCGGGACTTCCATCAGCGATCCTTCGCGATCGTCTCGACGATCACGTTGTAATTTGTATAGACGCAGATATCGCCCGCGATCTTCATGGCGCGCCGCGCGATTTCTTCCGCACCCAGGTCCGGCAACTCGATCAACGCTCGTGCGGCGGCCAAGGCATAGTTGCCGCCGGAGCCGATGGCGATGATGCCGTCCTCCGGCTCCAACACGTCGCCGTTGCCGGTCAGGGTGTAGCTGTGGGTGGCGTCGGCGACGGCCATCATTGCTTCCAGCCGGCGCAGATAGCGGTCGGTGCGCCAGTCCTTCGCCAGTTCCACGCACGCGCGTTCGAGCTGGAGCGGGAAGCGTTCCAGCTTGGCTTCCAGCCGTTCCAGCAGCGTAAAAGCGTCGGCGGTGGCGCCGGCAAAGCCCGCCAGCACCGCGCCGCCGTCGCCGATGCGGCGCACTTTGCGGGCATTGCCTTTGATGACGGTCTGGCCGAGCGTCACCTGTCCGTCGCCGGCCATGGCCACGGCACCGTCGCGCCGCACACACAAGATGGTCGTGCCGTGCCAGCCGACCGGGTCGTAAGGGGGATTTTGGGAGGTCTGCATGGCGCGGATACATGGCGCCCGAGCCCGCCTGCGGCAAGGCGCCCGGCCATCCATCGCCCCCGCCGCGCGCAGACCAGCCTTTCGCCGCTTCTCCCCCTCCGCCCCGTTGAGGCGGGGAGGAGCGTAGAGAGTGTGCGGATGACCCTGCTTCCTTCCTCTTCGGCGGACGGAGAGGAAAAATAACATAACCACGTCATTTTTCGCTTGCCCAGCCTCCGCCATCCATACTAACCTATTTAGGTGAAAAATGCTCCCATCCTCTCCCCGGCAGATCGGTTCAACGCCTTCCTGTTGATGCTGATTCAGGCCATCGTCGCCCAGTCCGGAGGAAAACTCCCGGCGCCGCTGGTCGCGATGATCGAGGCGCAGTTCCGCCGCATGGGCGAAGATTTCGCCCGCCTCGCCGCCAGCGTCGAGCAGGGCCAGCCGGGCGCGAGCCGCCGGGAGCGCCGGACCGGGCTCTCGCCCAACGTGGCCGAAAAAGCCGCTCTCCCCACCCGGGAAAGGACCGGGGACAGGGGTCGCCCTGCCCGGAAACCGGAGCCGGCAAGAACCCTCACCCAATTCTCCCCCACAACCGCAAAAGGCTTAAAATTGGCCACCGGCCCGCCCCATCCGACCCTCCGGAAGCCCGCGCCTTGGCACGTCCATAACGTTACGATATCACAATAATAGCGCCACGCCCGCCCTTTGCCCTCGGCCGCCTTGTGCGCTACTTCCACCCCATGCCCCGCACCGCGACCATCACCCGCACCACGTCGGAAACCGACATCACGCTGACACTCGATCTTGACGGCTCCGGCCGCGCCGAGATCGCGACCGGGATCGGCTTTCTCGACCACATGCTGACGGCGCTGGCCCGCCACGGCCTGTTCGACCTGAGTGTCGCGGCCAAGGGCGACCTGCATATCGACTTCCACCACACCACCGAAGACGTCGGCATCGTGCTCGGCCGCGCGCTGGCGCAGGCCGTCGGCGACAAGCGCGGCATTTCCCGCTTCGGCCACGCGCTCGTGCCGATGGACGAGGCGCTGGCCGAGGCCGCCATCGACATCTCCGGCCGCCCCTTCCTGGCCTGGTCGGTCGCCTTCCGCCAGCCGAAGATCGGCGAGATGGACACCGAATTGTTCGAGGAGTTTTTCCGCGCCCTCGCCTTCAACGCGGCCATCAACCTGCACATCACCCAGAAGGCCGGCACCAACGCCCACCATGTCGCCGAAGCCTGCTTCAAGGCGACCGCCCGCGCCCTGCGCATGGCCGTCGCCCCCGACCCGCGCCTCGGCGACGCGATCCCCTCCACCAAGGGCGCGCTATGAGAATCTACACCGCCCACACCCGCCCACGGCACGCGCCGGTGCTGGTGCGGGAGGGGTTTGCCTGGGGCGCCCTGATTTTCGGCCCGCTCTGGCTCCTGGGCCATCGCGCCTGGATTCCGGGCGTGCTGGCGCTGTGCCTGTGGGTCGCGGTCCCGGTCCTGCTCCCGGCCCATCTCGTGCCGGCCATCCTGCTGGCGCTGGCCTGGGCGCTCGGCCTGTTCGGCAACGATCTGCGCCGCTGGTCGCTGGCCCGCGCCGATTTCCTGACCGTCCATGTCGTCGCCGCCCGCGACGAGGATGCGGCCCTCGCCCGCCTGCTGGACCGCCGCCCGGACCTGATCGCCGACGCACTCGGCGTCGAGGCGATGCCGTGAAAGTCGCCGTCATCGACTACGGCAGCGGCAACCTCGCCTCTGCCTCCCGCGCGCTCGCACTCGCCGCCGAGCGCGCC
>CAJCJG010000103.1 GCA_903970625.1 Solirubrobacterales bacterium 70-9 | reverse complement strand
ATGCGATGACAGCGGGGCGCGGCTGCGACCGGCGCGGCTGCAGCGGCGGTATGCGGCGCGAGCGGGCCTTGGGGCTCGGGGCGCGGCCTATCGAGGCCGCATACCGCCCGCATGAAGGTGCGTCGGGCGCGGCTGTCGCCCTGCTGGCAGCGCGTGGCGCCGTGGCGCGCCGGGTGCGGCGCCGGCGTTTCCGCCTCTGGTCTTGTGACGCAGGCGGGTGCGTGGCGAGCGCAGCGACGCAACACGCAGCCCGCATGCGCCAGCACAGGGGCAGCTTCCGTCCAGCCATGCGCGCTCAGGCTTTGCCCGCTGCGCCGCGCCCCTTGCCCGCTTGGGCAAGGGGCTGAGCGGGGCGACGGGCGAACCGTGGCGCGCATGGCCTCGCTGGGAGCCGGACCGGGCGGGCTTGCCGGGCTGCTCGGGTACGCCAGATAGCTCGCAGCTGTACGCCAGATAGCTCGCAGCTTGACTTGTAAAGTATTGATTAAAAAAGGAGATTTCAGCCCTGAATCTATGAATTTAAGAGAACTTGAACTTTTCCGCTGTGGGTAACTTCAGCCTGTGGATAACCCGGCTCAGGCCTGTAGCCGGTGTTTGCCCACAGTCCGCAAGCAAGCGGCTCGGGAAGGGGCGGGCTGAAATGCGAGGAAACGGGCGCACAAGGTGCGAGCTATCGGGCGTACTGGTGCGAGGCTTGACCCGAATCGGCTCGCAGTTTCACTGCATGGCCCATGGCCGACCATCTGACCCAACTTCAGAGGACCAATCTCAATGGCTTCCCGAAGCCGGGGGAGCTGATCGAAATCACCGGCGCGCACGAATTGGAGGCGGCTGACCGGGCGATCCTCAATTTGCTCTACCAACAGGCCCACAACAGCGGACGGCTGACCGAGGGCGATGCCGTGTGGGAACTGTCGTTGGCTGAACTGCGTCACGGCTTGTCCCGGCACCAGAGCAATGACACGGTGCGCGCCAGTCTCGCCAAGCTGATGGGGGTTCAGGTCAAAGTCAGCTACATGAGCGGCCCTGTCTCCGGCCAAGAGGCACCGGCGGGCGAGCCACGCACCCTGCTCACGCATCTGTTCGACTTCATCGATACGAGTGACGGGGACAGCAGCCGTTCCACCGTTCGGTACGGTTTGCCGAAAACGCTGGTGGAGGTGCTGGCCCGCTCGAATCGCTGGGGCCGGATCAAGGCGGAAGTGGTCTGCGCCATGACCAGCAAGTATTCGATCGCGCTTTACGAGATGGTGCAGTTGCGCGCCAACATGGATCGCTGCCTGGAGACTTTTCCGCTGGCCCGCTTTCGGGATCTGCTGGGAGTGCCGCCAAAGACTTATGAGCGGGGCAACGACTTCGCGCGCTTCGTCATCCAACCCGCCATGCTGGAAATCAACGGCCTGTCGGACATGAGCGTCGACCTGGCCTTGGTCCGTCGCAACAAGGTCGCGCCCATTGAGGCGGTAACCCTGACCTGGTGGCGGAAGGAGGGCGACGAGTACCGGGCCGCCATGCGGGAGCGGGACCGTTCGAAGTTGGGCCGGATGGCGCGGTTGCGCGGCAAGGTCGAGATTGCCAGCCTCGCGACTTGCCCGCCGGCTGTGGCATGATCGGACTCTGGTGAGCCTGTGCGGCTGATTTCTGTTTTCTGATCCGGCGCGGTGCGATTGCCGCCCCATCGCGTTAGCTCCACCAACACCCGCCCCTCATGCAACACTTCCTTACAATCCGTCACTTCCTCTAACAACTTACCATAAAACGGATTATGCGGCTGGCTTGCGGGGGTCGGGTTCGTGTTGTGTCCGCGGCGGGCCGGTCGCTTAGCCCTCGATTGCCGCTTGGTTCGGCTTGTCGCGACGGCGCCCCGGCGGCGGCAGCCCCTTGGCCTGGCGGATCGCCAGCCGGACCATGCTCAACGCGTCTTTCGCGAGCTGCGGCGGCACTGCGACGGTGGCATCCCCGGCCAGGGCGCGGGCCGCCTCCATCACTTGCGCCAGCCCTCCGAGATTGACCGCCGGCGGCGGCCTGGACACGGCAACGGGGCCGCCGGCGGCCTCCCACTCGGCAACCCGCCGCTCAAGCCATTGACCGACCGTCAGGCCCTCCCGCCTGGCGGCGTTGGTCACCGCGTCGCGGGTCGCCTTCGCCACGGCCTTGATGGTCCACGGCCCGACGCTATCAACGGGATCAGTCTCGGACATGGGCGGTCATCCCAGGTTGCAAACTCGGTATGACCGGCCTCTATCCTATGTCATCCCGCGTTGTAAACCTGGTATGACCGGCCTTTTTCCTGCAGTCATACCCAGTCGTAAACCTCGGCAGACCGGCCAGGCCGTCGCGGAATGACCAGAACGCCTGGAGAGCGGCGCGGCGCGCCGGCTGGGCCGGCGTTTCCGTTAGGGAAATCGTTGCGCGACGCCGCAGGTGGCGTCGATCATTTCGCGCAGCGCGTGGTAGACGTCCTCCGGTTCGCCGCAGTTCGCCATGCGCTGCCAGTGGCCGCGCTGATCGGGAGTCATTGCGGCCCACCAGGCGCGCGCCCTGGCGTCTTGTTCTGGCGTGCTGCGCGGCTCGTTTTCTTCGTTCAGCCGTGGCGCGCCGAGCGCCAGTTCGCGCAGCGAGCGGGCCGGCAGCGGCGGCCGGTCGGCGACCGGGTCCTGGCCGGGCGGGAAGTACCATCCGCTCCCCCAGTCGAGGGCGAGGGTGGTCAGCGACAGCGTGAGGACCTGGCTGGCCAGCCCGGGCAGGGCGGCGGTGCTGAGGTCCTCGGCCGCGGTCGGGGTGACCAGCTTCC
>CAJCJG010000102.1 GCA_903970625.1 Solirubrobacterales bacterium 70-9 | reverse complement strand
CCGGCCGCCAGGATGCAGCCGCGCCTGCACGGGAGCCTCGACCGCGTCGATCCGGACGGCACGCTCGAAGGCTGGTGCTGGTCGCCCGACGAGCCGATGGCGCACCGCGCGGTCGCCGTGCTGATCGACGCCATCGAAGCCGCGCGGCTGATGAGCGACCAGGAACGCGGCGACCTCGTCGCGGCCGGCGTCGGCAACGGGCGGCATGCCTTCCGGTTCCGCCTCGATCTCGCCGTGATGGTGCCCGGCCAGCGCGTGACCGTGACCTTGCGCGACCTGCGCACCGGCCAGCAGGTCGGCGGCGCCGTGGAAGTGCAGTGGCCCGCCGCCGCCATCGACCCGGACGATGCCGTCGGCGCGGGCCAGCTTCCGGTGCTCTCCGGGCACCTAGACCGCGTTTCGCGGGACGGCTGGGTGTCCGGCTGGTGCTGGTATCCGGACCGGCCGGGCGTGCATGTCGATCTGACGGTGCTGGTGGACGAGGAACGCGCCGGTAACATCCGCGCCGACGGGTTCCGGCCGGACTTGCAGCAGGCCGGCATCGGCGACGGCACCCACGGCTTTTCCTTCGCGCTGCCCTACGCGGTGCTGGCCGACAAGGGCACGCTGCGCGTCGCGGTGCAGGAGGCCGGGACCGGCCGCAACCTGTCCGACCCGGTCACGGTCCGCCTGGGCCGCATGGCCGCCGCCGAGGAGCGGATCATCGACCTGGAACGCCAGGTGCGGCTGCTGCGCGGCCAGATCGACGAACTGACGCAGCGCGGCGCAATGCATGACGAGGACCGCGCCGCCCGCGACCTGTTCGCGACCGTCGCCGAGTTCTTCGGCGATCTTGCCAAAGGTGGGACGGGCCGCATCGCCGCCGGCGGTTTCGGCGCGGCCGGGCTGGCCGGTGCGCTGGACGATCTGGCGTCCCGCTACGCGCCGCTGACTCTGGCGCACCCGGAGCGGCTGGTGGCCACCGTGATCGTCGCCGCCACCGCCGGGTTCGACACGATCTATCGCTGCCTGGGGGCGTTGCACGAAGCCGGCGTGGACCGCACCGCCGACATCGTGCTGCTCGACGATGGCGGGCAGGGCGGATCGGCGGCCCTGGTGCCGTCGCTGGTGCGCAACCTGCGCTATGTGCGGATCCACGACGGCAGCGGCCTGATTGCCGGACGCAACGAGATCGCCCGCGCCTCGGCTGCCCCGCTGATCGCCTTCCTCGCCCCGCAGGCGCGGGTGCTGGCCGGCTGGCTCGACGAGGTCGCCGCGACGTTTGCGCGAGAGCCGGACGCCGGCGCCGTCGGCGGGCGGCTGGCGCGGGAGGACGGGCTGATCCAGCACGCCTATCTGCTCGCGGGCGATGACGGCAGCCTGAGCGACCCGAGCCATCTGGTGCCGTTCGAGGCGGCCAACCACACGTTCCTGCGCCGCGCCGATGCGCTGGGCGGGCAGTCGTTCGCGGTGCGGCGCGACCTGCTGATCGGCCTCGGCGGGTTCAACCCGCTGTTTGCCAAATTCGGCCATGCCACGGTCGATCTGTGCGCGCGGCTGCGCGCCGGCGGGCGCCCGGTGCTGTTCCAACCGCTTGCAATCGCCGCATGGCCCACGCAGGCCGCGCCGGACGCCGACGGCGAGCCGCCCGATCTGACGCTGCCGGACGAGGACACCCAGCGCCTGAACGCGCGGCTACGCGAGGTGGCATGGCCGGTCGTCGCCGCCCGCGCCCGCTTCGCCGGCCATGCGCTGGTGATCGACGACGATCTGCCGCGCCTGGACCGCGACGCCGGCTCCATCGCGACGTTCGAGCAGATGGTGCTTCTGCGCCGGCTGGGCTGGCACGTCACGTTCTGCCCGGTGCATGCTGTGGCGCTGGACCCGACCGCCTCCGACCTGCTGGCCCGCCACGGTATCGAAGTGGTCGGGCCGCCCACCTACGGGTCGGTCACGCAGTATTTGCAGGCGTTCGGGCATGAACTCGGCATCGTCCATATTTACCGCTACGCCACCATGACGATGCTGCTGGACCGCGTGCGCGAACTGGCGCCGGACGCGAAAGTCGTTTTCGCGACCGCCGATCTGCATTTTCTGCGCGAGCAGCGGCGGGCGGAACTCGCCGGCAAGGCACTGCCGGACGCAGCGCGAGCGGAGGAAGTGGCCTGCATGCTGGCCGCCGACGCCACGATCGTCACCAGCGACCACGAAATGGGCCTGCTGCGGCGCGACGTGCCGCCGGAAAAACTCGTCCTGCTGCGCTGGATCGAACGGCCACGGCCGATCGCGCGCGGCTTCGCCGAGCGGCGTGACATCTGCTTCATCGGCAATTACCGCCATCCCCCGAATCTCGACGGGGTGGAATGGTTTCTCGCCGACGTGTTCCCGCTGGTGCGCAAGCAACTGCCGGACATCAAGGTGAAGCTGGCCGGCAGCGGCATGCCCAACTCGCTGCGCGACTTCGCCGACGACGGGGTGGAGATCGTCGGCTGGGTCGAGGATCTGGCCGACCTGTTCGGGGCCGTGCGACTGTCCGTCGCGCCGCTGCGGTTCGGCGCCGGCTTCAAGGGCAAGGTCGCCACCAGCCTTGCCCACGGGCTACCGGTGGTGGGCTCGTCGATCTCGCTGGAAGGCACCGGGCTGCTCGACGGCGATGGCGTGCTGGTGGGCGACGATCCGCCGTCGTTCGCCGCCGCCGTGGTGCGGCTGCACGAGGATGCGGAGCTGTGGGAGGCGCAGACGGCGCGCGGGCTGGAGCGCGTGGCCGCGCTGTATTCGCCGGAGGCGGCGATGGGCATATGGCGGCGGATGCTCGGCCGGCTGGACCGGCCGATCGCGCCCTAGCCGGGCACCGAGGCGCGTACCCGGTCCTCGCGATGGACCGCCAAAAAATCGCGGCCATTGTCGAACATCGAATAGCCGAGCGCATCCAGCCGCTGCGCCAGAGTCTGCCGCCCGACATGCTGATGCTCGACAAAAAGTGCCGGCCGCCAGCGCGCGATGGTCTCCGCAGCACCCGTCAGCACGTCCAACTCCATGCCCTCGACGTCGATCTTGATCAGATCGACGCGCGGCAGTTGCAGGCTGTCGATCGTGATCTGCATCACCGGCACGCCGGCATCGTAATTGAGCGTCTGGCCGGCCTCGTGCCGGTCGTCCTCCCGCCGCAGCGAGATGCTGCCGAAGCTGCCCGCGCGGCGGTAGTCCGGCTGCGGAATGCGGATGGTTTGCGTGCTGGCGCCGACGGCGGCGCAGACCGGCTTGGCGTTGAAGGCGTTGTTGAGGGCAATATTGCCGGCCAGTGCATAGAACAGCCGCTCCTGCGGCTCGAACGCCAGCACGCTGCCCCAATCGGTCATCAGCCGCGCCATCTCCAGCGCGAACACGCCGATATTGGCGCCGACATCGAGCGCCACGACGCCATCGCCGCCGCTCTGGCGGCGAGCCTGCAACAATTTCGCAATATCGGTGAGTTCGATGGCGGCGAAGTGGCCGTGTTCCAGCAGTTCGTGGCCGACGCCGTAGATGCCGGACTCGGACGGCACGCCGTCGAAGCGGTTGACGATCATCGCGCCGTGGTCCGTGGACGCGAGCACGAAGGCGATCTTCCGCTTCGGGGGCATCCGGGGCTGGTCCATATGGTGTGGTGCTCGCAGGCGGGCGTCGCTACCACCGGCAGCCCCGGCGGCACAAGCGATCCGGAGATCGGGCGGCGTGCCGGCCGCAAGACCAGAAAACCGACCAGAAACAGGCCCGGCCCGACTCTTCGTCCCGACACGGCCACCCCTACAGGCCAACGCCGGAGACGCTATCGGCCGCGCCGAATGCGTCGCAATGGCCGGCTATTCGCGACGGAGCACCGTGTCGGTGATGAACCGCGACAGCCCGCCCGCACGGAAATTCGCGCGGAGCGCGGCTTCGTCATAGTCGTCGCGCACCCAGTCGAGGAACGGTTTTCTTCCCTCCGCCACGGCCGCGTAGTGCAGCAGGAAGGCATCCAGGATCCCGGTCGGCGAGCGGGAGAAGTGGCCGTAGCGCCAGGAGAGTTGCCGTATCGCGTCGGCGGCCGTGCCGCCCTCGAACAGCAGCGCGAGGCCGCCGGCCAACCCGGTGCGGTCGGCGCCGGACTTGCAGTGCATCAGCGCGGGCGTCCGCATCGTCGTGTAGATGGCGTGGAAGCGCAGAATCCGGTCCCGGTGCGGGGCACCCCGGCTTTCGAACGCCATGTCGATATGGTCGAGCCCCAGCCGCCGCGCCGCGTCGCGCGACAGCGCGTCCGAGCCGCATTGGCGGTGGCCGCGCAGATTGACCAGCGTGCGTAGATGCAGCCGCTCCGTCAGCCGCGCCAGCCGCCCCGGAGTCGGGTGGTTGCAGCGGTAGAGTTTGCCGGGAATGACCGGGGCAAAATTGTCCCAGACGGTACGAAAGATCGCGTGATCGACGAACAGGCTGTCGATCCAGGCGGCGCGGCGCCGGCCGGAGTTGGTGATCGCTCCTTCAAACATGGGAAAGCCCCAAGTCGTCATGGCCGGGCCTGACCCGGCCATCCACGGCGTTGCGCCGGACAGACTTGGACTCTCGGAGAACATGCCCCGAGTTCAGTGGCAGCACCACCGCGTGGATGGCCGGGTCAAGCCCGGCCATGACGAGAACTCAACCTCAGCCCGCCCGTTCGACCAGCAGCGTCTTGATCTTGCCGATGGCCTCGGCCGGGTTCAGGCCCTTTGGGCAGGTTTGGGTGCAGTTCATAATCGTGTGGCAGCGGTATAGCTTGAACGGGTCCTGGAGTGCGTCCAGCCGCGCGCCGGTCTGTTCGTCGCGGCTGTCGGCGATCCAGCGATAGGCGGCCAGCAGCACCGCCGGGCCGAGATAACGGTCGCCGTTCCACCAGTAGCTGGGGCAGGACGTGGTGCAGCAAAAACACAGGATGCACTCCCACATCCCGTCCAGTTTTGCCCGTTCTTCCTTGCTCTGGCGGCGTTCGGCGTCGGGCGGCGCGGGCGTGTCGGCCTGCAACCACGGCTCGATGCTGCGCAACTGCGCGTAGGCTTGCGTGAGGTCCGGCACGAGGTCTTTGACGACCGGCATGTGCGGCAAGGGATTGATGCGGACGGCACCCTTCACGTCGTCGATGGGCTTCAGGCAGGCCAGCGTGTTGGTGCCGTCGATGTTCATGGCGCAGGAACCGCAGATGCCTTCGCGGCAGGAGCGGCGGAAGGTCAGCGTGGAGTCGACCTCGTTCTTGATCTTGATGAGCGCGTCGAGAACCATCGGGCCGCAGGCGTCGAGGTCGATCTCGTACGTGTCCATGTGCGGGTTCTGGCCGTCGTCCGGGTTCCAGCGATAGATGCTGAACGCGCGCACCCGCTTCGCGCCGGCGGGCGCCTTGTGCGTCGTGCCGGGCTTGATCTTGCTGTTCGCGGGGAGGGTGAATTCGGCCATTCGTTTTACGCCTCTAGGTCACTTTCAGGTCGGTCAGCAGATGAGCGAACCTTGGTCACTCTCCCGCCGTCATCACGCACTCTCCGGTCAAAAGCGACGAACTGGCCTCGGGATCAAATTTCAGCCCAGGAATCGGAACCGTTGCCTTAAGCCGCCTACTTTCACGCGCAGTTAATAGACTCGTAGAACTCAAAATAAATCTCCATTCCGCGTCATCTCGATGAACCAAAAGTGACCTTACAGTACCGTAGATCTCCGCAGACTCAACACCTTCCAGATCTGGAAATCTTCCAGGTCTGACATGTAACGTGTCATAGTGTAATTCTACCCGTTGCGAACACAGACCATTTTTGTAGAAATTAGCCAAATTATTGCCACTGAGTTGTATATAGTATTGGTACGAAGAATTTCGCGTTCCACATGCTTCAAGTGTAGTCCGATCTGCCTCCTTAACGACGATCTCGATCGGCGTCTTATCTGCTATTTCTGTTGTGGGTCGAACAGTTCCATTCGGCAGCACTTCGACCTGATAGACGCCCGAAATCGCACAGCGCCATGACCATTTTATGGGCTCGTCGCTTGCAAAAACTACTGAGCCACTAAGCAACGTGAAGGTTAGGACAAAAAGGCACAATGCTTGCATCCTATGCAAGCCGATTTTGGGCGTCGGCCAAAGATAACGGAGCAAGGTAATAGCCCGCTTTCCAAGCGTGAACTTTGCTCTCTTCGGACTGAACCTCGATCACAAGCATCGTGAACTCGCGAACATCAGCCAGGGCGTCAGCGCCTTCAGTTTGTCCGAACGTCGGCCCTACTGGCGTCACACCTTCTTGCGGATAGCCTTTCACAAAGTGGTCTCTGGTCAGGCCCAACTTCTGGACACAAGCATCTAAAGGAAGCGAGAGCCAACGGCTTCCTGCCCCGGTCGGCTCCTTACCTTCTCGAACTCTCCAAAGTTGTGCCACCAGCTTCTCCCCTCCAAGCCAACACATCCCTAAATGGCGCGAACGCCGCTCAATAAACCCGCTTCTTTGGCGGAAACACGGACACTTCATTGGTCAGCGTCTGCATCCGCACCGGGCGGTAGTCCAGCCGCACCGCGCCGTCATCGGCGCACCAGGCCAGCGTGTGCTTCATCCAGTTGGCATCGTCGCGGTCCGGGAAGTCGTCGTGCGCCTGCGCGCCCCGGCTTTCGGTGCGGGCTTCGGCGCCTACCATCGTGGTGCCGGCGTTGGCCATCAGGTTTTGCAGTTCCAGCGCCTCGACCAGATCGCTGTTCCAAATCAGGCCGCGGTCGCTGACGGAAATGTCGGACAGGCCATCCCAGAGTTTGCCCATCTTGGCCACGCCCTGCGACAGACTTTCGCTGTTGCGGAACACGGCGGCGTGGGCCTGCATCGTGCGCTGCATCTGATTGCGCAGTTCCGCGACCCGCGTGCCGCCGCGCGCGTTGCGGGCATTGTTCATCCGGTCCAGCGCCGCCTCCCCCGCTTTCGGTGGCAGGGTCGGCTGGCTGGCGCCGGGCTTCAGCACTTCGGCCGCCCGATGCGCCGCTGCACGGCCAAACACCACCAGGTCGAGCAGCGAGTTCGTGCCCAGCCGGTTGGCGCCGTGGACGGAGACGCAGGCCGCCTCGCCCACCGCCATCAGGCCGGGCACGACCGCGTCCGGATCGTCGTGAGTCGGGCGCAGCACCTCGGTTTTCAGGTTCGTGGGGATGCCGCCCATGTTGTAATGCACGGTCGGTAACACCGGGATCGCGGACTTGTTGACATCGACGCCCGCGAACACGCGCGCGGTTTCGGAAATGCCCGGCAGCCGCTCGTGCAGGATGTCGGCCCCCAGATGCTCCAGGTGCAGCATGATGTGGTCCTTGTTCGGCCCACAGCCGCGCCCGGCGTTGATTTCCAGCGTCATGGAGCGCGAGACCACGTCCCGGCTGGCCAGATCTTTCGCGGTCGGGGCGTAGCGTTCCATGAACCGCTCGCCTTCACTGTTGGTCAGGTAGCCGCCCTCGCCGCGCGCGCCTTCGGTGATCAGGCAGCCGGCGGGGAAGATGCCGGTCGGGTGGAATTGCACGAATTCCATGTCCTGCACCGGCAGGCCGGCGCGCAGCACCATCGCGTTGCCGTCGCCGGTACACGTGTGGGCGGAGGTGCAGGACAGGTAGGCGCGGCCGTAGCCGCCGGTGGCCAGCACTGTCGTCTGCGCGCGGAACCGGTGGATGGTGCCGTCCTCCAGGCACCAGGCCGTGACGCCCCGGCACACGCCGTCCTCGTCCATGATCAGATCGAGGGCGAAATACTCCACGAAGAACTCGACTTCGTGCTTCAGGCTCTGCTGATACAGCGTGTGCAGGATCGCATGGCCGGTGCGGTCGGCCGCCGCGCAGGCCCGCAGTGCCGGCGCCTTGCCGTACTCGGTCATGTGCCCGCCGAACGGCCGCTGATAGATGCGCCCGTCTTCCGTCCGGCTGAACGGTACGCCGAAATGTTCCAGTTCGTAGATCGAGGGGATGGCCTGCCGGCACATATACTCGATGGCATCCTGGTCGCCGAGCCAGTCCGACCCTTTCACGGTGTCGTACATGTGCCAGCGCCAATTGTCCTCGCCCATGTTCCCGAGCGCCGCGCCGATGCCGCCTTGCGCGGCGACGGTGTGGCTGCGGGTGGGGAACACTTTGGTCACGCACGCGGTTTTCAGGCCGGCCGCGCCCATGCCGAGCGTGGCGCGCAGCCCCGCCCCGCCCGCGCCCACGACCACCACGTCGTACGTGTGGTCGATCACCGTATAGGCGCCGAGCGAAGGCTTGCTCATCGCGTTCATGACAATTCCGTTCAGGCTCTAGGCCGAAAACGCCAGTTTCAATGCCGCCAGCACGCCGATCAGCGTGACTAGCCCGACGACGCCGCGCAGCACCACGAGCGAGATCGTGCGCGTGCGTTCCACATGCACATAGTCCTCGATCACCACCTGCAAACCCAGCAGCAGGTGGCGAAACGTCACCAGCACCAGCGCCACGAGCAACGCGGCATTGATCGGGTTGCCGGCCCAGTGCGCGACGGCGGCGCGCGGCAGGCGGGACAGATGCAGCGTGGCATAGACGAACCACAAGGTCAGCGGCACGAGCGCCACCGACGTCAGCCGCTCCATCCACCAATGCTCGGTGCCGGATTTGGAGGCGCCCAACCCGCGCACGAGGCCGAGTTGCGAACGCATGACCCGGAGGTGCGGGCCGGATGTCTGGCTCATGTGCGTTCCTTCACCAGACGATGATCACGGCGATCCACGTCAAAACGGTCAAAACGGCGGTGGCCGCCAGCACCGCCTTGCCCGTCAGATGCATCGTCGGCAGGTCGAACCCGTAGCCGGCGTCCCACGCCAGATGCCGCAGGCCGGCGCAGAAATGATACCACAGCGCCACCGTCCATCCGAACAGGATCAGCACGCCGAACCAGGAGCGCAGGAAGCCGGAGAGGCCGTCGTACGCCGCGTCCCCGCTCGCCGCCGCGATCAGCCAGCAGACCAGCAGAAGTGCTCCCACCGACAGGGCGATGCCGGTGATGCGATGGAAGATCGAGATCGCAGTGGAAATTTGCGGCTTGTAGATTTGCAGATGCGGCGAGAGCGGCCGCTGCACCAGCCGGCCATCGGTCGCCCGCCCGACCATGCTGGCCTCGCGAATGTCCGTCATACAAATCTCCTGGCGCCGTGTGCGCCGCAGCAATTCCCATAAACGCGGGCGGCTAGGGGGTCAACGCGATGGGGGCGGATTTACCGTGAGCAAACATCGCGTTAGGCGGCACTCACGACCCCAGTTTGAGCCCCACCACCCCGGCCAGAATCAGCCCCACGCACGCAAGCCGCGTCACAGTCAGCGGTTCGCCTTCCATCGCGATGCCCCAGGCCACGCCGCCGGCCGCGCCGATCCCGGTCCAGACGGCGTAGACCGTGCCCATCGGCAACGTTTTCAGCGATTGGGACATGCACCACACGCTGACGGTCATGGCCGCGAGGCACGCGCCGCCGAAACCCCAGCGGGCGAACCCGTCCGAGCGTTTCAGCAGCACCACCCACGCCACTTCCAGCGCCCCGGCGATGGCGAGCCACAGCCAGGGCACGCGCTCAGGCCGCCCGTTTGGCCAGCAGCCCTTGCGCGATCAGCGTCTCGGCGATCTGCACCGCGTTCAGGGCCGCACCCTTGCGCAGATTGTCGGAGACGACCCACATCGACAGGCCGTGCTCCACGGTCGGGTCTTTCCGCAGACGGCTGACATAGGTCGCGTCCTCGCCCACGCAGTCGATGGGGGTGATGTAGCCGCCGTCCTCGCGCTGGTCGAACACCGCCACGCCCGGCGCCTCGCGCAGCGCCGCGCGCGCCTCGGCGACCGTCACCGGCCGCTCGAACTCCACATTGATCGCCTCGGCGTGGCCGATAAACACCGGGACGCGGACGCACGTCGCCACGATCTTGATGTCCGGGTCGAGAATCTTGCGGGTTTCGACCACCATCTTCCATTCTTCCTTGGTCGAGCCGTCGTCCATGAACTTGTCGATGTGGGGAATGCAGTTGAAGGCGATGGTTTTCGTAAATACTTCCGGCTTGGCCGGATCGTTGACGAAACTGGCCTTGGTTTGGCTGAACAGCTCGTCCATCCCTTCCTTGCCGGCGCCCGATACCGACTGATAGGTCGCGACCACCACGCGCTTGATCTTGAACCGGTCGTGCAGCGGCTTGAGCGCCACCACCATCTGGATCGTCGAGCAGTTCGGATTGGCGATAATGCCGCGCCGGATTTTCGCCAGAGCCTGCGGATTCACCTCCGGCACCACCAGCGGCACGTCCGGCTCCATCCGGAACTGGCTGGTGTTGTCGATCACGATGCACCCCGCCTCGGCCGCGCGCGGCGCGTGGATGGCGGACACGGCGGCACCGGGGCTGAACAGCCCGATGTCCCAGCCGCGAAAATCGAACGTATCGAGGTTCTGGACCGTCAGCACCAGTTTCTCGCCGAAGCTGACTTTGGTGCCGGCCGAACGGCCGGACGCGAGCACGGCCAGTTCGCGCACCGGAAAATTCCGCTCATGCAGGGTTTTCAGCATCTCGCGCCCGACCGCCCCGGTGGCGCCGACGACCGCGACCCTGTAGCTCATGGCTCTTCTCCTGCTGCCCCGATCCCGATGATCGGCAAACATTTTTGCGTAGCGTCGCCGTGGCGCCAAGGCAAGCGACGATGCCGCGCGGCAGGGCTGCCGTGGCTTTAGAACGCGATCACGCGCGCTGCCAACGCCGGGCACGCGAATTCAAGCTGCCGGTTCAGAAAGAAAAAAGGGGTTTCCGCAGATGACGCAGATGGCCGCAGATAAAGGAAGAAATTCAGAAATTTATCTTCTTTCTTATCATCTGCGTCTTTCTGCGACATCTGCGGATAACAATGCCTTCCCTGTCTGGACCTAATCTCCTGCGCCGTCCGGGAATAGCCTTGCCTTCCTTATCCAGTCCCAATCCTCCCCAACGCCTCCAAATGTGCCGCCGCGCCCGCCTGCGCGGCCGCTTCCAGCGCACGGTATTCGGCGACCAGCCTCGCCCCCGCCTCCGTCAACTGCGCGCCGCCGCCGCCCGCGCCACCCGCAGCCGTGGCCAGCACCGGCGTGCCGAGATGGCGGTTCAAATCCTCCACCAATTCCCACGCCCGCCGGTACGACATGCGCAGCGCCCGCCCGGCCGCCGAAATCGACCCCGAGCGGGCAATCTCCTCCAGCAGCGCCACCTTGCCCGGCCCAATGCGGGCACCGGAGGCGAGATCGACGCGCAGGATCAAACGGTGCCCGGCCACAGGTGCGGGTTGGGATTTCGAGGGGGTGATTGCCATGACGACCGACGCTCCCACGCCGCCCGCGCCGGATCAATCGGCCCATAACGAAAACGGCCCGCGAGCAACGCTCGCGGGCCGTGCCGTCGGAGGAAGCCGAGCCGTCTTACTGGAACGGCAGGTAACGCAGCGAAACGAACACCAGATTTTCGTTGACCGACGGCGCGCCGCCCTTGCCGTCGAAGATCGACCGCTTGTCGAACGAGTACTGGATGCCGGACTGGAGTGTGCCGTAGCCGCCATGCAGCCACTTGTACCAGGCGCCGACCGAAACGCCGGTGACGGACTTGGTGTTGGCCACGCAGCCGGCGGCCGACAATTCGGTATCGCACCCGCTGTTGTCGAACGTCGGGTTACCGTAGCCGAACGCGGCGCCGCCGGCGGTGCCGTATTTCCGCTCCACCTGCTCGGTACCGAGATAGCCGTACAGGTCCAGCTTGGGCGTGGCGTGGCCGGTGACGCCGAGCAGCGCCTCGACTTCCGGCAGCGGTTCCGGGCTGCCGTCGGCCTTGTAGGTCGCGTCCGGCAGGCCGGAGGCGCCGTAGCGGCCGATGCCGTAGCCGGCCAGCACCTGACCCGAGATGTCCACCCGGCCCGGGATCACCGGCAGCACGGCCGAGGCACCGATACCGCCGGCCGCCTTGCTGTTGTCGCTACCGTTGCCGATGGCGACCTTCTCGTCCTTGAGGAAGCGGGCGATGCCGAACAGTTCGTAGTGGCCGAAGCCCGGCTCGAGCGCCGCCTTAACGACGAAGTCCGGCACCGTGTTGTAGCTGTAGCTTTGCAGCGGGTTCAGGCCGCCGCTGGCCACGCCGGCCGTGCTGGTGCTGAGCGCCGTCGGCGAATAGCCGATCGTGCCGGTCAGGATGGTGGTGCCGGCGATCTTCGGCGCGGTGCCGCCGAACGTGGATTGCGGCGCTTCCACCGATGCGCCGACGTAGAAGACGCTGCCGATGTTGGTGCTGACGCGGATCTGCGGCTGGCGAGCGTAGAAGAAGCCTGGGGTATAGTTGGTGTCGATAACCTGCGGGATGTTCTCTTTACGCGGCGTCAGGCCGGAGGTGAACGGCGTCAGCAAGCTCCAAGCCTGACCGCCGAGGACGTGGAGGTTCATGTTGCTGTCGTCGAACTGCACGTAGGCTTGGCGCACCCGCATCGTGTAGCTGTTGGTCGTCGTCGAGTTCGAGGAGGAGCCGGCCGAGTTGAAGTCCATCTCGGCGTAGGCGTCCAACGTGGCGCCGTCGTAGGGGGTGGCTTCCAGCAAAGTGGAGAAGCGTGTGGCCTGCGCCGTGCCGCGGAACTCGCCGGTGTGGTTGTTCGGCGACTGCGGATAAGGGATGCCGGTAAAGCTGGTGCCCAGGCCGGCATTCTCGTCGCGGCTGCGGTAGACCCCGGTCACGTCGACAAAGCCGCCGAGGGTGATGCTGACATTGCCCAGGCAGAAGGTCGGCGACACCTTGTCCGGATCGTTGGGCGAATATTTACCGTCGCACTTGCCGCGCTTGACGAAGGCGTCCGGCGTGGCGAACGGCGCGGCAGTTGGCGCCGTCGCGGCCGTGGAGGTCGCGGCCTGGGCGGCGGCGGCCTGCGCCTTGGCGGCGGCGGCATCGGCCTGCGCCGCCT
>CAJCJG010000101.1 GCA_903970625.1 Solirubrobacterales bacterium 70-9 | reverse complement strand
GTCCGATGAATAGGGTCTCGCCATGACCTGCCGGCCTCCAACCCAGCCAGCAGCTTGAATCAGATCCCGCACCGCGCCGGAATCCCCCCGACTCAAATCGGTCCGGTCATGCTCTAGGCTTTTCAGATGGTGGCTGTCGCCAAGATCCCGGTCTCGATGTCGTTGGCGGAGTTCCTCGCCTGGGATCCGGGCGATGGGCGACGCTGGCAACTTGTGGATGGCGAACCGCAGGCGATGGCGCTCGGCAGCCGGACGCATGGCGCGCTGATGACGCAACTCGGTCGGCGCCTGGACGACCACTTTGAAGGACGCGGCAGTCCGTGCAGTGCGCTGATGCAGCCGGGAATCATTCCACGCATCAACGCCGCCCGAAACTACCGGATCCCCGACCTCGCCGTGACCTGCACCGGCTACGACGCCGAGGATTACGCGATCACCGATCCTGTTGTGATCGTTGAAATCCTGTCGCCAAGCAATCAGTCCGCGACGTGGGCGAATGTCTGGACCTACACCACCATCCGTAGCGTCCGCGAAATCCTGATCCTGCACACCGCCGCCATCGGCGCCGACCTGCTGCGCCGCCAGCCCGACGGCTCCTGGCCGAAGGAGCCGGAAGCGGTGACAACCGGCGATCTGGTACTCGACAGCATCGATTTCCGTATCACCCTATCCGCCCTGTATCGCACGACCCGTTTCGCGCGATAAGGCGCCGTTGACAGCGCGGCCTTCTCAGCGTGATCATACGTACACAAACGATCAGGGCATCGCGGCGGCAAACACATGACGCACACCCACGCCGGCCCGCCCGGCCCCGAAGAAACCGCGCTGGCGGCGGCAACAACCCCCGAGCCCGGCATCGTGACCTGCGACGCCTGCCCGGTGCTGTGCCGCATCCGTGCCGGCAAGACCGGCGCCTGCGACCGCTACGGCAATGTCGATGGACGCCTGACCCGCATGGACCCGCTGACGGTGCTGACGCGGGCGCCGGACGCGGTGCGCTTCGCCGGCGACGACTGGGACGGCAACCCGATCGCAGCCAAGGACGTGTTTGTCACCGCCATCGGCGCCGGCACGACCTATCCGGACTACAAGCCCGCCCCGTTCATCGTCGGCAGCGAGATCGACGGCGTGGACATGGTTACGGTCGTCTCCGAAGGGATTTTCTCTTACTGCGGCCTGAAAGTGAAGATCGACACCGACCGACATCTTGGCGCGGAGACAGCCGCTGTGCGGGCGCGCGGCGAGATCGTCGGCCATGTCACCACCGCCGAATACGGCAGCCAGATGTTTTCCCTGGGCGGCGTGCATCATCTGACCGGCGGATCGAAGAAAGAGGGTGTGGTTGCCTGCGAGACGATGCTGTCGCTGTCGAATGGCGATGCCGTCGAATTGGCGGTCGATGGCGGTGCCTCCGTCCGCGTGCAGTCGGGGGCGGCACCCGTCGTGGACGGCGTCCCGGAACAGCGGATGCGCGTCGGCTGCGGCTCCGCCACCATCGGCATTTTCGCGAGCCAATGGCTGGGGCACGCCGACGAGGTGATCGTGGTGGACGACCACATCACCGGCGTGCTGACGGAGCATCAGGCGGGCCGGTTTCTCGACATGTGCCCCGCCGGCATCCGCGTGCGCGGGCGGCGATCCACGCCCGGCCGCTATTTCCAGGTCGCCAATCCCGGCTTGGGCTGGGGCGGGACGGACGTTGTCGATCCGCTGGCGATCATCGAGAAAATCGACCAGAAAATCGCGTGGCCAGGCTTGCGCCTACTGATGGTCTCCACCACCGGCGAGCATTCCGCCTGGTTCGTGCTGGACGACGCGCTGCGTCCACAACCGGCATCGATGCCACCGGCCATCGCGAACGCCGTTGCCCGCATCGGCGAGAATTGCGAGCCAGCCCTCTGCACCGTGCTGTTCATGGCGGGCGCCGGCGGCAGCCTGCGGGCGGGGGCGACGGAAAATCCCGTGCTGCTCACGCGGGCCGTGCAACGCGGCCGGGCACGCGTCACCTCCGGCGGCGCGCCGGTCTATGTCTGGCCCGGCGGCGGCATCACGTTCATGGTCGATGTCGCCACACTCCCCGCCAACGCTTTCGGCAGCGTGCCGACGCCCGCATTGGTGGCGCCCATCGAATTCTCCCTGCCGCTGGCCGACTATGCCGCCTTGGGCGGGCACATCGGCCTCGTGCGGCGCGTCGCGGATGTGCTGGCACAGAGCAAACCGCGCGGCGTGCTGCTGCCCAAGGGCGTCGCGTTTCCTATCGGCTAAGGATTTGCCGGGAGATATCCAATCCGCCCCGTCACCCCGGCCAAGGCCGGGATCCAGAGCTTGCCCCTGCGAAGGCGGGGGGCCACGCGAAAGTCGAAGCCTGCGGCCCCTGGATTCCGGCCTTCGCCGGAATGACGAAAGGGCAGCGCCTAGTCTCAAACAAGCCCTAATGGCCGCCGCTGGTCGCACCCGAGCCTAGATACACCTCCCGCACCCGCGCGTCTGCCCGTACCCGGGCGGCGTCGCCCTCGGCGATCAGTTCGCCCTGGTGCAGTACCAGAATGCGGTCGGCGACGCCGAACACCACGTCCATGTCGTGCTCGGTGAACAGCACGGCGAGGTGACGTTCGGTCGCGAGTTGGCGGGTCAGCGCCATCAGCGCGGTGCGCTCGGCCGGCGCCATGCCGGCCGTCGGTTCGTCCATCAGCAACAGGCGCGGATCGCCCGCCAGCGCCATCGCCAGTTCCAGCCGTTTGAGATCACCGTACGCCAGCACGCCGGCCGCCCGCTCCGCCTGCGCCGCCATGCCGACCTGGCTCAATAACGCGCGCGCCTCGCCGACAAACTGGCCGCCTGCCGGCCGCCAAAATCGGAAGATTCTTTGCCGATGGCTCAGCAAGGCCATCTGCACGTTCTCGCGCACGGTCATTGATGCGAAGGTGGCGGTGATCTGAAACGTCCGCCCGACCCCCAGCCGGCACACTGCGCGCGGCGACAAGCCGGCAATGTCCCGCTCGCTCAATCGCACCCGCCCGGCATCGGGTCTCAACTGCCCGTTCAGCATGTTGAAGCAGGTCGATTTGCCGGCGCCGTTCGGCCCGATCAGCGCCAGCATCTCGCCCGCACCGACCGCGAACGACACGCCGCGCACCGCCGGCACACCGCGAAAGCTCTTTTGCAGGGCTTCGACGGACAGAATCGTCACGCAGCGCGCCCGCGCCACACGCGCTGCGCGGCACCGGCGATACCCTGCGGAAACGCCAGTACCAACACCAGAATGGCCGCACCCAACACCAGCCGCCACCAATCTGTCGCGCGCAGCAGCGTGTCGTACAAGCCGGTATAGGCCAGCGCGCCCACCAGCGGCCCGCTGATCGTCTGCACGCCGCCGAGCAGCACCATCAGCAGCGCATCGACCGAGCGGCCAATGCCGATATAGCTGGGGAACACGCTGCCCTTGCCGAACGTCGTCAAGCCGCCCGCAAGCCCGGCCGCCGCACCGGCCAGCGCAAACGCGGCCAGCCGCACGTGCGCCGTGGGCAGCCCGATCGCCTC
Source organism: Solirubrobacterales bacterium 70-9 (assembly GCA_903970625.1). Taxonomy (GTDB): domain Bacteria; phylum Pseudomonadota; class Alphaproteobacteria; order Acetobacterales; family Acetobacteraceae; genus CAJCJG01. The sequence goes on along the minus strand of CAJCJG010000101.1, from coordinate 4,002 downwards.
GGCGCGCAACGATGAATCGCGGCTCGCCCGCAATGCCCAGCCGAACGGCGCATAAAGCGCGCGACGCAGCAGCAGCGCGCCGCCGATGCACAGTGCCAGCGTCAGCCAATAGAACGCGCGTGGATCGGCCAGCCACGCGGGCGGCCAGACCGACAAAATGCCGTTGTCGCCGCCCGTCAGGCCCGACCACTGGAACGCCACCGCCCAGATGATCTGCGCGAACGCCAGCGTTAGCATCGCCAGATAGACGCCCGACAATTTTACGACAAACCAGCCGAACGCGGCAGCCACCAGCAGCGCCGCGATCGGGGCGGCGATAAGCGCCAGCGCAAACGGCGCACCCAGCATCGTCGTCGCCAGCGCCGTTGCGTAAGCGCCGATGCCGAACCACGCGGCATGGCCGAAACTTGGCATGCCGCCTGGACCCATCATGAAATGCAGCGAGGCGGCGAACAGAAGCGCGATCATCGCCTCGGTCAGCACCGACACCGCGAACGGCCCGACGATCAAAGGTGCAACTGCCAGCGCCATCAGCGCGCATGCGGCCGCCCAAAGCAACGCGCGTGGCGCCGGCAGCACCAGCGGCGCCACCTCCGGCTCGCGTGCGGCGCCGGCCGGCCGGCCGAGCAGCCCGTTCGGCCGCACGACCAGCGTCGCCGCCATCACTGCGAACACGATCACCAGCGTCGCTTTCGGCACGAAGAAAATGCCGATGGCCTGCAACACGCCGATCAGCACGGCCGCCAGATACGCTCCCGGCAAACTTCCCAGACCGCCGACCAAGACCACCACGAACGCATCGGTGATAGCCGAAAGATCGAGTTGCAGGTTGGCCGTTCCCTCCGGCAGCGCCAGCGCGCCACCCAATCCGGCCAGCCCCGCGCCCAGCGCGAAAACGCCGGTGAACAGCAGCCGTTGATCGACGCCCAGCGCCGCCACCATCTCGCGGTCGGCGGTCGCGGCGCGGACCAGCGTGCCCCACCGCGTGCGATGCAGCAACAGCCACAGCGCGCCCAGCACCAACGGCCCCGCAGCGATCAGCCACAGATCGTAGAGCGGAAACCGCTCGCCGCCGAGGCGCACGAACGCGCGCATCCAGGGCGGGCGCGGCAACGGAAGATCGTCGGCCCCCCAGATCGCCTGCGTCGCGTCCTGCACGATCAGCACGATGGCAAACGTCGCCAGCAATTGCAGCAATTCCGGCGCGCGATACAGCCGGCGCAGCAACGCCACTTCCAACAAAGCACCGAACGCCGCCAACACCAGCGCCGTCACCGCCACGCCGAGGACAAAACTCGCCGGGTCACGCGGCAAATGTCCCAGCACGGTCCACGCGACATAGGCGCCGACCATGTACAGCGACCCGTGCGAGAAATTGACGATGCGGGTGACGCCGAAAATCACGGTCAGGCCGGCGGCCACGAGAAACAGCGCCGAGGCGCCGGCCAATCCGGTCAGCAATTGCAGGAGCAAAAAAGTCACGGGCGTTGGCGCAAGGGCGGCCTGCCTTATCCGCTCGCCGTCGCCTCAGCACGCCCGGCCAGCAGCATAGTCCGCTGCCGAGGCCGGCGCGCGAGGATCGGCGACTCGAACCATCGCCAGGACATGTAGGCAATCGGCCACGGCAGCGCGAACATCACCGCCAGCAGTCCGCCGCGCCCCAGCCCGTTCGGCGGGCCCCAGCGCATCACCAAGTCGAACAATGTCAGGTGTGTCAGATAGAGGGCGTAAGACATATTGCTCAGGCCCCTCATCGGGGTTGCCAGCCAACTTGGTGGCCGCTTCAGCGCCAGCAGCCCGGCCAGCAGCAGGCAGACGCCGATACCATCGGCCACGAGCGCGAGGTTCAGGAACGGCACGACCGACATCTGCAACCAGACCGCCACCTTGGGGCCCCAGAACAACCAGATCAGCCCGACACCTGCTCCGCCGGACAGCCAGGGATGGCGGAACAGTCGCGCGCGGTCCATCCATAACGCGGCCAAAGCGACGCCGTAGGCGATGGCGTCGAGCCGGGTCACGACGACGTGCAGGACCGTCTCGCCGTATCCGTCGAACCCCGTCGCGCGCTGCCGCAAGGCAACCGGGACGGCGAAGAACAGCAGAATCGCGACCCAGCCCCCCCGCCGGACGCCGATCAGGCCCGCAGCCAGAAGAAAAACCGCGCTGAACAGCAAATAAAACCATTCCTCGACGGCCAGCGACCAGGATACCGCGAACCACTGCGACGCAGGCATCGGCCATGCGAGATTCTGCGCAAACACCGCGTATCGCAGCAGCAACCTCCGTCCTTCGGGCGGCATCGGTGTTGCCAACGCCAGCACGGCGCACCACAGGGCATAGAGCGGTACGGTGCGCATCCAGCGGCGAATCAGAAACACCATCCAATCCCGCATGGCCGCGCCGCGCGCGGCGATGTCGAACAGCAGGCGGCCGATCAGGAAGCCGCTCAGCCCGAAGAACAAATCGACGCCAAACAACCCGCCAAGGCCGGACGCCTGCGGCGGCTCGAAGCCGAACAGGAGTCCGGCCATCGCAAGCCCGTGCGCCTGCATCACCAGCAGAACCGCGGCGCACCGCATGGCGTCCAGGCCAAACGAACGCCCGAATTCTGTCGGGGCGACTGCCGTCGATGCGGGCGTCGCGCCGCCGATCATGCGCCGCTCAACCTGCGCGCAATTGCTTGACCATTTCGTCCGGCGGCAGCGCCTTCGCGCCATCGACGTAGCGCCAATCGACCATGATCCCACGCCCGTCCTTCAGCGCCGTCTTACCGATATAGGTGCCGAGCGTGGATTGATGGTCCAGCGCCCGCCACGTTGCCGGGCCGAACGGCGTGGTAAAGCCCGCACCGGGAAATCCCTTGTCCGCCAGCGCATCGGTGCCGAGCTCGCCCGCCTGCAATACTCCCGCTGCGATCGCATGCATCAGCGCATGGCCGACCACCGATCCCATCTTCGGCCGCTCGTTGAACTTCGCCTTATACGCCTCGATGAAGGTCTTGTTCGCCGGATCGCTGACGCTGTCCACCGGGTAGCCGGTGACGATCCAGCCATCCGGCGTCTCCTCCGCCAGCGGATCGAGATATTCCGGCTCGCCGGTCAGCACGGAGACGACGCTGCGCCCGTCGAACAGGCCGCGCGTGTTGCCCTGCCGCACGAAGTTGGTCAGGTCGGCGCCGAACGTGACGTTGAAGATCCCGTCCGGTTTGGACTCCGCCAGCGCCGCCACCGTGGCCCCCGCGTCGATCTTTCCCAGCGCCGGCCATTGTTCGGCAACGAACTCCACGTCCGGCCGCACCGCCGACAGCAATTGCTTGAACCATTTCACGGCTGACTGGCCATATTCGTAATTCGGCGCCACCGTCGCCCAGCGTTTGGCAGGTAATTTCGCCGCGTCCGGCACCAGCATCGCCGCCTGCATGTAAGTAGAGGGCCGCAGCCGAAACGTGAACCGGTTGCCCTTGCTCCACACCAGCGCGTCGGTCAGCGGCTCGCCCGCGACAAAAATTTTGCTCCGCTGCTTGGCGAAGTCGCTGAGCGCAAGCCCGACGTTGGAGAGGAAGCCGCCGGCCAGCAGATCGACTTTTTGATCGTCCACCAATTCGCCCGCCAGGCGGATCGCGTCCTGCGGCTTGCCGGCGTCGTCGCGGCTGACGACCTCGAACGGCCGGCCGAGCACGCCGCCGGCCGCATTGATCTGTTCGACGGCCAGCGTCCAGCCATCGCGATACGGCAGCGTGAAGGCTGGAACGGCGGTGTAGGAGTTGATCTCGCCGATCCGGATCGGCGTCACTCCTTCCGCCCGGACGATGGCGGGGGCGGCAAGCGTCGCGGCAGCCGAGGCCAGCAGCGTGCGGCGTGTCAGGGGCATCGAAAACTCCGTGCGCGGCGGGGCCGCAGGTTCCCCGCCCCGGCAGGCTGCGTCAACGGGGGTTTTCACTGTGACCAGCGCAATCGCATATGCCAACGCCGTTCGAAAATCGTCGTGGCCGGGCTTGAC
>CAJCJG010000100.1 GCA_903970625.1 Solirubrobacterales bacterium 70-9 | reverse complement strand
CCCAGCCGCACGCGAAAGTCGGAGCGTGCGGCTCTGGATTCCGGATTTCGCCGGGATGACGGGTTTTCCGGACTGACACCTACAGCCCGGTGGTCAACACCATCCGAAACCGTGCCTCGTTGCGCATCATCTTCTCGTAGGCCTCCGGCGCCTGTTCCAGCGGCACCGTCTCGATGGTCGGGCGCACGCCCGTCAGGGCGCTGAAGGCCAGCGTGTCCTGCGAATCGATCGACGCACCGGAGGCGTGGCCGACGATGGAGCGGCTGCCGCCGAGCAAATCCAGCGCGGACACTTCGATCGGGTCCATGCCCACGCCGACCACCACGAGCTTGCCGCGCACGGCGAGGCCGGGGATCACCGTGCTCATTGCCTTGCCGCTGGTAACGGTGGCCAGGATCGTCTTGGCGCCGCCGAGCTTGGTCAGTTCCGCCGCCACATCCTGCGTCTGGCTGTCGAGGTAGATGTGGGCGCCGAGTTTGTGGGCCAGCGGCTCCTTCTCGGCGCCGCGCGCGATGGCGACGGTGCGGAAGCCCATCTTGACCGCGTATTGCACGCCGAGATGGCCGAGGCCGCCGATGCCCAGGATGGCGACCAGATCGCCGGGGCGGGCGCCGCTTTCGCGCAGCGCGTTGAAGGTTGTGACACCCGCACACAGCAGCGGCGCCGCTTCGGCCGGGGTCAGATCGTCCGGGATCAGGGCCAGCGCGTCGGCCGGCGCAATCATCGCGTCGGCATAGCCGCCGTCGTAGGTCAGGCCCGGAATGCGCAGGTTGCGGCAATCTACCAGATCGCCGCGCCGGCACGGCTCGCACCGGCCGCAATGGCCGCCGAACCAGCCGACGCCGACGCGGGTGCCGACCGGCCAGCCGATCACATCCGGCCCGACCTCATCGACGATTCCGGCAACCTCGTGGCCAGGGACGACCGGGTAGGCGATGCCGGGGAACAGGCCCATCTTGGCGATGGAATCGCTGTGACAGACGCCGCATGCCTGGACCTTGATACGGACCTCGCCGGCTTTCGGGCGCGGTAGGTCGCGTTCCACCAGTTCGAACGGAGCGCCGGGTTTGCCGACCTGGACGCAGCGCATTTTCGACATCGGCTTTTCCTTTTGCGGTGCAGCGACGTCACTCAGTTGAGCCGACGATGGTCCCTGCCGCCCTGGCCGGCAAGGCTCGCCATAGCTTCGATCTGCCACGACGTGACGGCAAAAGCGATCTCCGCCCCGTCCGGCAGCCGCAGCGTCAGCAAAAGCCCGCCGGGGGTATCTTGGAGGGACCAGCCATCCACCCGATGGATTGCACCGTTGCGAGCGGGCGCATGTGGAACGGCCGTTAGAATGGTGCCGACGCAGTCCACAGGGAGAGAAACGGAGGCGTGGCGGCCCCGCGTATCGCGCACCCGGAGATAAAGGCGCCGCCCATCGTCGCCCACATCGATGCGATCGATTTCGGCCGCGTCGATGTGCGGGTGGTGGGGCGGCGGCTCGTCGCGCATGACCGTCGTCAGCCGGTTTTGATCCAGACGGCCTTGACGTTCAGATATTCCTCGACGTGCTGCTTGCCGCTTTCGCGGCCATAGCCGCTCATCTTGTAGCCGCCGAACGGGACCGCCGGGTCCATCGCCTGATAGCAGTTGATCCAGACCGAGCCGGCGCGGATGCCCTTGGCCAGCTTGTGAGCTTTGGTCACGTCCCTCGTCCACAGGCCGCTGCCGAGGCCGAATGTGGTCGCGTTGGCGCGGGCGATCACTTCCTCGATATCGTCGAACGGAATGGCGGAGATGACCGGACCGAAAATCTCCTCCTGCGCGATCCGCATGTCGTCGCGCACGTCGGCGAACACGGTTGGCGGCACGAAATAACCGTTCGCCATGTCGCCGTCCGTCAGCCGCGCGCCGCCGGACAGCGGGCGGGCGCCTTCCTGCCGGCCGATGGCCAAATAGCCGGTGACACGCTCAAGCTGCTCCGGCGAAACCAGCGGGCCGATTTGCGTGTCCGGATTGCTGCTGTTGCCGACGCGGAGAGTCTTGCTGAAGTCGGCGACGCGGGACGTAAATTCTTCGTAGATGCGGCGCTCGACAAACAGGCGGGTGCCGGCGCTGCAAATCTGGCCGGAGTTGGCGAACACCGCCATCGAAGCGCCGGGCACGGCGGCGTCGAGATCCGCGTCGGCGAACACCACGTCCGGCGATTTGCCGCCCAGTTCCAGCGACACCCGTTTCAGGTTGCCGGCCGACGCCTGGATAATTTTTTGGCCGGTGATGTGGGAGCCGGTGAAGGCGACCTTGTCCACGTCCATGTGCGACGACAACGCCGCGCCGGCCGTTTCGCCGTAGCCGGTGACGACGTTGACGACGCCCGGCGGCACGCCGGCTTCCAGGCACAGTTCCGCCAGCCGCAACGGTGTCAGCGGCGCTTCCTCGGCGGGTTTCAGGACCACCGTGCAGCCGGTCGCCAGCGCGGGGCCGATCTTCCAGATCGTCGCCGTCAGCGGGCCGTTCCACGGGATGATGGCACCGACGACGCCCACCGGCTCCTTCAGCGTGTAGCTGACATAATCGCCGGGCAGCGAGTTCTCGATGGTCTCGCCGTGGATGGCCGTGGCCTGCCCCGCGTAATAGCGCAGCATGCCCACCGCGCGCAGCCGGCTGCCTTTGGTGCGGCTGATCGGGGCGCCCATGTCCAGCGTGTCGAGGCTAGCCAGTTCCTCGAAATGCTTGTCCACGAGGTCGGCCAGTTTCAGCAGCAAGTTCTGCCGCTCGAACGGCTTGACCTTGCTCCACGGGCCGTTGAAGGCGCGTCGCGCGGCTTCGACGGCGCGGTCTATGTCCTCGCTATCGCCCTCGGCGACGCGGGCGAGCACTTCGCCGGTGGATGGGTTGATGGTCTCGAACGTCTTGCCGGACGCAGCTTCCAGCCATTTGCCGTCGATCAGCATGCGCTTCGGCTTGCCGTCCAGGAACGGGTGCCGGGCGGTCGATACATCTACGGTCATGGGGGCGATCTCTTGGGTCGGATGATGGTGTGCCGACGCTCAAATCCGTGCGCCGTTCGCTTTGAGCCGGCTCTCTATATCCGGACGAACATAACGCTCGGTCGTCGCCGTTGTCGAGTCAGCGTGCCGGCGCGTCCGCCAGATCGGCGAGCCGCGCGAGCCCCTGGTCGTTGAGCAGCACGGACGCCGTTTCGCGCCGCGACAGGGAGGCGATGGCGCCGTCGAGCGACAGGGCCTCGTCGATCTTGGCCAATGCCAGCAGCAAAGCCGGGTCCAGCGGATCCAGCCGGGGCCGGCGGGGCGGTGGCAGCATTGCGCGGTGGGCGGCCAGCAGCGCACGGTCGGCGAGCAGGTGGCGGATCGCGTGGGTCGGGTCGCCCCGGTGGTCCGCCATCAGCGCGCGGGCGCGGGCGAGCACCTCCGGTTCATGCCGTTCCTCGGGCGTTGCCAGCAGGCCGGCGCGGCGCAGGACGGCACCGGGGGCGACGGCGCCGGTGAGCGCGGTCAGCGGCACCGCCAGCAGCAAGCCCAGCAGCACCGGCGACATCCATAGGCTCAGCAGCGGCGACACGACATAGGACGCGGCGGCCAGCAGCGCGCCGAAGGCGGTGTGCGGCCAGTAGCGGCGGGCGAGTGCCGCAAGCGGAATGCTGCCGTCGTCGCGCCGCTGCGCGTTCCAGCCGCTGTCGTGCCCGGCCAGCGTTTGCAGGACCGTCACCGATTGCGTCACCATCATCACCGGCGCCAGCAGGCCGGTGACGAGCGTCTCGATCAGGACGCCGGCCACGATTCGGGTCGCGCCGCCGAACTCGCGCCGTTCGGGGCCGTTCAGCAGCAACGCGATCAGGCCCAGGAGTTTGGGCGCCAGCAGCACCGCCGTCGTGCCGATGAACAGCCACATCGAGCGGACCGGATCGACCACCGGCCATACGGGGAACAGCGAGCGGCCGTGCGGGAAATAGTCGGGCGGGATGAAGTGCGCCTGCACCGGGATCAGGATGCCGGTCAGCAGGAACAGCAGCCACAACGGCGCCGTCAGATAGGAGCCGATGCCGAGCAGCAGGTGCATTCGGCTCACGAGATGCAGCCCGCGCGCGGGCAGGACGGCCATGTGTTGCAGATTGCCCTGGCACCAGCGCCGGTCCCGGATGGCGAGGTCGGGCACCGAGGGCGGGCTTTCCTCGTAGCCGCCGGGCAGGGCGGGGACCATATGGACGGCCCAGCCGGCGCGGCGCAGCAACGCCGCCTCGACGAAATCGTGGCTCAATATGTGGCCGCCCAGCGGCTTGCGGCCACGCAGTTCGGGCAGGCCCGCGTAGTCGGCGAACGCGCGGGTGCGGATGATGGCGTTATGGCCCCAGTAATTGCCTTCCGCGCCGTGCCACCACGCGATGCCGTGGGCGATCAGCGGTCCGTAGATGCGGCCGGCGAATTGTTGCAGGCGGGCGAACAGGGTGCGGGCGTTGACCACGACGGGCAACGTCTGGATCAGCCCGACGGTCGGGTGCCGCTCCATCGCCGCCGCGAGCCTAACGATGGCGTTGGCGGTCATCACGCTGTCGGCGTCCAGGATCAGCATGTGCGGGTAGGCGGCGCCGAAGCGTTGCACCCATTCGGCGATATTGCCCGCCTTGCGCGCGGTGTTGGCGGGGCGGCGGCGGTAGAAGATGCGATCCTGCCCGCCGGTCTGCCCGCGCAGCGTCAGGAACGCCGCCTCCTCCTCGATCCAAACATCGGGATCGGTCGTGTCGCTGAGGATAAAAATGTCGAACTGCGCGGCGGCGGGCGTGGCTTGCAGCGCCTCGTCAATGGCTTGCAGGCCCGACATCACGCGGGCCGGTGCCTCGTTGTAGATCGGCATCAGGATCGCGGTGCGCTGGCCAACGGACGGCAACGGGCCGGCGGATTCGATGCCCAACCCCCAGCCGCCGCCCGCGACCAGCGAGACGAAGCCGGCGAGCGCGCTGGTGAACGACAGCGCGATCCAGCCTACCAGGGCCACGAACAGCGCGATGATCGCCGTCTCCGGCGTGGTGAGGCCACCCGCATTCAGCACGAGATACATTTGGTAAGCCGCGAAGACCGTCAGTGCGAGCGCGCCGCCGATCACCGCGATCCGTCGCAGCCGCACGCCGTGCGGCGAGGTGGGCACGCGGCGTCGGTCGGCTGGGACGGGCGGCGGCGATCGCAGCGATTGCACCGGCATAGCCAGCGGCGCCTCGCCGGGCAGGGCGGGCGCCATGGCGAGCGGATCGAAGCTCAGGCTGTCCAACGGTAGATCCAGACTTCCGACAGCGGGGTATCGCCGTTCATCAACTGGCCGCGCAGCTCCACGGCTTTGGCATCGTCCGGCGCCAGTTCGAAACTCAGGCGCCAGCCGCCGGTTTCCGGGTTCGGTTCGGCCACCGGATTGCCGATGGTGCCGTGATCGGCGGTGATCTGGAGCGTGGGCTTGGCGTCGGGGGGCAACGCCTTCAGCCGGCCGCCGCCGACGGCATCGAGGACGAACAGGCGGCGGTCCTTCGGCGCGAGGCCGGCGCGCGTGCCGACGATTTGCGCGAGATCGGCGTTCAGCGCCAGTTCGCCGCACCAGTGCAGACGGTAGGTGAAGCCGTATTCCGATTTCGCCTTGATCGCCTGCTTCGGCCGCCAGAAGGCGACGATGTTGTCGTTGATCTCGACGCTGGTGGGCAGTTCCACCAGATGCACGTCGCCTTCGCCGGTTTCGCCAATCGGCTCGACCCACAGGCTTGGGCGCTTCTCGTAGTGCGCTTCCAGATCCTCGAAATCGTCGAACCGGCGCTTGCGCTGCATCAGGCCGAAGCCGCGCGGGCCGGGGTCCTGAAAGGCGCTCAATTGCAAGGTCGATGGATTGCGAAGCGGGCGCCACAATTGTTCGCCGCGACCGGTGGCGATGGACAGGCCGTCGGAATCGTGGACGGCGCGGCGATAATCGTCGATGCCGACGCGATCGCTGGCGTCGAAATAGAACATGCTGGTCGCGGTGGCGAAGCCGGGATGCGGGATGTCGGCGCGCGGGTACAGCACCATTTCCACGTCGAAGATGGTGGTGTCGCCGGGCCGGATGGTGAAGCGAAATGCGCCGGCGGCACTTTTGCTGTCCAACAGGGCATGCACGACGACGGCGTTGGTGCCGGGCGCCGGCCGCTCCAGCCAGAAGGTTTTGAAGACGGGGAATTCCTCGCCGTCCGAATCGCCGGTCTTGATCGACAGGCCGCGCGCGGACAGGCCGTAGCCCTGGTTTTTCGCGACGGCGCGGAAATAGCTCGCACCCTGGAAGACGCAGATCTCGTCGAAATAGTCGGGGCGGGCGATGGGGGCGTGGATGCGAAACCCGGAAAAGCCCAGATCGCCGGTCGGGCGCGGCAGCGGCCCGAACTGGAACATGTCGGCGTTATAGACGATCTGCCGTGCGCGGCCGTCCACGACTTCGAACAGATCTACGCGGTCTTCGTAGAGGAAGCCGCGATGGAAGAACTGCACCTCGAAGGGCAAGCCCATGCCCCGCCACAAGGCATGCGGCGCGTCGAAGCGGATTTGCCGGTACTGGTCGTATGTCAGATGCGCGATGGCGTCAGGGAGGGTGCGGACCGGCGGCACGTATGCCTTGGCGGCGAGGTCCTTGGCCAGATTTCGCACCGAATTGCCGTCGAACGGGGTCGCTTCTTGGGCCACGGGCGGGCTGGCGGCGGTGCCGGGATGCGCGACCACGAGCGGCAGCAGCAAGCTTGCGGTCAAAATATCCCTGCGGCGCACCGTTCGTCTCCTGCGTATCAGAGGACAAACGGCGGCAGCTTGGCGGAGTTCCATGGATTGGGCGGCGCATGGTGCGCCGCAACAAATACCAAACCGACCGGGAAAGCTGCCGGCGGGAGGCCCCGCCGGCGAACTCGCGTCGCTCAGGCGTCGGCGGTGGCTTTGGCGTGCGCCGTCTCGTGGCTGGCGAAGCTCATCGGTGGCACGACATCCGCGGTCAGCATCGCCGTCGGGCGCGGCGCCAGCCGGCGGGTCGGCGATTCCACCATGCCGGAGACGTAAGGCGCTCGGATCACGACCAGCAGCAGGAGTTCCAGTGCGAAGATCAGCGCCAGCGGCACGCCGACGCTGCCGACCAGCAGCAGGTCGATCACGCAGACGATCCCGATGGCCGCCACCGCCGTCCAGAACCGCCGCTCGCCGGGCAGTTCGTCGTACCAGCGATTGGCGTCGTGGACCCAGGCGCGCGCGAGCGCGCTTTCGGTGACTTTTTCCGGCGGCAAGATCCAACCCCAAACGTACGGTGCGCGGACCAGCAGCACGGCGAGCAGCACCAGCAGGAAGATGCCGCCGAAAGCCCAGCCGCGTGCGGCGGTCAGGATCAGGTTCAGCGTGCCGCCGACGATCAGGATGGCGGGGATGATGAAGAAGCGGCGATCTTCCGGCACCGCTTCGTAACGCTGGTTGATTTCGTATATCCAGTCGGCGCGGCCGAACTTGAATGTCGCGCCGAGATCGCTGGACGCGTCCGGGCCGGGGACGATCCAGCCGCGCTTGTATGGCAGCCGGATCGAGGCGATCACCAGCAGGCCCAGAAGCACCAGCACCCCAAACGGAAAGCCGGACGCGATGCTCAGTTGCATGTTGATGAAACCGGCGAACGCGAGCGGCCACAGCACGATATGCGGGTGCCATTCCTCCGGCGTGCTGTCGTACCAGCGGTTCCAGCGATTCAGGCGATCAGCGTATGTCATTTCCAGCCCCCCAAGCACGGTCGATGCGTGACGACGACACGGCGCTCGCCCAGTCTCGCGGGCGACAAATTAGTTTGCCGTGAACGACGGCAAAATCCAAGTAAACTCGCGACCGGATCGCGGATGTTCCGCGAAGGCTACGCCTGGAAGGGCGCGGCCCAAAGGTCGCCGTTGCACAGAATGTCGGACAGCTTGGTCGAGATCGCGTCCAGCAATCGCTCACCCTTTTCCGGCGTCGCCGCCGCCGGGTTGCCGATGACGCCGGTAGAGGAGACGGCGCCCAGCGCGCGCCAGCGATACGGGCCGGGCTGCACATATTCCATCGCCTGGCTGGCAGCGGGGATTCGGTCGCCCGCGACGAGTTCGGGCCGCAGCGCCATCGTCATGGCCGTTTCCGCCTCGCACGCGTGCAGCAGTTGCGTTTGCGTCTCCAGCACGGCGGCGATCTCTGCGGCCGTCGGGTGCCAGTAGGTGAACTGGACGATCGGCACGCCGAGCTTGGGCGTCAGGTCGTCGGCGATGCAGCGCAGCGCGTTGTCGTTGCCGCCGTGGCCGTTCAGCAGCACGAGGCGCCGGAAGCCGTGGCGGACGAGCGAGCGGCAGATGCCCTCCGCGAGCGCGGCATACGTTGCCAGATCGAGCGTGATGGTGCCGCCGAAACTCATGTGGTGTTCGGATACGCCGGTCCAGACCATCGGCAGCACCACCACCGGCTCCGCCCGCGCGGCCATTTTGCGGGCGGTGCGCAGCGCCACCTCGTTGCCCAGCAGGCTGTCCACCTCCACCGGCAGATGCGGCCCGTGCTGCTCGATGGCGCCGAACGGCACGATGGCCACGGCATTGGCGGCGGCACGGGCGCGCAGTTCGTCGGCGCGCAGGCGGCGGAACTCCACTTCGGTCGACATGCCGACCCCCCACTTTGACTCGCTCAAGCCTACGTGCGGCCCGGCTGGGGGGCAAACTTGCGCCGCCCGCTTGGCGCGGCGGGGCCGAGGCGCCATTTGCCGCAGGGAACGCGGAACACGGGGAACGAAAATGCAGATCGGGATCGTCGGGCTTGGGCGCATGGGCGGCAACATCGCCCGCCGGCTGATGCGGGCGGGCCATTCGTCCGTGGTGTTTGATGCCAATCCGGCCGCCGTGGCCGCACTCGCCTCGGACGGCGCCATCGGGGCCGCGTCCCTGGCCGAACTGGTGCAGAAATTGACGGGTTCGCCGCGCGCGGTGTGGGTGATGCTGCCCTCGGGCGCCATCACGGAGGCGACGGTGACAGAGCTCGGCGGATTGCTCGGGTCCGGCGATATCGTGATCGACGGCGGCAACAGCTATTTCCGCGACGATATCCGGCGCGCCGGGGTGCTGGCCGAAAAGGGCATCCGGTATATCGATGCCGGGACATCGGGCGGCGTGTGGGGGCTGGAGCGTGGCTACTGCCTGATGGTCGGCGGCGACAAGGACGCGGTGGACTCGCTCGACCCGATCTTTCTGGCGTTGGCACCGGGCAAGGGGGACATTCCGGAGACGCAGGGCCGCGAGGGGCGCGACCCGCGCGTGGAGCAGGGTTTTATGCACGCGGGGCCGGTCGGCGCCGGGCATTTCGTCAAGATGATCCACAACGGCATCGAGTACGGCATGATGCAGGCGCTCGCCGAGGGGTTCGACATCCTGCGCAGTCGCAAAGGTGCCAAGCTTGCGCCGGCGGAGCAATTCGACATCAACCTGCCGGACGTAGCCGAGTTGTGGCGACGCGGCAGCGTGGTCTCCTCCTGGCTGCTCGACCTGACCGCGAATGCGCTGGCCAACGACGGCAAATTGGAAAGTTTCTCCGGCTTCGTCGAGGATTCGGGCGAGGGCCGCTGGACCATCGAGGCGGCGGTGGAGGAGGCGGTGCCGGCCGAAGTGCTGGCCGCCGCCCTGTTCACCCGCTTCCGCTCCCGCCAGGAGCACACGTTCGCCGAAAAGATGCTGTCCGCCATGCGGCTCGGCTTCGGCGGGCATGTCGAACTGGGCAAGCATTGACGTGAGCGCCAGCGAGGCGGGCAAGCGCGCGGCGGCGGAGGCGGCGGCGGCGCTGGTGGAGGACGGCATGCTGGTGGGTCTGGGCAGCGGGTCCACGGTGAAGCATCTGGTGGTCGCGCTGGGGCGGCGCATGCGGGAGGGATTGCGCATCGTGGGCGTGCCGACATCGACCGGGACGGAGGCGCTCGCGAAGGAGAACGGCATTCCGCTCGCGGAGCCGGACGCGATCATCGACCTGACCATCGATGGCGCCGACGAGGTGGAAATCGGCACGCTGCGGCTGATCAAGGGACTGGGCGGGGCGCTGCTGCGGGAAAAGATCGTCGCCGAATCCAGCCGCCGGTTCGTGGTGGTGGCCGATGCGTCGAAGATCGTCACGACGCTGGGCGATCACGCGCCGCTGCCTGTGGAGGTGGTGCGGTTCGGGCACGCCGCGACGGTGCGGCGGCTGACGGAGTTGGGGGGCGCGCCTGCGGTGCGGCGCGATACGGCCGGCGGCCCGTTCGTCACCGACGGCGGCAATCTGATCTTCGATTGCGCCGGATTCGCGCCGATCCGCGACCCGTTCACGCTGCAACGCCAGTTGCGCGCGATTGCTGGCGTGGTGGAGAGCGGCTTGTTCATCGACCGGGCGGAGCAGGCCATCGTCGGCGCGCCGGACGGGACTGTCACCATCATGAGGAAGTTCGATGCCGGCACCGTATAAATCCGCCCTGATCGTCGGCACCGGGCCGGGCCTGTCCGCATCGCTCGCGCGGCTGTTTGCGCGGGAGGGGTTGCGCGTTGCGGTCGCCGCGCGCGATGGCGGGAAGCTCGACGCCTTGGCGGCGGAAACCGGCGCCGCAGTCCATGTCTGCGACGCGACCGACCCGGAGCAGGTCGCCGTGCTGTTCGCCTCGCTCGACGCGGCGGGCGCCACGCCCGATCTGGTCGTTTACAACGCGAGCGGCCGGACTCGCGGGCCAATCGCACAGTTGAATCCGGCCGAGGTGGAGCGCAGCATCGCCGTCAGCGCCTACGGCGCGTTTCTGGTCGCCCAACAGGCGGTGCGGCGGATGCTGCCGCACCGGCACGGCGCAATTGCGCTCACCGGCGCGACGGCGGGGGTGAAAGGGTTTGCCCTGTCGGCGCCGTTCGCGATGGGCAAATTCGCGCTGCGCGGGTTGGCGCAAAGCATGGCGCGCGAGTTGATGCCACAGGGCATCCACATCCTGCACGTCGTCGTCGATGGCGGCATTCGCGCCGACCATCGCCCGGACCCGAACGACGCGCCGGACAGCACGCTGGACCCGGACGCGATTGCGCAAAGCTACTGGCACACACTGAATCAGCACCGCAGCGCGTGGAGCTGGGAGATCGAAGTGCGGCCGTGGGTGGAGAAGTTTTGAGCGCCTAACCTGTCCCGTCATTCTGGCGAAGGCCGGAATCCAGCCTGATCCGCTCCGACTTTCGTGTGGGCCTGGACCCCGGCGTTCGCCGGGGTGACGCGCTAAGGCTCAGTGCGACCCCAGCATGTGCGCCCCGATAGATTGCGCATCGGCGCCGGCACCCGGAGTTTCGTACACGATCTTGCCGTCGTGCATCACCACGATGCGGTCCGACAGTTCCAGGATTTCGTCGAGGTCTTCCGAGATCAGCAGCACCGCCGCCCCCGCGTTGCGGGCGGCGACGATGCGGGCGCGGACTTCGGCGACCGCTTTCACGTCCAGGCCGAAACACGGGTTGGCGACGATCAGCAATTTGACCTCGCCGTCCAATTCGCGCGCCAGCACGCACCGCTGCACGTTGCCGCCGGAGAGCACGCCAATCGGCACCTCGCGCGACGGCGCGCGCACGCCGTAGGCGGCGATCATGCGGCGCGCGCGATCCGTCATCGCAGACCCGTTCAGCCAGAACTTTCGCGCGCCCTTCGCGTCGCGGTCGAAACTGCGAAGGTTCAGGTTGTCGGAGACCGACATGCGCGGCACGCAGCCGTTGCGCAGCGGTTCCTCCGGCAGCACGCGCACCGACAGCGCCTGCGCCTCGTCCCGCGTCGCCGTATAACCTTCGCCGCCGACGATGATCTCGCCGGAGGCCGGCACACGCTGGCCGCCGAGCACTTCGGCCAATTCCTTCTGGCCGTTGCCGGAAACGCCGGCGATACCGACGATCTCGCGCGGATGCACGGCGAGTTTCGTAATGTCCAGGCCCGCGCGCCCCGCATCGCCCTCGGTGCGCAGGCTGGTGACGAGCAGGCGTTCCTCGGCCTCCGCCGCGCCGCGGCGTTCGACGCTGGCCGGGGCTTGCGGTTCGCCGATCATCATGGCGGTCATGTCCGCCGGTTCCAGGTCGGCGGTGCGGCCCTTGCCGGCGTAGCGCCCACGCCGCAGCACCGTCACCTCGTCGGCGAATTTCTTCACCTCTTTCAGCTTGTGTGTGATGATCGCGACCGTGATGCTGCCGCTGTGCGCGAGGTCGGCGACGAGGCTCAGCATTTCGTCGGCTTCCTGCGGCGTCAGGACGGACGTGGGTTCGTCCAGCACCAGAAACCGGCGTTGCAGGTAAAGCTGTTTGAGGATCTCGGTCTTTTGCCGCTCGCCGGCCGCCAGCGTACCGACCTCGGCGCCGAGCGACACCTTGAACGGCATGTCGGCCATGAATTTTTCGAGATCCGCACGCTCCTTGCCCCAATCGACCACGGCCGGAACGTCGGCGCGCGACATCACAAGGTTTTCAGCGACCGTCATCGACGGCACCAGCGTGAAATGCTGATAGACCATGCCGAGGCCGAGCCGGTCGGCATCCGCCGGGCGGGCGATGACTTCTTCCTTGCCGTCGATCAGGAACGAGCCTTCGTCGGCCTTGTAGTAGCCGAGCAGGCATTTCACGAGCGTCGATTTGCCCGCACCGTTTTCGCCGAGCAGCGCATGGACAGTGGCGGGCGCCACTTTCAGCGACACGTCGCCGAGGGCCGTGAACGGCCCGAACCGCTTGGTGATGCCAACCGCTTCGACCGCGAGTGCCGTGGTCATGCCAGCGCCGCGATGAAGGAGGCGCTGTCAGAGACCGCGCCGAACACGCCGCCCTGCATCTTCACCATATTGATGGCCGCGTCGTGGTTGCCCTTGTCTGTGGCGGCACAGCAATCGGTCAGCAGCACGCATTCGAAGCCGCGATCGTTGGCCTCGCGCATGGTGGTGTGGACACACACGTCCGTCGTGATCCCGCTGAGGACGATGTTCTCGATGCCCCGCGTGCGGAGAATCAGTTCCAGGTCGGTGGCGCAGAAGCTACCTTTGCCGGGCTTGTCGATAATGATTTCGCCGGGCAGCGGGGCGAGGTCGGGGATGATGTTCCAGCCTTCCTCGCCGCGCACCAAGATTTTGCCGCACGGTCCGTCGTCGCCGATGCCGGCGCCGATGCGGCGGGATCGCCAGCGTTTGTTCGCCGGCAGGTCCGACAGATCGGGGCGGTGGCCTTCGCGGGTGTGAATGATGTGGTAGCCCCGCGCCCGCATCGCCGCGAGCACGTTCTGGATCGGGCCGATGGGCGCGCGCGTCAGTGACAGATCGTAGCCCATGCGATCAACATAGCCGCCGACGCCGCAGAAATCGGTCTGCATGTCGATGACGATGATGGCCGTGTTTTCCGGGCGCAGATCGCCGTTGTAAGGCCAGGGATAGGGTTCGGAGGCAATGGTTGTCATTCCGCGGCTTCCTTGAAGCGTTCACCGTAGCGGCGGGTGGGGGCGGGCAGGCCGCAGGAGGTGCCGTCCGTCACGCGCACGGTATCCTCCCACGGCAGGCGGTACTTTCCGGCGATCAGGTCGTGCATGTAGGTGTACGGCGCATCGCCCGCGCCGCCGCGCACGGCCGAAAAGCCGCGATGGCCGAACTGGTAGATGTTGTTCTCCACCGCCCAGTGCGCCCGCGCCTCGCGCACCAGATCGGGGCGGACTTCGCAGGTGACGATCTCGTCCGCGCGGCCGGTGGTGCCGTGCGCGATCACCGCGCCGTCGAAATTCACCACCATCGCCTCGCCCATGCTATCGAACGTGCCATCCGAGCCGCACATGCAGACGTTTGCCGTCACCATGAGGTTGCAGAAGGCATTACTCTGGTTCGTGAAGCGCCAGGAGTCGCGGATCGGGGCCGTATAGCCGGCGGTGCGCAGCATGATCTCGGCACCTTTGTACGCTGCCTCCCGCGACATTTCCGGGAACATGCCGTCGTGGCAAATGATCAGCGCCAGCTTGCAGCCTTTCGGCCCATCGATCACCGGGATGCCGAGGTCGCCCGGCTCCCACGGTTCCACCGGCACCCACGGATGCAGCTTGCGGTAGTAAAGTTTGATATCGCCCGCCGGGTCGATGACGATGCCGCTGTTGAATGGGTTGCCGCCTGGGTTGCGCTCCATAATGGAGAAGCAACCCCAAAGGTCGTTGGCGACGCAGGCAGCCTTGAAGGCCGCGACTTCCGGCCCGTCCAGGTCGCACGTCACCTCGTCGCGCGTGTCCATCGACAGGCCGTGCAGCGCGTATTCCGGGAACACCACCAGATCGAGCGTGGACATATTGCGCCGCGCCTTGCCGACCATCTCGACGATGCGGGCGGTCTGTTTGGCGACGTCGGCACGGCTTTCGATCAGCGGCAGCTTCAGTTGCACCAGCCCGATCACCACGCCGTTCGGCGATTTGTTGAGTCCGCCCAGGCCGTTCATGACGCTCTCCTCATCGCCCGATCGAAAGCTCGCCGGGCATGCCGCGCAGCGAGCGGCCCGGCCGCACCGTGGCCGCCAGGATCACCAGCGTCACAACATAAGGCGCGGCATAAAACAGGTAATAGCCTTTGGTCACGCCGACGGTTTGCAGCGACGGGCCGAGCGCACCGGCGGCGCCGAAGATCAGCGCCGCCGTGATGCAATGCAGCGGGTTCCACCGCGCGAACACGACCAAGGCCACCGCCATCAGGCCCTGGCCGGACGAAAGCCCCTCGTTCCAGCTACCGGGATACGAGAGCGACAAGAACGCCCCACCGATGCCGGCCAGCGCGCTGCCGGCGGCGGTCGCCAGCAGGCGGATGCGGTCGATCCCCAAGCCCAGCGCCCGCGCGGCATCCGCGCTGTCGCCGACGATGCGCACGCGCAGGCCGATGCGGGTGGCGCGGAAGAACCAGTGCATGCCGATGGCCGCCGCGATGCCGATGAAGAACAGCGGGCTGACTTCCAGCGCACTGCGCACCTGCGGCGCGTCCGACCAGAAACCCAGCGGCAGCGTCGGCAAATGCGCCGCCGTCGGCTGCACGTAGGGCTTGCCGAAGAAGAACGCGATGCCGGTGCCGGCCAGCATGATCGCAATGCCCATCGCCACGTCGTTGACGCGCGCGAGCGAGCAGATCGCGCCATGCACGCTGCCGAGCAACGCGCCGGCCAAGGCTGCGACCACCACGCCGATCCAGGGATTGCCGGTCTCGTACGATGTGGCGTAGGCGACCATCGCACCCAGCACCAGCACACCCTCGTTGCCGAGATTGATGCGTCCGGAGCGTTCGGTCAGGCACTCGCCGAGGCTCACGAACAGGAACGGTGTCGAGACTCGCAGCGCGCCGGCGATCATCGCGATCAGGACGGTGTAGAGCGAGTCCATCGGCTCAGCCTTTCGCGCGCGGTTGGAACCACGCAATGCGGCCTTGCATCGTCTCGCTCGCCAGGATCGCGACGAAGATGAAGCCTTGCAGCACCTGCACTGTCGCGTCCGGCAAATCCATGCGCCGCTGTAACAGCCCGCCGGCGGCGCCGATGCCGCCGAGCAGCACCGACATCGGGATGATCGCCAGCGGATTTTGCCGTGACAGGAACGCGATCAGAATGCCCGCGTAACCGTAGCCGGCGATCAGCGACGCATTGGCCCGGCCATGCACGGCGGCGACTTCGATCATGCCGGCCAGCCCCGCGCAGCCGCCGCCGATCAGGCAGGCGAGAATGATCAGCCGCTGCACCGGCAATCCCTGCAACTGCGCCGCCCGCAAATTGCCGCCGGTCACGCGCATCGAAAACCCGAGGCTCGTTTTGGAAATCAGCACCCAACACAGGATGCAAGCGACCACGCCGACGGCGAGGCCCGGATGTAGCTCCGTCCCAGGGATCGGCCCCATCATGTTGGCGTCGCCGATGCCGTAGGTGGACGGTTTGTTCAAGCTCGCCGGGTCCCGCAGCGGCCCTTCGACCAGATGGTTGAACAGCGCGATGCCGATATAGGCCATGACGAGGCTGACGACGGTTTCGTTGAGGCCCCGCCGCGCACGCAACAGGCCGGTGATCGAGATCCAGCCGGCCCCGGCCGCAGCTCCTGCCACCGCCATCAGTATTTGCACCAGCGGCGGCCACACGCCACCCAGCGGCAGCGCGATCACGGCAGCCGCAAGGCCACCGAGCACGACCGCCCCTTCACCGCCGATGATGACCAGCCCGAGTTGTGCCGGCACCGCCACGCACAGTGCCGTTAACAGCAAGGGCGCCGCACGTTGCAGCGTGTTTTCCAGCGAGAAGGTGCTGGCAAACGCGCCCTTCCACATCAGCGCAAAGAAGTCCGTCGGCGACTTGCCGAGCAGCAGCAGAAAAATCGAAAACCCGATGGCCGCGAGCAAGAGCGCGGCAACCGGGCCGGCGACGGTTTCGAGCGCCCGCCGCGCAGGGTAGAACCGGTCGGTCGCCGCCGCTGCCGGCGACGTGGCCTGTCCGCCGACCTGCGCGACGCTGCTCACGAGATCGAGCCGTTGATGCCTTCGACGAGGTAGTTCGTCGATTCAAGTTCGATGGCCGTCTCGACATAGGCTTTGCCGGCGGGCACAACGGTGTTGCCCTTGTTGTCTTTCAGCGGTCCCTTGAACACGGAGAAGCCGCCCTTGATGATCTCGGCCTTCACTTTCTCCGCCTGCGCCTTGGCGGCCGGCGACACGGCGGGTCCGTAGGGCGAGGTTTTCACGAATGCCTCGGCCAGCCCGCCGCGCACGAAGTTGCCCAGCGGCTTGCCGGCCTGGAGATCGCCCACGAACTGCTTATACACGGTGATCCAGTTCCACTCGGCCCCCGTCAGGTAGCCCTTCGGCGCCAGTGCGGATTGGTCGGCGTGGTAGCCGCAGGTGTAGATGCCGCGCCGCTCCGCCGTTTCGATCAGCACTTTCGGGCCATCGACATGGCAGGTCACGACATCGACGCCCTGGTCGGCGAGGCTATTGGTGGCCTCGGCTTCCTTGACCGGCATGGACCAGTCGCCGGTGAAGATCACCTGCGTCGTGATCGACGGATCGACGGAGCGTGCGCCGAGGGCGAAGCTGTTGACGTTGATCAGCACCTGCGGGATGGGCTTGGCGGCGACGAAGCCGATTTTCTTGGTCTTGCTCGTGTAGCCGGCGACGATCCCGTTGAGGTATTGCGCCATGCCGATATAGCCGAAATACGAGCCCGTGTTGATCGGGTTCTTTTTCGTCCACAAACCGCCGCAATGACGGAACTGCACGTTCGGGTATTTCGCCGCCATCTTCAGCATGTACGGGTCGAAATAGCCGAAGCTGGTCGGGAACAGCAGGCTCGCGCCGTCAAGCTCGATCATGCTCTCCATCGTCTTGGCGACGTCGTCGGTCTCCGGGACTTTTTCTTCCTCGACGATCTTGATGCCCGGCATCTTCTTCAGAACGGCGGCGGCTTCGGCGTGCGCCTGGTTGTAGCCGTAGTCGTCCTTGGGGCCGACATAAATGAAGCCGATCACCAGTTCCGCGCCGCGCGCCCGGCGGGAGATCATCGGCGCGCCGAGCGTGGCGGCTGCGGCG
>CAJCJG010000099.1 GCA_903970625.1 Solirubrobacterales bacterium 70-9 | reverse complement strand
GGGGGCTGCGGCGGCAGGGGCCGGCGTCGCGTCGTCCGCGCGGGCCGCCGGGGGCAGCGCGCCAACACTGAGCGCCGCGAGCATCGCCGCGGCGGAGAAGCGGATGGTCCGCATGGGGTTTCCTTCCAGAAGTGGCCGGATCATGGCCGAAGCGGGCGGGAGCGACAAGGCAGCCCCCCAGGACGGCGAGCGTCGTTGACCGCGACCGGTGCGGGTCCTATCTGACAGCGCAGGCTGGCCGCAAGGCCGATTGTCTAAACGAACGCTCATGTCACACGCGACCAGGGCGGTCCGATAGGGGGACAACGGCGGCAGACCCGCCCACGCCCCCGGATCGCTTCGCCTCTCCCGGAAGGCCGATCATGTTCGCCAGCATCGCCCGTGCCCTGTTCGGCACCAGCAACGACCGCTCGCTCAAGGCATACCAGCGCCGCGTGCCGCAGATCAACGCGCTGGAGCCGGCATTGGAGCAACTGTCCGATGCGGCGTTGCGCGCCAAGACGGCGGAGTTCCGGGAGCGGCTGGCCAGCGGCGCCACGCTGGACGATTTGCTGACCGAGGCGTTCGCGGTGGTGCGGGAGGCTGCCAAGCGCACGCTCGGGATGCGGCATTTCGACGTGCAGATGATCGGCGGCATGGTGCTGCACGAGGGCAAGATCGCCGAGATGAAGACCGGCGAGGGCAAAACGCTGGTGGCGACGCTCCCGGTGTATTTGAACGCGCTGGCCGGCAAGGGCGTGCATGTCGTCACGGTGAACGACTATCTAGCCCGCCGCGACGCCGAGTGGATGGCCCAGATCTACGGCTTCCTCGGCATGAGTACGGGCGTGATCGTGCATGGGCTGGACGATGTGCAGCGGCGCGAGGCGTATGCCGCCGACATCACCTACGGCACCAACAACGAATTCGGCTTCGACTATCTGCGCGACAACATGAAGTACCGGCTGGAGGATATGAGCCAGCGCGACTTCGCCTACGCGATCGTGGACGAGGTGGACAGCATCCTGATCGACGAGGCGCGCACGCCGCTGATCATCTCGGGCCCGGCCGAGGATTCGTCGGATCTTTACCGGCAGGTCAATGCCGTCGTCGTGCAGTTCGTGCAGGATGCCAGCACGTACGACAAGGAAGAAAAAACCCGCACCGTGTCGCTCACCGAATCCGGCAGCGAGCAGGTGGAGGACATGCTGCGTGCCGCCGGCATCATCACCGAAGGCAACATGTACGACGTGTTCAACGTCACCGTGCTGCATCACGTCCAGCAATCGCTGCGCGCGCACACGCTGTTCACCCGCGACGTGGACTACATCGTGCGGCAGGACAAGGTCATCATCATCGACGAATTCACCGGCCGCATGATGGAAGGCCGACGCTACTCGGAAGGGCTGCATCAGGCGCTGGAGGCGAAGGAATTCGTCACCATCCAGCCGGAGAACCAGACGCTCGCCTCCATCACGTTCCAGAACTATTTCCGGCTCTACCCGAAGCTTGCCGGCATGACCGGCACGGCGCTGACCGAAGCCGACGAGTTCATGGAGATCTACAAGCTGGATGTGCTGGACATCCCGACGAACGTGGATGTGGTGCGCAAGGACGAGGACGACGAGGTTTACCGCTCGGCGGGGGAAAAATACGAGGCAGTTGCAAAACTGATCGAGGAGGCGCGGGGGCGCGGCCAGCCGGTCCTGGTCGGCACCACAAGCATCGAAAAAAGCGAGACCATCGCCGAGTTGCTGACCAAAAAGAAGGTGCCGCACGCGGTTCTGAATGCGCGCTTCCACGAGCAGGAGGCGATGATCGTCTCGCAGGCCGGCGCGCCGGGGGCCGTGACCATCGCCACCAACATGGCCGGGCGCGGCACCGACATCAAACTCGGCGGCAACCTTGAAATGCGGATGAAGCTGGAATTGGCGCATCTGACAGACCCGGCGGAAGCGGCCGCGCGCGAGGCAGAAATTCGCGCCGAAATCGTCCGCAACCACGAGATCGTCAAGGCAGCCGGCGGCCTGTTCGTAATCGGCACCGAACGGCACGAGAGCCGGCGCATCGACAACCAGTTGCGCGGCCGGTCGGGGCGGCAGGGCGATCCCGGTGCCTCGCGCTTCTTCCTGTCGCTGGAAGACGATCTGATGCGGATTTTCGGGTCCGAGCGGATGGGGGGCATGCTGGCGCGCCTCGGCCTGAAGGACGGCGAAGCCATCGTGCATCCCTGGATCAACAAGGCGCTGGAGAAGGCGCAGAAAAAGGTCGAGGCGCGGAACTTCGACACCCGCAAGAACGTGCTGAAATACGACAACGTGATGAACGACCAGCGGCGCGAAGTGTACGCGCAGCGCAAGGAGTTCATGAAGGCGGCCGATGTATCTGAGACCATCGCCGACATGCGCGCCGAGACGATCAGCGCGATGGTCGCCCGCCGCATTCCGGAAAAAGCGTTCGCCGAACAGTGGGAGACGGTGGACCTGCAACAGGACGTGCAGCGAATCCTGAACCTGGAACTTCCGATCGTCGAATGGGCGCGCGAGGAGGGGATCGACGAGCAGCACATCCGCGAGCGGATCGAGGAAGCGGCCGACAAGTTCATGGCCGCGAAGGCCGCGAACATGGGTCCCGAGCTGATGCGCTACGTGGAGAAAAGCCTGCTGCTGCAAATTCTCGATCAGGTGTGGAAAGAGCATCTGCTGGCGCTGGACCATCTGCGCCAGGGCATCGGCCTGCGTGCCTACGGCCAGCGCGATCCGCTCAACGAATACAAGACCGAGGCGTTCGCACTGTTCAACGCGCTGCTGGACGAGTTGAAGGAGCGGGTGACGATGATGCTGTGCCGGGTGGAACTCGGCCCACAGCAGGCACCACCGCCGCCGCCGCAGATGGTGGAAAGCCACCCTGAACCGACGATGGCGCTGGCGGCGGCCGAGCCGGCGTACGAAATGGCGGGCGGCGGCGCCATCACCGCCGTGCCGATGCGCGGCGAGGCAATCGACCCGAACAATCCGGCGACATGGGCAAACTCGCCCCGCAACGCGCCGTGCCCGTGCGGCTCCGGCAAGAAGTTCAAGCACTGCCATGGGCGAACGATGTAGCGGCGCGACGGCTCAGGTCAGATTGAGGCCGCCGTCGGACAGCAGGATTTCGCCGGTCAGATAATCCGACGCCACCAGCATCGCCACGACTTGCGCAATGTCCTCGGGGCTCGCGGCGCGGCGCATCGGGGACCGCTCCCGCCACAATTCCTGTGCGGCGGTCCATCCGGCCGTGAGGGGCGTGTCCACCAGGCCGGGGGCGACCGCGTTCACCCGAATTTCCGGCGCCAGGGATAGGGCCAGCAAGCGCGTGGTGTGATTCAGCGCTGCCTTGGTGGCCGCATAAGGGATCGAGGCGCCCTTCGGCCGGACGCCCGCGTGGGAGCTGATATTGACGACGCATCCCGGCCGGCCCCGCGCGGCGGCGGCCCGCAGCATCGGCTCGGCCTCCGCCACCAGCCGGAACGGCGCGATCACGTTGACCTCGTACAGGTCTCTCCAGACCGAAGGGGTTGCGGCGGCGAGGTCGGCATGGGGGATCACGCGGCTGATGCCGGCATTGTTGACCAGGACATCGAGCCGCCCCCACTGCGCGGCGGCGGCCCGCACGAGCGCGACCCGCTCCGCGTCGTCCGCAAGGTCTGCCTGCACGTAGGTTGCCCGGCCGAGTTCGGCAGCCAGTTCCTGACCCGCCTTCGCCGAGGCGCGCGAATGCAGGACGACCGCATAGCCGTCGCGGCCGAGCCGGCGGGCGACGGCCGCGCCGATGCCGGATGTGGAGCCGGTGACGAGGGCGACAGGGTATTCCGAACTCGCGGCGGCGCTCACGGCTTCAAATCCGCCGCGATGTCGTGGAACAGTTTCGCCGGCAGGCTGCCGCCGGTGACGGCCAGCATGGGCCGGTTGTCGTCGTTGCCGAGCCAGACGCCGATCACGTTTCCGCCCACGCAGCCCATGAACCATGCATCGCGATAATCCTGCGTCGTGCCGGTCTTGCCGATCACGGCTTTGCCCGGCACGGACGCCGCCCGGCCGCTGCCGCGTGCCACCACGGCGGCCAACATCTGCTGCATCGAGGCCGCGACCTCCGGGGCCAGAACGCGCTCCGGCGCGGGCATCGCCGGTTCCTGCCGCCGGCCGCCGATGTCGATGCTGTCGATCCCCGTCGGCGCCACCCGCACGCCGCCGTTGCAGATCGTGGCATAGGCGCCGGCGAGGTCCAGCAGATGCACGTCCGCCGTTCCGAGCGCGATCGTCAGATTGTCCGGCATGTCACCCAGCAGGCCCAGGCGATGCGCCATGTCGGCCACCACGCGCGGCCCGCCGACCAATTGGGCGAGGCGGACGGAGACGGTGTTCAGGCTGTCCGCCAGCGCGTCCTCCAACGAGACCTCGCCGCGATATTTCCCGTCGTAGTTGCCGGGGCTCCAGGACCCGATCCTGATCGGCGCGTCCAGCACCGCATCACCCGGCTGCAACCCTTTCTCCAGCGCCGCGAGCCAGACGAACGGTTTGAACGCCGATCCCGG
>CAJCJG010000098.1 GCA_903970625.1 Solirubrobacterales bacterium 70-9 | reverse complement strand
CAGATCGGCCGGCGGGGCGACGACATCGGCACCGCCGTCCGCGTTCGGCAGCGCAGCGCCCGGGCTCGCCGCCGGATAGGCGGGCCTTGCCATCGGGCGATAGGTCGGGGGCGCGCCGGGGACGAGGCTGACGCCGACCGACGATGTGCCGCCGGCTCCGCTGTCGGCTCCAACGTCGGCGCCGACGTTGCCGATCTGCTGCTGGCGCAGATCGCGCGCCCGCTCCAGATCGCGCAGCGCATGCGCGTTGTTGCCGCGCGCCTTTTCCAGCGAGGCCGACATCATCCAGGATTTGGGATCGTTCGGCGCCAGCCGGATCGCGTCCTGCACCAATTGGTCCGCCCGGCCACGGTCGCCGAGTTGCAGCGCGGCATCGAACGCGCCCTTGCGCGCCTCGGCGTTGGTGGGATCGCGGCGCAACAGGGCGTCGGCGATCTGCAACGCTTCCTTCGGATTTTTGGCACCCTGATACAAACGGGCGAGCGCCAGATTCAGGTCGGGATTCTCCGGCGCTTGCGCCAGCAGCGGCGCGAGACGGTCGTACGCCTCGGCCTGCCGCCCCTGCTCGTTCAGTCTGTCGGACGTGCGGACCGCCAATCCGGCCTGCAACTGCACGAATTGCTGCCGCTCGGCGGGCGCCAGGCCACGCCCGTCGCCGAGGCGCGCCATCAGGTCGGAGGCACCTGCGGCGTCGCCGATGTCCAGCAACGCGCCGGCGTAGCGCAGCTTGGCCCCCGGATGCTGCTGCGGGGAGGATGCCTGCGCCGCGACCACCGCCTCGCGCGCCGCCGCTTTTTGCCCGATGCTACCCAGCGCGCGGGCCAGCGCCGCCCCTCGCCCGCCGTCCGGGTCCGGCATGGCCGCCATCGCCAGCAACCGTTCGCGGGCGACAGCGGGCGGGGAAGCCAGCGCCGCCTCGATCTGGCGCTGCATCTCGGCATGCTCTTGCGCGGCGCGCATGTCCGCCGTCCGCATCCCCGGAGGGAGCCGCGCGATCAGGGCGCCGGCGCTGTCCGAGTCGTTGTTTTCGTTGGCGAAGATGATGCCGGCCTTCAGTGCATCCGTCGTCGGTGTCGCGCCGAGCACCTGCTGCATGACGTCGCGGGCCTCCTGGCGCTGGCCCATCTTGGTCAACGCGCGGGCCAGATCGAGCCGGATCCAGGGGTTTTGCGGGTCCGATGCGAGCGCCGCGCGATACAGGCCGGCCTGCGTCACCGGGTCGGCGACCGCGTTGGCCTGTTCGCGCAGTTGCGTGGCCCGCGTCTGCGCCACCTGCCGCGCGTTGCCGGACAGCAATTGCGCCCGTTGCAACAGGTCCGTGGCTTCCTGCGTGCGGCCCTGCCGCGACAGCACGCTCGCGAGGCCGGAGAGCAACTGCGCATTGGTCGGCGCGTGCGCCAGCGCCGCGCGATAAGTGGCCTCCGCCTCGGCCAGCCGGCCGCCGCGCGCCTCGGCGTCGGCCAGCATCGCCGCAATGCCGCTGACATTGCCGCCGGCCGCCGCCTGCCGGCGCAATTCCCGCTCCGCCGCCGGATAGTCGCCGGCGTTGATCAGCGCCGTCGCAGGGTTGGGGCCGCCGCCGGGACTGCTCGCCGCCGCCAGCGCCTGCTTCCAGCGGTCCTTGTGCGCGGGGTCGAGGGCGATGGCCCGCGCCAGCAGAATCTTGGCGTCCGCCAGCTTGTGCTGGCGCAGCTTGACGATGCCGAGCCCGCCGGTCGCGTCCGCGTCGGTGGGGTCGGCGTCGACGACCCGCTGGAACGATATCTCCGCTTCGGTCAACCGGCCCTTGTCCAGGTCGTCGAAGCCGGCGATGCGGGCGCGCACCAGCGGCGAGGCGCCGAGCAGCGGGTTCTTGGCCAGCGCCAGCTTGGTGGTGAGTTCCGTGTCCTCCGCATGGGTCGCGACATAGGCTTGCAGCGGCTCGATGGCCTCCTTGGTGTCGGGCAGCCACAGCAGCGCCTGCCGCCATGCGGGCGTCGCCTGATCGGCGACGGCGGGGGTTTGTGCCAGGGAGGCGAGCCGCTGAATGCCCTCGGCCCGCCCGGAGTCGCGGTAGGTCAGCACTTCGGCGTAGGCCAGTTGCGCCTTCAGGTCCTGCGGGTCCTGCCGCACCAGCCGCGCCAGCGCATCGCGCGCCCGGTCGTAGCCGCCGTCGGAGCCGGCCAGGGTTTGATAATATTCCACCGCCAGCGCGTCCGGGGGTGGATTGCCCTTCAGAACCTTGTTGTAGTCGGCAATCGCCTCGGTCTGCTTGCCGGATTGGGCGAGGCTGCGGGCCTCGGCCAGTTGCTCGGGGCCGATCGGGCCGACGCGGATCGCCTGCTGGATCTTGGCGATACGGGTGTCGCCCGGCGCGATGCGCTTCAATTTCTCCAGCGTCATGGCGGCAGCGGCCATGTCGGCCATGTCCGACTGCACCTCGGCCAGCAGCGCCAGTGCGTCGATACTGTTGGGCGCCAACTTCAGCGCGCGGTCGAGGCTGATCACCGCCTGATCGTCACGGTTCTGGCCTTGCCAATATTTCGCCTGTTCCAGCAGGACCCCGAGGGCGGCGCCGGTGGCGGCGTCCGTCGGGGCCGGGGTCGGCGCGACCGTCGGGGCCGGTCGCACGGTGGTCGCGGCGTCGGTGGCGGGCAGGGCTTGCG
>CAJCJG010000097.1 GCA_903970625.1 Solirubrobacterales bacterium 70-9 | reverse complement strand
GAGGGGCTTCAGCCCTTTACCCTCTGGCCAGATCAAGCCATCGAGCAGGCCGTTCGGGCGTCGAAGCAGGGCAGGGGAGGGGGCGCATCCTTGGGATCATCGCCATCAACCGGCCCTGGATGGCCTCGGGCAGTCTCAAGACCCTGACTTCTTAACGGCGTCATGCCGTCGCCGAGACCAACACAAGCGTTTCGACCACGCCGGGTATCATCCGCGCGTCGGTACCGGGAGGTCATTTGCTGGTGGCCTGGAAGATTGCTCTGGAGAGCCGGCGGGGCGGCCCGATCGAGCACAATCCCTTCTATGCCGCGCCGGCCATGACAGTCTGATGGGGTGGGCGACGTAGGGGGTTATCTGTTGTGGTCATCTGACAACTGTTGATCACGCGGGATACTGCGTCGCCGGCAACGGCGGGGCGCTTGGTCCCATCCGCGCGGGCCAACGGCAAAAGCCGCGGCGCTGAACCGCGTCAGCCATCGTGACCGAGTGGCGGAGACCGCGGAGGATCTGTGATCGCTGCCCTTGGCGGCGAGGAGACTGCGGCCCCGGAGGGCGACGTCGAAGCCCTTCCGGATATCAGAATATCCCGAAATGGATATCCGGATATCCACGCAGAAACAATCGCGCATCGGCCGCTTCCCGTTGGGAACGAAAGGCGGCGCTCACCCGCCTCCGGTGAAGCGCATGACCGGGATGCCGAAGGTTCTGGCCTTGTCGGCGAGGTTTTCGCAGATGCCGGAGCCCGGGAAGACGATGACCCCGATCGGCAAGGTTTCCAGCATCTTGTCGTTGCGCTTGAACGGGGCGGCCTTGGCGTGGCGTGTCCAGTCCGGCTTGAAGGCGACCTGGGCGACCTTGCGGCTGTCGGCCCAGCAGGCGGCGATGCGCTCGGCGCCGCGCGGGTTGCCGCCATGCAGCAGCACCATGTCGGGATGCTTGAGGCGAACTTTGTCGAGGGTGGCCCAGATGCGGCCGGTGTCGTTGCACTCGATGCCGCCGGCGAAGGCGATGCGCGGACCGGGGGGCAGCATGACCTCGGTCTCGGCGCGGCGGCGGGCGGCGAGAAAGTCGCGGCTGTCGATCAGTGCGGCGGTCATGTGCCGATGGTTCACCATCGAACCGGCATGCGGGCGCCAGGCTGATCCTGTCTGCGCCTCGTAGAGATCGGCCGCCTGGTCGCGCAGCAGTTCGAACGCATTGCGACGCTCGATCAGGCTGAGACCTTCGGCGAGAAGACGTTCGAGTTCGACCGAGCGGATTTCCGAGCCGTCCTGTTCGTCCTGGGACTTGCGCTGGCGGTCTTCATTGTCGCCGAGTTCGCGCTGCACGCGGTCGGCCTTGCGGTGGAAGACGTTGACGATCGACCACAGGACGTCCTGCAGGTCGGGTTCGAGCCGGGTGTCACCGAGCACCCCGGTGAACACATCGAATACATCGGATATCGCGTGGCCGAGGGTCTCGCCGTCGGGCAGCGGGCGGGGGTCGGGTTCGTCCTCGTGCGGACGCCAGCCCTGCATTTGCAGCTCTTCAAGGGCGTGGGCGGTAGCGGAGGTGGCGTGCGCGGATTCGCTTTCGTCGGTGCTGCTGGGATGGGAGATGATCGTCATGCCGGATGTCCTCGTTGGGATGACCGCTTGAGTGCGGCCTTCGCGGGGAGCACGAAGCCGGGACCGGGGCAGGGGGGCACCGCCCGCGCTTTTCTCGACAGTCGGGTTATCGCGGAGATGCGGGCGGGGAACGGCAGGCGGGACCCTATTTTGTCTTTCGCGATGGAACGGCGCGCCGCTGGGCCGCGCCGCCGGAAAATAGGGGCCGGACGCCGTTGCGCCCCTGACCCGGTTCTGGCTGGATCACCGCGCTCAGAAGGCCACGAAGCGGTCCTTCCCGGACGACGGGCCATGTCTGATGCGCATCCTCCAGGCCAAGTGCCGGGCGAAGATGTCCCCCACGCTTCAGTCCCTGTCGTCCGCTCACAGAGCGGCAAGCCGGCTGGTGTCATCGGGGGTGAGTTGGCGGACCAACCTTGCGCGCAACGCGGCGATCCCGAGGCGGGTGAGATCGGTGTTGAAGTCGTTGGTCGCCAGGGTCAGCACCCGCACGCCGATCCCGGCTGCGGTCGCCCGGTCGGTGAGGCGTCGCACCGCGGCCCGGCCGGCCGCGTCGTTGTCACGGGCGATGGTGAGGCGGCGCAGGCCTGGCGGGAAAGACAGGGCGGCGAGATGGCCGGCCGAGGTCGCGGCGATCATCGGCAATGTGGGCAATGCCATGCGCAGCGCCAGCATGGTTTCGACCCCTTCGCCGGCGGCGAGAACATCCCGGGCCAGACCGAAGCGGACGCCGTTGCCGAGAAGATGACCTAAGGCACGGCGTGGCGTGTCGAGCGGGGCTTTGTCGCTGCCATCACGGCTAAGCCAGGTGCGCTGAATGCCGGTGACCGTGCCGGTCGGGTCGGAGATGGCGGCGATCAGTGCCGGCCAGATCTGGCGTGACGCCTCGCCATCGGGCCGGTACCAGCACGCCGGGTGGAAGCGCAGGGCGGGCAGGTCGGTGGCGTTCGCGATCCCCCGTGCGCGCAGATAGACCTCGGCCAGGGTGCCGGTGATCGGATGGCTGCAGGCCCACAGGCGCCGTGCCGCTTCGGGCGAGCCGCCTGGTGCCGGCGGCTGATGGGATTGCGGCGCCGCGCCTGGCAGACGCAGAAAGGTGCGGGCTTCGTCCAGGGTCGCGCGCAGGGTGTCGAAGCCGCGGTTGAGGCGGATCAGGTCGAGCAGATCGCCATGCTGTCCCGTTGCCGAATCGGTCCAATTTCCGGCAGCGCCGCGTCCGGCGGTGGAACCGCTGAGACAGACATAGAGGCTGCGGCCTTTGCTGTTGTGAACATCGCCGGCCAGCCAATAGCGGCCATGACGGCGGCCATTGGAGAGATAACAGCGGCACACCGCCTCGGCTTCCTGCGCGAGACGGACGGCCAGCGCCGCGGCGGGGCTGGTCATGGACGGATTCTCCGAATGGCGGGGGAGGGCCCCGTGCCGACCGGGCAGCGCAGGGACCCCGGGGTGGCGTTGCCACCACCCCAGGTCGGCACCGTCAGACGGCGACCATTGCCTCGGCCGCAATGGCGTCTTCGTCCGCCGCCGCATCTTCAGGCATCGTGGAGACTGCCGGTGACGGTGTCGGCATGCCCGGGGTGCGCAGCACGTCGGGTAACCAGCCCGAACCGGCCAGCAGTGCGGCGGCCGCCACCGCCATCTCCGGCTTTTTCAGCGCGGCCAGCGGCGCAGCGGCGGCGTCGCCCCTGGCTTCGCGCACCGCCTCGAGAATGCGCGCCTTGGTCACCCGGCCGAGATAGGCCTCAACCGTTGGCGTCCAACCGGCTTCTGCCATGTCGAGGCCGATCGCCTCGGCCAGCCGGTCGGCATCCGCCAGCGCGCGTGGCCGGCGGTCATACGGGCTGGCCACTGCGTTGACCGTCAGCCCGGCGCAATGCGCAAACAGCGCCTGCCGGTCGTCGGCGTCGAGCGCCTGCAAGGCCGGCCAAAGTTGCGCCGCCTCCCGGGGAAGACGCTGCGCCCAGGCCTCGTGCCTTGCATCGATGGCACGCGCCGCGGCGCTGTCGTTCAGCCCTGGCGCCTGGGCCAGGAATCCCGCCGACCGGACGGTGATCTCCAGGCAGCTCTCGC
The DNA here is from genome assembly GCA_903970625.1 of Solirubrobacterales bacterium 70-9. Taxonomy (GTDB): domain Bacteria; phylum Pseudomonadota; class Alphaproteobacteria; order Acetobacterales; family Acetobacteraceae; genus CAJCJG01. The sequence goes on along the minus strand of CAJCJG010000097.1, from coordinate 15,294 downwards.
CCGCGCGCCGGTAGAACAGCGGCAGGCAGAAGGCATGCAGCACCGAGAGATGGGCGGCATCCCAGTCATCGGCCAGCGCATTGCGCAGCCCGAGCGTGCGATGCGCCGTCAGTTCGGCCACCAGCCGCTCCGACAGCGGCCGGATGCCCTCGTCCTCCTCCACCAGATCAGCCGGATGGGCGCTGATCGACGGGCCGGTCTGGCTCACCGCGGCGATCGTCCGCGCCTGGACTGGTGTCACGGCGCTCGCCACGCTGGGCACCGCTGGCACGGTCTGATCCACCGTCGGATCGTGCGGGTCGGACGCCGCGCCGGTCTCGGCGTCAGCCGTGGGCACCAGCGCCGGCACAGGCAACTCGTCCTCCGGGCGGACATAGCCACGCTCCACCTGCAAGCGGCCTTGCGGGTCGATGCTGATGAAGGCGCCGGCGATCGCCACCTCGTCCGGCTCAAAGCGCGGCGGCGTATTCTCGAATGCGGCCAACCGGTCATCGAGATCGCTGAGCCGGACCTCAATCTCCTCGGGCAGGTCGTCCAGCCCCTCATGCTCGGCCGACAGGGTGTCGTACTCCGCCTGCACCGCAGCCAGTTCGGCCTGCGCAGCCTCGGTCAGGACGATGCTGCCCGAAATGGTCCGCAGACCGGCGCGGTAGCCATAGGGCAGCGTCTCGGCCGCCTCGACCCATTTCCAGCCCTCACCACGCAGATCGGCCGCGGCACGGTCGAGCGCCTCGACCACCAGCCGGTCGAGCAGCGCCGGGTCCTGCAGCCAGCCGCCGCCGTCCTCCTCGAACAGATCGCGCAGAACGCCACCGCCTGCCGCCGCATAGGCGTCGAGACCGACAAACACGGCGCGCTTGTTCGACGCATGCACCGCACCCTCGGCCAGCAAACGCCGGATCTGGATCGGCGAGGCCGGGTTCCAGCCGCGCGACAGCGACTCCCACACCCGCTCCTGGCGGGCATGATCATCCGAAATGGAAAACACCATCAACTGGTCCAGCGTCATGGCGTCCTCGGCATAGAGGTCGAGCAGGCGTGGCGAGACGGTGACCAGCCGCAGGCGCTGGCGCACCACCGCTGGGGTGACGGCGAAGGCGGCGGCGATGTCCTCATCGCCGCGACCCTTCTCGCGCAGCGTGCGGAAGGCACGGAATTGGTCGAGCGGATGCAGCGCCTCTCTGTCGGTGTTCTCGACCAGGCTGTCCTCCTCGGCCAGGCCATCGGTGCGGATGACGCAGGGCACCACGGCGGTCTTGTTCATGCGCTTCTGCGCCACCAGCGTTTCCAGCGCGCGGAAGCGGCGGCCGCCGACGGGAACCTCGAACACGCCGGTCTCCTGGCCGGCTTCATCCAGCGTGGGGCGGACGGTCAGGCTTTGCAGCAGCGAATGCCGCGCGATGCTCTCGGCCAGGGCCTCGATCGAGACACCGGCCTTCACCCGGCGGACATTGGACTGGCTCAGCACCAGCTTGTTGAAGGGAATATCCTGCGACCGGCTCAGAACGATCTTCGCCTGGCCAGACTTGGAACTTGCAGCCATGATGCGTCTCCGCGACGGGCCGGCCGGAAGCCACTCTTCCAACCGCAACCGCGTCACGAATCCGCTTCAGCCCTTTGACTCTGCGCCGATGCGGCGGGACCCCGGAACCATCGCACGGCACCGCGCCCGCTTTCTGTTGCCCTACCGGTGCGGGATCACCTCGCCGAACGGCGCGTTGGGCAAATCGGTGCTGACCCACAACACCGGGTAATCCGGCGCCGGGCCAAAATCGCTGCCGCAGAGGTCGGTGAGATAAACCACGCAGACCGGCTGGATGTCGGACCGGGCGATCCAGTCGAACACCGGCCGGAACGCGGTGCCGCCGCCGCCATGCGGGGTGAGATGCACCGTCTCGCCCGGCTCGTAGGTCTCGGTGCCGGCGATCGCATCGTCGCAGTAGACCACATGGATGGCCTCCGACGCCGCCTCGTCCATGATGGCGGTGATCTCGGCGGCGAAGGCGGCGAGCGTGGCGTCGTCGATGCTGCCGCTGGTATCGACCGCGACGACGACCGGGCCGAGAGTTTCGCTGCGCAGCGAGGGCAGATAGATCCCGCGGGCGATATAGCGCCGGTTGGGCGGGGTCCAGGCATAGTCGGACTTCGCCGCCGCCGAGATAGCGGCGCAACACGTTCCGCCAGTCGACTTTGGGCGCCACCTGGTCACGGATGGCGCGAGCGGCGTCGCCGGCGTCGATCCCCATGGCCTTGGCGGTTGCCTCGGCCTGGGCGGTGGCGATCAGCCAGGTTTCCTCCTGGCGGGCGAGGTCTGCCGCCGACGGTGCGCCGACGCCGGGTTGCCCTGACGGGCCTGGATCGGCTGGTCCATCGCTTGCCTGATCGCCGCCGGTCGGTGGATCGGCAACCCCTCCCATGCCGCCGGGATCGTTGCCGTCCTGGTCGCCGCCGTTCTCGCCGGTGTCGTGCGGAAGCCTGGCGTAGATCGCCTCGGCCGACAGTCCGGCATAGGCGGGGTCGAGCAGCGCGCCGTCGGGCAGTTCGAAGCCGGCTTCGGCCAGCAGCGGGTTGATCGCGTGGTCGCAGGCAATATTCCAGCGCTTTGGATCGCGCCCGTCGCGGCGGGTATGATGCAGCGCCGCGCAATGCATCGTTTCATGCGCGATGATCGTGCGCAGCAGGCCGCGCGACAGCCCGGCCACGAAGTCGGGGTTGTAGCGGATGGATACGCCATTGGTTTCCATCGTTTCGATCGAGGGATCCTCGACCGGTGCCAGGCGCAGCGACAGCACCCCCCAGAACGGTGCGTTCACCAGCAGCGCCGCGCGCGCCTTGGCGAAAAGATCGGAGGCGGCGGTCATCAGCAATATCCTTCCATCTGCGCCAGGGTGCCGTTGGCGGCGTCGACCACCTCGGCGCGCAGGGTGCGGTCCTCGCGCAGGGTCTCGGGGTCGTGGCGAGCGACTTTGTCGGCCAGGTCCTGGCGCACGCGCTCGATCCGCGCGTCGCCGGTGATGTTGAGCCGCGGCATGATCTCCAGCAGCGAGCGGACATTCTCGATCAGGCTGTCGCGGAACGGGTGCAGGCGGGTGCCGGCCACCGGATCGACGTCAAACGCGCTGAGCCGTTCGACCAGCCGACCGGTCACCTCCTGCAGCCGTTGCCACAGGTCGCGATTGGCGTTCTCCACCAGTTCGGCGTTGCGCGCCTCGATCTCGGCGCGGATCTGCGCCACGTGGGCGTCACCCAGCCGCACCCGGAAATCGTCCGGCTGGGCCACCGGCATGAAGTGCCGGCGAACGCCGAACTTTTCGACAATGCGGCCCGGTGCCGGATAGTCCCTCGCGTCGAACAGTCCGTTGAGCGCTTTGCGCGCGGTCTCGACATAGTCGGGGTAGCAGGCCACGAAATCGCGCACTGCGCGGCCGAAGGCGTCCTCCAGGCTTTGCTGCCGCGCCTGGTAGGCGAGGTAGTTGGCGGCCGGCAGGATGCGGGTGCCGTCATCGCCCCAGGCCAGGGTGTTGAGGTTGTGGTGGTCGCGCAGCGCGTTGTTCGCGGCGTTAACGGCGGTGAACAGGCCGCGCGGGATCAGGTGCTTGGCGTAGCGGCCCATCGAGCGGTCGGCACCGTGGTCCGCCGCGACCTGGTCGCTGATGCGGACATCGTGTTTGCGGGCGGACCAGATCGAAATCGACAGGCTGACAAGCATCGCGCGCTCGCCGAGCGCCATGGGGGTGGTCGTCATGATGAAAATCCTTGGGGGAATGCGGGCAGGGAGGAGGGCAGGGACCGAAGCCGGGACGCGATCAGGCGAGGGCGGCGCCGTTGGCGACCGCCCAGCGCGTGAAAGCTGGGTGATGGGCGAGGCCGGGCAGGCGCGCGGTCGCGGATTTGACCAGCAGCGTTCCGTATTCACGGGCCAGCCGATCGGCATACTGGATGACGGCGGCGAAGTTCTGGTCGGTCGCGCGGCGGGCCAGTCCGGTGGCGACGGCGCAGAGTGCCGAGGGTTCGTCGGGGACCAGCGCCGTGCCGGGATTGAGCAGGATGCCGTCGAGCGAGGGCAGGGACCGGAACACCCGCAGGAAGCCAGTGAACTCGATCGCGGCACCGCGGCCGACAGTGCCTTCGTACAGGGCGAACTCGATCTCGGCCGGCGGAGCGGCGGCGAGAATATGCGAGACGGAGGCCCAGGCACGGGGCGACGGAAACGCTTTCTCGGCCGGTTCGAACCGGTGCAGCAGTTCCGGCCGCCAGCGCAGGAAGGCCACCACCTCGGGGCGCAGATCGCCCGGCCCCATCGCCCAGCGCGACCAGTCGTCGAGATCGGTGTCGAAGCTCAGATGGACGAACCGGTTGGCCAGCGCGCTCGACATGCGCGCGGTGACCGCGCGGTCGCCCTCGCGGTTGCCGGCGGCGAACACCGACCAGCCGTCGGGCAGGCGGTATTCCCCCAGCGCGCGGTCGAGCACCAGCTGGTAGCAGGCGGCCTGGACCAGCGGCGGGGCGGCGTTCAACTCGTCCAGGAACAGGATGCCGGCACCATCCTCGGGCAGGAAGGCCGGGATGGCCCAGGCGGCCTTGCCGTGCTCGACGGTGGGCAGGCCGCGCAGATCGACCGGATCGAGCAGGACGGCGCGGATGTCGATCAGGCGGACGCCGAGCGAGGCGGCGACCTGGGCGACGATCTGCGATTTGCCGACGCCGGGCGATCCCCATAGGAAGGCGGGTTTCCGGATCTGGGCCAGCACCTGCAGCGAGGAGGTGACTTCGGACGGTTTCATGGCGGAACTCCATGACGGGCCGCCGCGGAGACTCTCCCCCGACTATCCACCCGTCACGAACTTCGCCTCAGCCCTTTTACTCTAAATCGGCCCGCAAGTGCGGACGCAGCCGGTCAGGGGGCAAGACCGGGGGAAGCAGAGTGGCGGCCTAAGGCCGGGGACTGTCTTTCCGACCCGTTGCTCGCTGTGCCGGGCAAATCAAGAGTCAGACGAGAGCTTGGGGTCCGTCATCGCCTCTGTTGCCAGTCCTCGACCGATCCGGGTGTGTCGAGGCCGCCGCGCTTCAGGCGGGCGGCCAGGGCGATGGGGTTATTCCCCGTCGCCGTTCGCGTCGTTCCGGTCAATTTCTGTCTGGCGGGCGAGGGCTTGTTTCAGCTCCGTCTGGATCGTGGCGCGTTCGCGCTTTGACAGATGGCAGCTACGGAGTTCGGCGCGCAGTTCGATGATGTGGTCGTAGAGTGAGATCATGATTACCTCCGTCGTGTTGAAGACGGAGGCGGGCGGTCATGCCGGGCCGGGCTGGCTCAAGGACGCCGCAGGCGCCGCGCAGCGGGGCGCGGGGGTGCCGATTTTGTCTGACGGAGACGGATCAACGCGCTCCGCGCGCCCGTCTTCGGCAGGCAGAATTGGGGGCACCGCCATCCTTGAACCGGTCCGATCCGGCGTGACAGACTGGGAGGTCTTCGGGGAGGCGGTGTGTGTGATCGGTCGTGCCCCGGTTCGAATAGCCGCACGTCGCAGCACGGCTCGCCTTTGCCGAATCATAGATCGGCTTTGTGCCCTTCAATCGAATGGTGGACTGAATCGAGTTGTGAAGTCAGGAACAGAAAGGCGGCGATTTGAATCTAAGGCCGCTCAGGAAACTGCCGCGGATGACGGAGGGTGTCCGAACCCGAAGACGCCGAAGAAGCGGGCTTGCTGGGCCGTTAGCCAAGCCGGTGGAGCATCGCCTAGCTTGCCGGCGATGATTGAGCGATCCAGTGTCGCGATCTTGTCGAAGCGGACAATGGACGGCACCTTAAGGCCGGTAACCGGGGACGCATCAATCGGCGCCATGTCCGGCCCTATGCGCGGGACCGAGGTTATGAAACAGACCACCAAGTCCGACCGTTGGTCATTGCCACGCGACACCACGAGGGCAGGGCGGCGCTTGTCGCCAGAAAGATCTGTGAAGGGAAACCGGGCCAGAATGATGCTACCGAACGCAAACACTTAACCGGCCCGCGGCATCAGGTCCGCATCGGTGTACAGATCCGGCTCCTCGGCCAGCCAATCGAAGGCTTGTCCGGCCTGCGCCATGGCGGCCATGGGCAACACCTCCTCACTCATCACCTCCACCAGCACATGGACGCGCGTGCCGGACGCGATCCCACGGCGGACCAGTTCGGCTGAGACCTGTCCCGCCTCAGCGTCGAGAGCGATTGTCTGCATCGTGTGTTTTCTTTCCCTTCATGCCGATCCATTCTACTCGATGGCGGCATGGCTGTCCGCATCGAATGCCCAAGGTGCCGATCCGTCGCCCGTCGTCGTCGACCCCGACGGCGGTGCTGCCGCGGTTCCGGCGCGATCCGGGGTTTGAGCGACTTCGGTCAGTCTTTGTCGATATGCTGGGCGCCCTACTGGCTCCGGGGGTTCGGGTGCCGGACGAGTTGTTGGAGGTCAAGACTATGCTGGCGACACGCGCGGAAGCCTGGGAGCGGCAGCGCCAGGAGGGAGAGCAGAGGGGCGAGGCGAACCTGCGGCGACGTCTTCGGTGTGCTGCCGGACTGGGCTAGGGATCGCATCGCCGCCGCCGACAGTGCGGCGCTGGAGGAGTGGGGTCTGCGCGTGCTCGACGCCGGCAGTCAGAGCCGCCCGGCTGGCGGACGAGGGTGCGGCGACGGGCGAAAACCTGGCCGGGCAGCGATCTCTTGCGGTACCGGACTAAAATCCCAGTAAAATATTAATCATATTTGTTTTTCTGCCCGCTAAGCGCGATATGGGTCCATTATCGCGCGTGGGGGAATTTTCTGGCATTCTATCCCCAGAACCTCACCGGACCGGGCCGCGGACGCCATTCGAGTGATGGCTACCGTTCCGGACATCAGCAACCTTGCGTCGGCCAGTTTGCCTTTGCTAGCATGCGCTAGCAAATGAGCCGCCCCAGGATGTACATGGCCAGCCTCCTGATCCGCAACGTCGACACCGCGCTGCACGCCCGGCTTAAGGCGCGTGCCGCGGCGCATCACCGATCGCTCGAGGAAGAGGCGCGCGTGCTGCTGCGAACCGGCCTCGCCCACCCGGACGCCGCAGCCGGTCGCCCCAGCCTGCTGACGTTAGCCAGCCGGCTGTTTGGCGCGACCCACGGCGTCGATCTCCCTCTGCCAGCACGCGACCCCGCCCAGGATCGGCCGCCGCCCGACTTCGCGTCCGATGCGGAATGATCCTGCTGGACACCAACGTCATCTCGGCACTGATGCGTCCACACATCGACCCGGCAGTCGCGGCCTACCTGCAGACGCGGCCGGCCGACACGCTTTTCACCGCCAGTTTGTGCGAAGCTGAGATCCGCTACGGCATTGCCCGTCTGCCAGCGGGCCGACGGCGCGACGGGTTGGCCGTAGCATTCCAAACCTTCCTGGCCGAAGGGTTTGCCGGCCGGATCATCGCCTTCGATAGCGCCTGCGCCGCAGCCTATGCAGACATCCGCGTACGCCGCGAGGCGGCCGGTCGACCGGTCGCCATCCCCGACGCCATGATCGCCGGGACCGCACTCGCCTACGGCGCCACGGTCGCCACTCGCAACACCGGTGATTTCGCCGATTGCGGCATCCTGGTCGAGAATCCGTGGGACGTGGCCTGAATCCGGATCTCAGCATGCCTCGCTGTGGGGCACGGGACCGAGATCGGCTCGCGGTACGGGCGCATGGATGGAAACCGGTTGCGGCTCGGCAGGGTCATCAAAAATCGTCCCGCTGTTCCGGAGAGTGGCGGAAAGCCACAGCGTTGAATGAGCTAACCTCGATCGAGCAGGGATTAGACTAGACGCGGATGCAGGCCGCCATCGATAGTACTGAATTGCGAACGGGGCCTAGCGGTCATTGCGGGGTTGCGGGCGGCTTTACTAGTCGCGTGGTAATCCATGTATCAACCGTTGCCGTCGGGACATGGGACTTACTTCTGAACTATTCGGCGGGTATTGCCAAGTTACTTCCTATCTTTCTCCCGTTGTCAGAAAAGTGGCGATGCGAGGCCATCTTATGCGTTATCTGGGTTGTCAGTCCAAGTTCGGGCCCCTCCCGTCGCGACGCTCCAGCTTCCGTGCGCGAAGGTTGAGAACGACGAGGGCCGCCATCAACGGCACCTGAATGCCGCAGAACAGGACAAGGGCAAGGTGCTTGTCGGCGATGCCGAAAACCACCCACAAGGCGTTGCCGACACCGACGAGAGCGTCACGCCAGATGTCCCACCCGTCGAAGCGCGCAACCTTCTGGCGATAGGCCCTGTAGCGGGCATAGACCTTCGGCATGCCGGCGGTCGTGATGAGCGCGCCGGCAATGAGCGAGATCCACAGGAGTTCGGCGGGGCTGAGGGGAAGGAATGAGACGGTCATGACACCCCTCCCACCGCCGCGATGAACTTGCGCGCCGCCTCGACGGTTCCTTCGGTACCGACCGCCAAACGCAGGCGGTAGGTACGCCCTCCGATCTCCGCGCCATCGACGAGATGACGGTCACGCAGATCGCCGACGATCGCGCGGGCTTCCGGCTCGCTGATCCGGAACTCGAAGCCCTTGAAGATATCCTGCGAAGGCAGGTTGCCTGTGACGGCATTGCCCAGCCGGTCGCGGAATCCTTCCGGGGGGTACGCCCGCTTCCCGTTGCCCCGTCATTGGGGCGGCGGCCGGACAGCGATCGCCGACGGCACGCACGTCAAGCTCCGCGAAAACAATCTCATGGGATCCAGGCACATCCGCTATGCCGGCTACGGCGGTATCGCCTACCACCACATCGCTGATACCTACATCGCTTTGTTCACCAGCTTCATCTCCTGCGGGGTATGGGAGGCGGTCCATATCCTTGATGCGTTGATGAAAAACCGCTCGGCGATTCAGCCGGATACGCTTCACGCTGATACCCAGGGACAAAGCGAGCCCGTCTTCGGCCTGTGTCGGCTCCTCGGCATCAAGTTGATGCCGCGCATGCGCGGCCTGAGCGACGCCGTCTTCTATCGCCCGAACAAATCGATCCGTTATCAGCATATCGACGCGCTGTTCGGAGACGAAATCGATTGGGATCTGATCGCCACCCATGCGCGCGACATGATCCAGGTGGTGCTGTCGATCCAGGCCGGTCGGGTCATGCCATCAATGCTGCTGCGGAAGCTCGGCACATACAACCGCAAAAGCCTGCTCTATCGCGCCTTCCGCGAACTTGGCCGGGTCGAGCGAACGCTGTTCTTGCTACGCTTCATCTCCAACATCGAAGTCCGTCAGGTCATTCGCGCCGAAACCACCAAGATCGAGGCCTACAACGAATTTCTCGACTGGGTTTGCTTCGGCGGCCCGGTCGTGAAAAGCGGCGATCCGGTCGAGCAGGAGAAGCAACTAAAATACGCCAGCCTCGTTGCCAACGCGGTGATGCTGTCCAACGTCGCGGACCTGACGGAGGTCCTCCGCGCCATGGCAAACGACGGGCAGCCTGTCACTGCCGACTTGGTCGCCTGCACCAGCCCCTATCTCCGAGAACACATCCGCCGCTTCGGCAGGTTCTCCCTCGACATGGCCGATCTGCCCAACCCGCTCAATCCGCAGCCACTGCCATTCGAAGTCGGCTTGTGACCACTTTTTACACGTATCTTCAACCTACCCCAAGTAGCACCGCCGACCTGCTGAGCCGGGCCTCGGCCCGGCTCAGCAGGTTAGACACCGGGGGTGGGCCAATATTCGTCAGCACAAGTGGGCCAATATTCATTGTCACAGCCAACCGCTGATCTCGTGGGCCAACTGAGCGATATGTTCTGCCGGCCGGTCGGACAGGCCGAGATCGGCTTAGCAGGCCGTGCGGGAGCTCGCCCACAGGCGTTCGTCCAGCACCAGCGACCAGAATCCGGCGTGCTGACGGCTGTGGGGAAGGTGGTCGGTCAGTAAAACCTGCCTGTGCAATTCGACCGCAACAAATACTCGGTGATGTCGCCGGCTGTCGGCCGCCCGGTCGAGGTTTACGCCTACGCCGAGCGCGTCGTGATCCGCCAGGACGGTCATCGCAGCGCTGCGGGATGCACACCTACTAAAGGCGGCTGTCCTGACGCCGACCTCGATACAGCCGCTGGCGGCTGCTACACCCTCACCGCTTGCAGCCCGATCCCATTCGATTCCAGCCGCACCAGTAATCTAAGTCACGTCGGCGCGTGTCAACTGCCGAGAGAAACTTTTGAGCTTTGAGGCATCCCTCGCGAAATTCATGTGATGATGCGCCTCGGCCAGAATTGCATGAGCCGTGCCTCGCTGTGCTGCGCACACTAGCCCAGAACTCTGCCCCGTTGTAGGTGTCGCCGGATAGACTTGAAGTCCAGGTCTCCCACTCGTCCCGGTCAGCCGCGCCCTCCCTATACTCGCTTGAGGTCGAGGGCGTGTCTCCGATCCATCCCGAAGGAATGCCAACACCACCGTTGAATAGTATGATTATCATAAGAGCGAAGGTGATTATGATGGTGTGGCTTATCATCAGCTCCCGAAATGGCACCCCGGCTGCGGTTAGAACCGCTGTCCCTGGCGGGATATTACGTGGTGGACGTTGTATTCTCAATATTAAGTCCCATAAGCTGATAGTTTCGGAGTCCCAGTGCTTATAAGCATTGCCGATAAGCCGAAATGAAACATTCGTGCCAACAGGTTGAAGATTGACGCCGCACCAATGAATGCACCAATTACCCGCTCATATTGTAAGAGTCGGCCAAGGTTCTCTTTACGGTATGATAGTGTCGGAGAGCCCTGTTCAAGCCCGCGCCCATTGCTTTGCTTCCTGTGCTCTAATGGCGAACAACGGCATCACGCGGACTGCCCCCTCTTCGCTCGCTGCTGGCGAAGCATCTCCTGCAATTCCGAATAACGCGGGCCTTTCCCGTCCTCGCTGGCAATCCTCGATTTTAGAAGCTTCTCGTCGAAGGCGCGTTGTTCGGGCAATTCGGGCGCATCCGCTGGCAGAAAACGCCCCTTCAAATACAGGATCATGCCTTCCGGCCGGTCGACGGATACCCTCAGGCGGCCAAGATCAATGCGTGTGCGCTCGGCGTAGACCGGCAGCCGCGCGGTTGCATCCAAACAAGCGATGAAAGCGACCCGGCGACCATCGAGCTTGATATCGACGAAGTCAGCGCCCTCGGTCCCTCCCCGTAGCACGCCCGCGCAACCCACCAGCACGCGAAGCGAAGCGGGTAAGCGGTTCAGGACCGAAACGTGCATGCGGAACGTTTCATCATCCCGCATCCCGCCGAGGCCTGCTGCGACCGCCGAACTTATGCCCTCCTGCACCGCTTCCGGCTTTCCGACCGAAAACAGCATCGCGTTCGCCTCCTGCATGGCCGTCGCGTGGCTGCCAAAGAACGCTCGCACATCCCTTTGGATTGACCGGGGCAACGTGGTGTAGCGAGGCGCACCGGGGAACAGGGTCAGCGCAAGGTGGACGAGGAGATCCTCCCGACGGGTCGCGGCAGCGGCGGCGAGCTGGTCACGGGCCGAAGGGTCCGACAGGCAGAAATTCACAGCCCTTGCCGGTGAGACCCTTGCAGCGCGAAACCGTTCACGGATGCCTGGCGGGAATTCCTCCACATCGAGAATGCGGCCGCGCTCCGAGATGGCCGCCCACAGAAAATCGAGCTCGGCTCCGACCGTCTCCGAAAGCTCCGGGCGTGGCGTTGCAGCCCTAGGCTCACGCTCAGGCGGCCGGATGCCGACCGGGCAGAAAATCGTGCGAGACTGCCGCCGGAGCAGAACCTCTTGCTCAAGCTCCTTGTCCCGGAAGACCACGAATATTCCCGGAGCGAAGGCGACAGGCGCTTCCCCCTGTAGCACGACAATCTGGATGAGATGAGGGCGTCAATCAGGATGGCTTCTGCGACTGCGCTTGGTGGCGATAATTGTCGCTGCTGATTGACGCTGGCAACGGTTTTCTTTTCCTCTGGGTCGTTTCTGGCGGTGAGTTGATTGGCGCTGGCGGCGACAATCACGGTTCTACGGGTTCGGTTGATCGCTTCGATGAGGCGGCCGCCCGTGCCTTGCGGTCGAGAGCGCCGCGACGTCGGTAGCTTTCGACGTTCATTTCGAAAATGATCGAGTGGTGCACGAGGCGGTCGACGGCTGCGATCATCATAGCTTGGTCTGGAAAGACCTTGCTCCAGTCTGCAAAGGGCTGATTGGCGGTGATCAACATGGAGCGGCGCTCGTAGCGGGCACCGATCAGCTCGAACAGCACCGAGGTTTCTGCGTGATCCTTATGAACGTATGACAGATCGTCGAGCACCAGCAGGTCGTACTTGTCGAGCTTGGCGATGGCAGCCTCGAGTTGCAGTCCTTGTCGCGCCACCTGCAGCTTCTGGACGATGTCGGTGGTGCGGGTGAACAGGACACGATAGCCGTTTTCGATGAGGGCGTGGCTGATGGCGGACGCGCAGTGACTTTTGCCCGCGCCGGGTGGGCCAAACAGCAGCAAATTGGACGCCTTGTCGAGCCAGGCGTCGCCGGCGGCGAGCGCCATCACGCGGGCCTTGCTGAGCATCGGCACCGCCGTGAAGTCAAAGTTGTCGAGGGTTTTGCCGGCTGGCAGGCGGGCCTCGACGAGATGGCGTTCGACCCGCCGCCGGCCGCGCTCGGCAAGCTCGAGTTCGGCAAGCACGGAGAGCAGCCGTGCCGCCGGCCAGCCCTCCTTGTCAGCCCGTTCGGCGAAGTCCGGCCAGAGCCGGGCGATGGCCGGCAGGCGCAAATCGTGCAGCAACAGCGGCAGCCGGGTGGTATCGACCTCGATCGCGTTCATGGCTGCACCCACCCCTGCGGCATACCAAGCAAGGCGTCGTAGGCGATGGCGGCCGGCAGCGAGACCGTAACAACCGGGACTGTGGTGCAGGACGGCATGAACCGCTGCTGCAGGATGGTCAGGTCGGGCATGTCGCTGCCATCGAGAATGGTGTCGAGTGCTGCAGCCAATTCGGCCTCGCAGGCTCGGTCGTGCGCCAGCGCCAGAAGCCCGACCATGACGCGGCAGGCCTTGCGCGGCGATTGTGCGGCGATCAGCGCCTCCCAGGTGCGGCGGAATGCGGCCCGCGGGAACAGCTGGTCGCGATAGACCAGGTTCAGCAGCGCCATCGGCTTGCGACGCAGAGCGTGGATGACGTGGTGATAGTCGACGACGTGGCCGATGCGACCATGCTGGGCGCCGCTCGGTCGCCGGCCGCGCGGCAGCGTCAGCACCAACGTGGCGCCGAGCAGGCATTCCAGCCGGTCGTCGTAGATCCGCACGCGGAGGCGGTGACCGATCAGCCGGGACGGAACGGTATAGAAGACATGTCGGAGCAAGAACCCACTGCTGCGGGTGACGGTGACCAATTCCTCCTCATGGTCATCGGTCCGCCGCGGTGGCAGTTTCTTGAGGTGCTCACGTTCGACCTCGAGCGCCTTCCGCCGGGCGGCATTGGCGCGCCCGACCCGCTCATCGACGAAGCGGCGATAATCCTCAAGATCGGTAAAGTCGCCGCTGCCGCGCAGCAGGATGGCTTGCTGCAGGGCGCTTTTGAGGTGGGCGTGCGGACCTTCGATCGAACCGTTCTCATGCGCGACACCGAGATTGTTGCGTGTCGGTGTCATGCCGTAATGGGCGCATAGTTGTTCATAGCGATGCGTCAGATCCGCCGCCGCCTCGCGTTCGAGGTTGCGAAACGCCGCCGGCGCGCCGCCGAGAGCCCACAGCGCATTCTGTAAACCTTCCGCCAGTGCGACGAAACTTTCGCCGCCGAGCACGACCCGAACATGCTGCCAGCCGGAGAAAGCCAGGCGGAAGTGGTAGAGCCGGTGCTCGAGCGGCACGCCCGCGATACTGATCCCAAGCGCCGAGGCATCGGTGAAATCGGACAATCCCTGTTGTCCGGGCGGATGCTCTTGGCGGAAGATCACGTCTCGCGCCGGGCCGTTCAACGCCTGCCACAGACGGATCCGCCGTTCCAGCGTGCGTCGCAGCTCGGCCGAAAATGCCGAATGACGGCGCTGCATCTCGCCCAACACGGTGATCGGCCGCAATCCCGGGGCGGCCTTCAGCATCGGCACGATCTCACTGTCCCAGTAGGGTAACAACGGATCGGGCCGGCGTCGGCCGCGCGGCGTCTGTTTTTGCGAGGGCAACCGGGGATCGGCGTTGATCCGCGCACCGGTGCTGACACTGAAGCCGGCCTTGGCTGCAGCGGTCTGACGGCTGCGAGTTCGTTTGAGGTTCATATATAACTTCGCCTGCTGATCGGTGATGTGGGTGCCGGGCACGGAGGATCTCTTCTGGGGAGTTGAGACCCGCAATTCGACACGTCGTCACGGAGTCGCAGGCGGTCCCCCTGAAGGAAACCGCACCGACGCGGGGGTCAGCCTACGGTCGGGCTACGCCCGCCCTCCAGCTGACCCCCGCGTCGTTCATCCTGATTGACGCTCCTAACCATCCTGATTGTCGCCGCGCAGTTATGGCCTTCCCGCTTCCAGACCATCTCTGTTAGGGGCTTATGCGGCAGACTGGTGAGGGCAAAGCCGCTATAGGTGAAGCCCATCTTCTCGGCGTCTTCGCTGAGAACCTGGTAAGCCGCTTCGATGACCATCCGCTCATGCTTAGTCACCGCCTGTCGGCGCGCTTCCTCAATACCGTGCTGGATAATGAGCTGATGAACTTCGGCCATATGCGCAACGTGCTCCCGCAAATGTCCAAATCGCAATGGTGGAGTCTGAGGGCGCAGGCTATTCGAAGGTATTTGATTCTCAATATTAGCTTGTGCCCATAGACTCCACGGGAAAACCGCGAGTCGCGCCCCCAGGCTCCAATACGGGGCGCCCATAGACTCCACAAAGCGCCTGTGGATGTTCTGCGTTTGATCTGCATGCGCAAAATTGGAATTTACCGCGACTCGGGCGGTAAGACGCCCCTGTAGACCCCGTGAATGATCTCAGACTTTGCGTCTCGGTGGTTCAGAGCCTCTGCTATAAGTACGCTTACCGTAAACCAGATAAGTCTATCAATTTCCTCTCTGGCAAATCTCGGGCTTGTTGCGGCGTGAACGGGGATAAAGGTGATTGCGGAGCTCGTCGAAACCTCGACAGAAGCGGGCAGCGGAGTCGGGGCTTTTGAAGCCCCGCATCGGTCTGTATCGTCCTTTGATCCCGCGATGGTCTTGTTCGATCCGATTGTTCAAATAGCGGTTGGTCCGGTGTTTCACGCCTTCGCCCAGCTCAGTCCGGATCGCGCGTGGATAACTGTCGTGCCCATCCGTGGTGACACGCGCGGGGGTA
>CAJCJG010000096.1 GCA_903970625.1 Solirubrobacterales bacterium 70-9 | reverse complement strand
CGCCACCCCCCCCGGCACCAGCAACCCGCCCAGATTGGTGACCATCCCGCCCAACGCCGAGCCGAACGCATTGCCCACCATCACGACCATCGTCAGCGACGCACCGGCAAGCTCCCGGTCCTGTTCCTGCGCAAACCCGAACACGCGGGCGCCGAGTTGCGGCCAGGTCATGCCTATACCCACCCCCATCGCCAGCAGCCCGACGCCGATCGGCACCAGATCGAACCCCGGTGGTCCGGCCACCGGCATCAAAAACGCCAGCGCCGCCAGCCCGAAGGCCAGCACCACCGGCCCGGCCATCAGCGCCCGCTGCGCGCGCCCGGATGCGGCCCCCGACGACGCCACCGACCCCAGCGTCCAGCCGCCCGCCATCAGCGCGGACAAATACCCCGCATGCAGCGGGATCAGCCCGTGCAGGGTCTGCAAGAAATACGGGACGAAAATCTCCGGCGTGACGCCGGCCATCATCAGCACCATGCCGCCATAGACGGCGCACAGCGGCGCGCCGGGAACGGTTGCCCCGGTCGGCAAGATGCGGGCGCCGCCGCTCGCCTCACGTCGCGCAAAGACGAACAAGCCAACCGCCGCCACCGCCAGCCCCGCTATATTCCACACCGGATTTGGCGTCGTGCTGCCCGCCGAGACCGCCAGCACGCTGCCGGCCAGGATCGCCAGCGACAGGAACGCGACGCCGTTGCCGGACGCCGCCGGCCGTTTCAGATCGCGCGGCAGCGACACTTCCACCAGCAGCAGCAACAGGGGCGCAGCCACCGCGACGCTCCAGAACGCCGCCCGCCACGCACCCCATTGCGCGAACACCCCGCCGACGGCCGGCCCGAGCAGCGTGGCCACACCCCACGCGACCGAGACCACGCTCAGCGCCCGCGCCCACAGCCGCTCCGGAAACAGCGTCCGCACCAGCGTGAACGACAGGGCGGAGAGCGTGCCCGCCCCCAACCCCTGCACCAGCCGGCCGGCCAGCAGCACCGGCATCGCCGGCGCCAGCGCGCACGCCACCGATCCGACCGCGAAGCCGATCAGCGCCACCCGGTAGGCGTTGCGCACGCCGATGCCGCGCAACACAGCGGCGCACAGCGCGCCGCCCAAAAGCGAGCCGAGCACATACAGCACCGTGCTCCAGGCAAAATACTCCAGCCCGCCGATATCGCGCACCACCGAGGGCAGGATCGTCGTGACGATGAACGTGCTGAGGGCATGGATGATCATGCCGCCGCCCACCACCGCCGTCCGCCCGGCATTGCCGCCGCGCACCAGTTCCGACCACGCGACGCTCATTGCATTCCCCAGGCCCCGACAGGACTCGGCGATAGCACGGCCGGGGCGATTGCGGGCGCCGCTCCGGTCTGCCTATTTGCCGTGGGTGGCCAGCGATTTAGACAGGCGCGCGGCGTTGGCGGGCGGGCGGCGCTTTCGCGCGTTTCCGGCGGAAGATCAGTCGGATTTCGGGTTGACAGACAGTGCGGCCAACGCAGCGGAAGCCATCATTTCACACACGGGTTGACACGATTCTGCCGGTTGCCGTTTGGCGCAGTGTTTTTGCGCGCGGCACGCGCCATGGCACGCGGTTTAGCAATAGCGTTTCGACAGTGTTGCACTGACTCGACGCTTATACCGGCAACCCCACATAATTTTCCGCCAGTACAGTCTGCGCCGCCTCGGACCCGCGCAAATAGTCGAATTCCGCCCGCTGCAACCGGCGGTCGAACGCGCCGCCCTCCGGGAACGCATGCAGCAGTTCGGTCATCCACCAAGAAAACCGCTCCGCCTTCCAGATCCGCGCCAGCGCCCGCGCCGAGTAATGGTCCAGCCCCGCCTCCGATCCCTCGCAGAAATGTCCGATCAACCCTTCGGCGAGATATCGCACGTCGCTCGCCGCCAGATTCAGCCCCTTCGCCCCGGTGGGCGGCACGATGTGGGCCGCGTCGCCGGCCAGGAACAGCCGGCCGAAGCGCAGCGGCTCGGCGACGAAACTGCGTAGTGGTGCCACCGACTTCTCGATCGACGGGCCGGTTTGCATCGCCGCCGCCACTTCGGGGGCGAGCCGCAGTCGCAACTCGTCCCAGAAGCGCGCGTCACTCCAGGCCGCCACGTCGGTGTCGAGCGGGCACTGGATGTAGCAACGCACCCTTGTCCGCGACCGCATCGAGCAGAGGGCAAAACCGCGTTCGTGGTGCGCGTAAATCAGTTCGTCGCGCACCGGCGGCACGTCCGCCATCACGCCCAGCCAGCCGAACGGATAGACGCGCTCGAATGTCCGCGCCGCGCCGGCAGGCAGGCAGGCGCGGCTGACGCCGTGGAAACCGTCGCACCCGGCCACGAAATCGCACTCCACGACGTGCGTGGTGCCGTCGCGCCGATACGTCACGCGCGGATGTGCTGTGTCGAAGCCTTCCACCGCCACATCCTCCGCCTCGTACACGCTCGGCCGGCCGGTGCGAAAGTCCATCAGGTCGCGCGTCAGTTCCGTCTGCCCATACACCAGCACTCGCTTGCCGCCGCTGCGCTTGAAAAGGTCGATGCGGAGCGGATCGCCATTAAAACTGATCTCGATGCCCTCGTGCGGCACCCCCTCCGCGTGCATCCGGCGGCCGACACCGGCTGCGTCCAGCAGATCGACCGTCCCCTGCTCCAGCACGCCCGCCCGAATGCGCGACAGCACGTACTCCGGGCTGCGTCGTTCCAGGAGCAGCACGTCGATGCCTGCCTGCTCCAGCAGCACCGCCAGCAGCAGCCCGGCCGGCCCTGCACCGACGACGGCGACCTGAGTGCGCATCGCTCTTTGCCTTTGTTCCGCCCACGGCATAGCTGTGCCATATCGGCGCCGCGTCAACGAGGGCCGCGCCGGCCCGGTCACGTTGACAGCCGCTGCGCCAGCCGCTTATGTACGGACAAGAGCGCCGGCATCGTCACGCTGGCACTGGTTTTGCAAATCCGCCGCGACCTCACAACTGCCAGGGTTTTCCAATGGACATCGGCGTATTCATCCCCATCGGCAACAACGGCTGGCTCATCTCGGAAACCTCGCCGCAGTACAAGCCGAGCTTCGAGCTGAACAAGCAGGTTGTGCAGAAAGCAGAGGGGTACGGCCTGGAATTCGCCCTGTCGATGATCAAGCTGCGCGGCTTCGGCGGCAAGACCGAGTTCTGGGACCATAACCTGGAATCCTTCACGCTGATGGCCGGCATCGCCGCCGTGACCTCGAAAATCCAGTTGTTCGCCTCCACCGCCGTGCTGACCCTACCGCCCGCCATCGTCGCGCGCATGGCCACGACGATCGATTCGATCTCCAACGGCCGCTTCGGCATCAATATCGTTTCCGGCTGGCAGTCGGCCGAATACGAGCAGATGGGCCTATGGCCGGGCGATCAGTATTTCGCCGACCGCTACGACTATTCGACGGAGTACATGCAGGTGATGAAGGAGCTTTGGGCCGAGGGCAAAAGCGACTTCAAGGGCAAGTTCTTCACCATGAACGATTGCCGGCTGGAGCCGCGGCCGGGCACGCCGGTCAAGATCGTGGCCGCCGGCCAGAGCGGGCGCGGCATGCAGTTCGCCGCCGAATATTGCGACTACAGCTTCATCCTCGGCTCCGGCCTGAACACGCCGACCGCGTATGCGTCGGCCAACGAGCGCCTGCTGGCCGCAGCCGAAAAGACCGGCCGCGATGTCGGCGCCTACGTGCTGTTCATGGTCATCGCCGAGGAAACCGACGAAGCCGCGATGGCGACCTGGAATCATTATCGCGACGGTGTGGATTCGGATGCGCTGGCGTGGATGGCCGAGCAGGGCGGCAAGGACGTGACCGCCGACGCGACCTCGACCGCGAAGTCGATCAACCTGCCGGCCGGTGCCGTCAACTTCAACATGGGCACGCTGGTGGGGTCCTATGCGACGGTCGCCAAGCTGCTCGACGAAGTGGCGTCCGTGCCGGGCACCAAAGGGATCATGCTGACGTTCGACGATTTCCTGATCGGCATGGACAAGTTCGGCCAGCGCATCCAGCCGCTGATGGAGTGCCGCCGCTCGAAACTCTCCGTGGCCGCCTGATCGCATTGAGGGGGGTGCGGGCGAACCGGGCGGCCGGTTCGCCCGTGCGCGTTTACCGGGGATGCCCCTTGCGGTCCCCGGCACCGCCTCGCTAAATGCGCGCCCCATGGATCAAGTCCGCACAACAACGACCCCGCTGTATCTGACGCTGGCCAAGACGCTGCTGGAGTCGATCCATGCGGGCGACTATCCGGTCGGGTCGTTGCTACCAACCGAACTGGAATTGGCGCATTTGCACGGCGTCAGCCGCCAGACCGTACGGCAGGCCATCGCCCAGTTGCGGCAAAAGAACGTCTTGCACGCGCGCAAGGGCGTCGGCACCCGCGTCGAGGGCGCGGCCGCCCCACGCCCGCTCGGCTATTCCGCCTCGTCGGTCGCCGATCTGCTGGAAATGGCACAGGAAAGCGAATTGCAGGTCGAGATGACCGAAACGGTGGTCGCGCGCGGCGCGCTGGCCGGCGCGCTCGGCTGCCGCTCCGGCCACCGCTGGCTGCATCTTGCCGGCCCCCGAACGGCGATGGGCGAGGAGCGACCGTTCGCCTGGGTCAATTCCTACGTTAACAGCCGCATTGCCCAGCAAGTCGCGATCCCGCCGGTGCTACGTTCGGCCTTATTTCAGGTCATCGAAAAACAGACCGGCAACCCGATCCACGACATCCAGCAGGAAATCCGCGCGACCCTGGTGGCGCCCGAGGTGGCCGTGCGGCTTGAGGCGGAGCCGCGTGCCCCGGCATTGGAGATCACCCGCCGCTATTTCAGCACCGGCCGCCGCCTGGTCCTGGTCAGCATCAGCCTGATGCCGGCCGACCGCTTCTTCTATGCGGTGGCGATCAAACCGGGCTGACGCACCTGTCCGTCATCCCCCTCGCCGAGACCCGGGACGAGCCGACGCTCGCGCCGACGCTGGTGATCACGACGGCCGCGCAGGCGTTCGCGACCGCCTCCGTTCTGGCGTTGGCCTCCATCCCGACCATCGTGGCGCAGCAGACCGGGATTGCCGCCCACGCCATCGGCTATCAGGTCAGCCTGATTTATGGCGCGGCCATGATCGTCTCCGCGTTCGCGGGTGGGCTGGTCAAGCGGTTCGGGTCTGCGCGGGTGGCGCAGGCGGCGCTCTACGTGGCCGCCGCCGGGCTGCTGGCGCTGGCCGGCGGCACGGTGCCGGCGATGTTTCTTGGCTCGGTGCTGATCGGCTGCACCTACGGCTGCACCAACCCGCCCGCCTCCCACATCCTGAAAAGGGTCACGCCCGCCCGCCTTCGCAACTTGGTGTACTCGATCAAACAGGCCGGCGTTCCGGTCGGTGGTGTGTTGGCCGCCCTGCTGATGCCGCTGCTGGCCGACCATGTCGGCTGGCGCGGTGCCTTGCTGGTGTTCGCGGTCGCCGTCCTAGCGCTCGCACTCTGCTTTCAGCCGCTCCGCCCGCGCTGGGATGCGGACCGCGCGCCCGGCCTGCCGCTCGGAGGCAGTGTCATCAGGAACCAGAAGCTGCTGTGGACGGCACCGGGCATGACGGCGCTAGCCGCCCTCGGCCTGCTGTTCTCCGCCCTGCAACTCTGCGTCTCGGCCTTCACCGTCGCCATGCTGATCGAGGAATTTGCATGGTCGCCGCTGCGGGCGGGTGCGATGGCGGCGGCCGTGCAGGTCTGCGGCGCGGTTGGCCGCATCGCGTGGGGTGTGATGGCGGACTGGGTGGGCTCCGGCTTTGCCGTGTTGTCCGGCCTCGGCGCCGCGATGGCGCTGTGCTGCGGGCTGCTGGCGTTCGGCCCGCATTTGCCGCCGCTCGTGACCATTCTGGTGCTGGCTGCGATGGGCCTGACCGCCGTCGGCTGGAACGGCGTCCTGCTGGCCGAAACCGCCCGCCTCAGCCCCGGCCGCACCGGCACGCTGACGGGCGAAGTCCTGGTCTATACGTTTGCCGGCGTGATGATCGGCCCGTCCGGCTTCTCCGCCATCTACTCCACCATCGGCTCCTACGCCGCGACGTTCGGGCTGCTCGGCGCCGTGGCGCTGACCGGCATGGTCGTCGCCGCTCTCGCGCACCGGGCGCAGGCTACCCGTGGATCGCCTGCATGATCCGCGCGCTCGACGCGCCGTAATTGCGGCTGTTGTCGAAGGTCTCCACCAGCCGGAAATCCTTCATCACCCCGATCCGGTCCGCCAGCGCCACCAGTTCCGGCATGTCGCTGGAAATCACGATCACCGCCGCGCCGTCGCGCGACAGCCGCAGGATCAAATCGTGCAGATACGCCTTGCTGCGCACGTCAATTCCCACCGTCGGCTCGTCGATGATCAGTATTTTCGAACTTGCCGCTAGCCACTTCGCGACGCTGACTTTTTGCTGATTGCCGCCCGACAGATTGCCGACCCGCTGTGCCAGCGACGGCGTGCGGACATCCAGCGCGCGGGCCAGCGGTGCCGCCACCCGATCCTGCATCCCGTCGCTGACGAACCCCAGAAATCGCGAAATCCGATGCCAGATGGTGACGGCGATGTTGGAGGCGATGTCGTGCGCCAGGATCAGCCCTTCTCCCTTTCGGTCCTCGCTGACATAGCCGATCCCGTAGCGTCGAACCGCGTCCGTCACGTCGCGGATGCGCGTGGGTGTCCCCTCGATGCGCAACTCGCCGCCGGTGATCTTCGCCGCCCCCATGATGGCCCGCGCCAACTCGCTGCGCCCGGCGCCGATCAAACCGTACAGACCGAAAATCTCGCCGTGGAACGCCTGCAAGGACACGTCGCGGTGCCCCAGCGACGTGGCAACGCTCACCAGTTCCAGCGCCGGTGTCGCCAACCGGACGCTGGTCGCGGGCGCGGCAAACATCGCCTCCTCGCGCCCGATCATCAGCCGCACGATGTCGGCCCGCGTCATGCCCGCCAGCGACTGGCTCTCGCAGGCATTGCGCCCGTCGCGCAGCACGGTGACGTGCGTACACAGGCTTAAGACTTCCTCCAGCTTGTGGCTGACGAACAGGATGCTGACGCCGTCCGCCGCCAGCCGCCGCAGCACCTCGAACAATGTGCCGGTCTCGTGCGGCGTCAGCGACGAGGTCGGCTCGTCCAGCAGCAGAAACCGGCTTTCCAGCGACAGCGCCTTGGCGATCTCGACGAGTTGCACTTGCGCCACGCTCAGCCGCGAGACGATCGTGCGCGGGTCGATGTCAAGATGCAGCAGATCTAGCCATTTGCGGGTGGAAACCACGGCTGCCGCTTCGTCGAACAGGCCGAATTTTGTCGGCGGGTCTTCCAGCGTGATGTTTTCGGCCACCGAAAAGCGCGTGATCAGATTGCGCTCCTGATGCACCACGCCGATCCCGGCCGCGATCGACTCGCGCGGCGCGCGAAAATGCCTTGGCGTGCCTTCCAGCAACACCTCCCCCGCGTCCGGACGATGCACGCCGGTCAGGATCTTGATCAGCGTCGATTTGCCGGCGCCGTTCTCGCCGAGCAGCGCATGGATCTGCCCGCGCCCGACCGACAGACTCACATTGTCCAGCGCCTGCACGCCGACGAACGCTTTCGAGGCGCCGCGTACCTCGACAAAAGCGTCGCTCACGACAGGCGCAATTTCGGCCCGGTGCCGAGCCGCGCCTCGCGCAGCCGGTTGGCGCCGACGGCAGCCAGGATCAGCAGCCCGAGCAGTACCTGCACGTAGAACGGATCGACCGCCAGCAGCACCAGCGCCTGATTGATCAGCGCGATTACCAGCACGCCCAGGCACGTCCCGATCACCGGCAGATGGCCGCCGCTCAGCACCGCGCCGCCGATGACCGGGGCGGCAAAACTCGCGATCAACCATTCGTCGCCGATGGTGGGGGTGGCGATCTGTAGGCGCGCCACCGTCATCATCCCCGCGATGGCCGCGAACAGGCCTGACAGCGTGTGCGCCAAAATAACGATGCGGCCGCGCGAAATACCGGACAGTTCGGCGGCGGCCGGATTGCCGCCATAGGCCAGCATCTGCCGCCCCGGAATCATCTTGCCGAGGAACAGCCACGTCGCGATCACGATGGGCACCGCCACCAGCAGCGTTTCCGGCAACGGCCCCCAGCGATCCGAACCGAACGCTTTCACCGCATCGGAAATGCCGTCGAACGACTGCGCCTCGGTGATGCCCAGCGACGCGCCCTTGAAGATCGACAGCGTGGCGAGCGTGACGATGAAGCTGGTCAGCCCGCTTTTGTGCGTCAGCCATCCGTTGACAAACCCGCACGCGAGGCCGATCGCGAGCCCGAACAGCACCGCCGCCCAGGTCGGAAATCCCCAGAACTGCATCGAGCCGCCGAACGCCACGGCCACGAGGCAGCCGATGGCGCCGAGCGCCAGATTCATGTGCCCGATGGCGATGATGATGCCCTGGCCGAGTGCGACCACCACCGTCAGGCTGAAGCCGACCAGGATCACGTCGATGCTGTACGGCGTCAAAAACTCCGGCCGCGCGATACCGAGCGCCGCGCCGCCCAACACAATCAACACGGCCAGCCCCAGCCAGTCGGTGCGCAGGAATTTTCTCATCGCCGCGTGCTCCGCGCCAACGCCAACGCCGCCCGCCCGCGTTCCAGCAGGATCGCGCCCAACAGCACTAGCCCGAGCGCGGTCTGAATCCAGAATTCGCCCAGTTGCAGCATGTAAAGTCCGCTGGAGATCACGGCGATGAACACGGTCCCCAGCACCGCCCCCAGCACCGAAATCCCGCCGCCGGCCAGCAATGTGCCGCCCAGAACTGGCGCCAGAAATGCCGGCAGCAGCCAGTCGGCCCCCAACGGCCCGGCCATCGACGGCACGATGGCGCCGTTGCGCAGGCTCGCCATCATGCCCGCGATGGCGCCGATGCCGCCGCACAACGCGTGGCAGGACACGAACAGCCGCTCCACGGGCAGACCGGAGAGCTTAGCCGCAAACGGATTGGCGCCCGCCGCCAGCATCTCGCGCCCAAACGCGGTGTAGCGATAGATGAAGAACAGCACGGCCGCGACCACGAACATGACCAGCAATAGCGGCGAGACCATGCCGAACAGCCGCATGCGCCCGAAGCCGGTCAGGCTGTGCGGCAGTTCGTTGAAGCCATTGGAGCCTGACAGCAGCACCATCGTGCCGAAGAAAATGCTCATGGTCGCCAGCGTGACGACAAAACTGTGCAGCCGCGTGGTCACGACGATCAGCCCGTTGATCGCGCCCAGCGCAGTCCCGAGCAAGACGCCCAGCAGCATCGAAAACCAGATCGGCAGACCCAGCGTCTGTAACGCCCAGCCCACGCCCATCGCCGAACACACGCCAATGGCGCCCAGCGCCAGATTGAGGCCGCCCGTCACCAGCACCGTCATCATCGCCAGCCCGATCACGCCGTCGATGCCGATGGATCGCGTGATCGAATAGACGTTGACCTTGCTGGTGAATCCGTTGGCCAGCAGATGGAACGCGGCCACGAACACCAGGATGGCGACGAATAGGCCAAAGCTGTTGGAACGCGAGATTGCGCGTAGCCGCGTTTGCACCGTCATGCGACGACGAAAGCCCCCTCCCGGTGCGGGCTCCGGGATTCACACATCGCGAAGGTTCTGGTTTGGCGACTGGCCCGGGCATTCGTCCCCTCTCCGCCCGCTCTTCGCGGGGGGAGAGGGAGCAAATGGGGCACGTAGGCCAGGACCATGGGTGAATGCCGTAGCCGTCGCGGGAGGCGGCCGGAAACGACTGTCTTCACGGGCAGATCAGATACGTCGCCTTGAACGTCTTCATCAGATCTGCCGTCACCGCTTTCATCGAGTCCTGAAAATGCTCGACGCCGTCGATACCCTGGAAGCTGGTGCCGCTGTCGATGAAGCGTGCTGTCAGCACGTTGCTCTTGAACGGCGCCTTATCGTTGACCTTGCAGCCGTGGCCGACGATCTCTTCCAACACGTAGCTGCCGATATAGGCTTGCCCATACGGGTTTTGCAGCATCGTGCCATGCACGAAGCCATCCTTGATCGCCGTCAGCACCACCGGGTCATGGTCGATGCCGACCATCTCGATTCGCTTGTCGCCGATCCGGCGCAGCGCCGTCGCGGCCGAAACGGACGGCAGCCAGGCCGTCGAGATGATGCCGTCTATCTCCTTGCCGCGCGCGGCCAACAACGCGTTGATTTTCTCGTCGGCTTCCTGCGGCGTGCGGTCAATGTCGGCGATGGTTTGCAGCAGCTTCACCGACGGCCCGGCTTCCTTCACCGCTTGCGCCACCGCGTCCATGCGCAACTGCGTATTGGGATCGACGAGGTTGCCGGTGAAATGAACGATGGTGCCCTTGCCGCCCAACGCCTTGATCAGTTCCTTGGCACCCAGATAGGCGGAATGCCCGGTGTCCGTCCCGAAGCAGAACAGGGCCGGAGTCGGGTCTTTGGTGCAGCCGGCGGTCGCGATGGAGGGAATGCCGGCCGATTGCAGATCGGCCATCGGGCTGTTGGTCGCCACCGGATCGCCCGGGAAGATCAGGAACCCATTGTAGCCCTGCGCTGTCAAATTCTCGATCAACTGGTTTTGCAGGCCCAGTTCCCATTTCGCCGGCACTTTGTAGTCGGCGGCGCCGATGGCGAAATCTTTCTTAGCGTCGTGGGCGCCTTGCTCCCAATTGGCGAAATACGGGTGCGGGCCACCCGGCACCAGCGCCACCTTGACATCGGTTGCCATCGCGGGCGCCGCGAGCGCGAAGGCGCCCAGCGTCGCACCGCATAAGATTGTCCGAAGACCGACCATGACCCGTTTCTCCCCTGCCATCGACGCATTGGTTGCGCGTGGAAGCGCGGAGCGTAGCACGCCCGTCCATTTATGAAATGGGTGCCCACAGATGAAATTGCGCTTCACCCGCAAATATTACCCGCACCGTCAGGCGGCGGCTTCGTCGGCTCCGGCGCCGGCCAGCAACCGTGCCACGTCGGATGCGGGGCACGGGCGCCCGAAGAAATAGCCCTGCAACTCGGTGCAGCCGTCGCGCACCAGTTGCGCCATCTGCTGCTCGTTCTCCACCCCCTCCGCCGTCGTCGCGATCCCCAGCGAACGCCCCATGCTCGCAATCGCCCGCACGATGGCCGCACTCTCGCCTGCTTCGGCCAGATCGCGGATGAAGCTGCGGTCGATCTTCAATTTGTCGAACGGAAAGCTGCGCAAATAACTGAGTGACGAATACCCTGTGCCGAAATCGTCCATTGCGATCCGCACGCCGAGCGCCCGTAGTGCGTGCAGCGTCTTCAGCGTGGCGGCACTGTCGGTCAGTAGCGCGGTCTCGGTGATCTCCACTTCCAGCCGCGTCGGCGACAGCCCGCTCTCGCGCAACGCCGCCGCGACCTGCTGCGCCACGTCGCCGCGCGCGAACTGCACCGCCGACAGGTTGACGGCCACGTTCACCGGCTGCGGCCAGCGCGCCGCCTCCCCGCACGCCGCCCGCAACACCCACGCCCCGATCGGCACGATCAGGCCAATTTCCTCCGATAGCGGAATAAATTCGTCGGGTGGCACCAGCCCCCGTGTCGGATGCCGCCAGCGGATCAGCGCCTCGAACGCCGCGATCCGGCGGTCGGAGACCGACATCAGGGGCTGATAATAAAGTTCGAACTCCTGCCGCTCGATGGCACCGCGCAAATCCAGTTCGAGTTGCCGCCGCGCCTGCGCCCGCGCGTCCATGTCCGGCTCGAAGAAGCGATAGCCGCCCCGCCCCTCCTGTTTGGCGCGATACAAGGCGAGGTCCGCGTTGCGCACCAGCGTGTCCACATCCCGCGCCTCCGGGCCGCCCAGCGCGATCCCGACGGTCGCGCCGATCACGATGCGATGCCCCAGCACGTCGTAGGGGGCGCGCACGTCGTCGATGATCCGCTGCGCCAGCAAGGCTGCCGCGTCCGGCCCCGCGACATTGGCCTGCACGACGGAAAACTCGTCTCCGCCCAGCCGCGCCACCGTGTCCACATCCCGCGCCAGCGACCCCAGCCGCCCCGCCACCGCCCGCAGCAGCGCATCGCCCACCGGATGCCCGAGCGTGTCGTTGACCTGCTTGAACCGGTCCAGATCCAGGGACAGCACCGCGAACGCCTCGCCCCGCGCCGCCCGAGTGGCCGCGTGATACATTGCCTCGTGAAACGCCACCCGGTTCGGCAGGTCGGTCAGCGCGTCGGTGCGTGCCATGTGAACGATCTTGCGGGTCTGTTGATGCAGCCCCTCGGTGGTCTCGTTCAGGCTCGCCGTCAGCGCCTCCAGTTGCGTCGTCCGCCGTAGTGAGATCAGCAGATACGCCGTCACCATGGTGGTCAGCAGCAGCCCGATCGCCAGCGGCAGGATGGTCGAGCGCCGCCACGGCCCGGCATCCAGCCCGCCTGCCGGCAAGACCAGCACACCCCAGGTCTGGTCGATCAGGCTGACCCTGCCCTCCCAGTGCGGCAGCGCGCGCAACGCCCGCTCGTCGGGGGCGGAGGCCGGCTGCCCGGACCCCGGCCGCCAATAGATCAGCCGCTCCCCAAGGGCGCCGGCCGGATCGAAGAAATACATGTCGATGCCGGAGATCCGTCGCCGGGCGTTGACGATGTTCTCCACCATCGCATCGATCTGGAACGCACCGACCACCAGGCCGTCCGGCGCGTCGCCTGAGGTGCCGCCCGGGGTCCGATAGACCGGCACGTAGCCCAGCAGCCCGTTCTTCGGCCGCCCGGTGCCAAGCAGCGACAATGGCGGGGTGGCCACCGCCCGGCCTGTCGCGATCGCCCGGCGGATCAATGCGCGGCGGTCAGGGGCGAATTCCAGGTCCAGGCCCACCACGGGCGGGTTCAGGCTGCCAGAGTCCAAATACAGCACCGGAAAATACTCTGCCCGCTCACCGGCGCGGACGACGTTGCGGGCGCTGTCGATCTCCTTGAATTCGAAATCTGGAAAGCCGGCGGCACGCACCTCCCGCTCGAAGCCGTCGCGCGCTGCGGCGGTCACGCGGGGTGCCCATCCCACGTCGCGCAGCCCCGCGCTTCGGCCATGCAGCACGGCGGAGAACCGGCCGAATGCCGCGCGGTCTACGGGCCGGTCGGTCGATTCCAGGTAGCCGCGCATCGTGTCCAACACGCTCCAGGCGTCCTGCAAATCGGTGTTGATCACCGCCAGTTGCGCCTGGGCCTCGTTCTCGAAATTGATCGTGGCGACCTGCCGTTCCCACGACACGGCCAGCCCGAACACCCCGATCGACGCGACCACGCCAAGTGCCGCGATCAGTGCGATCGGCAGCCGCCGCCAGCGGTTCATCGCGTATTGTGTCCTGACGCAGCGCCCATACCCCGGCACTGTTCGTCACGCGACTTACCGATGGTTTAACGGCGGCCGGCAGGGAGCCGCAGCGTTTCGATGGTGGGTGCGACAGGGATTGAACCTGTGACCCCCGCCGTGTGAAGGCGATGCTCTCCCGCTGAGCTACGCACCCATGTCCATCGAACGGAAACCGCCTTCTATGGGGTTCCGACCGGCCGCGCAACCCCGCCCACGCTGGACGGGCGCGCCCGGACGCGACATCGTGCCGCCCCCGCAATCGCCGAGGCGACGATGCCCAAGCAGCCGAACATTCTGATCCTGATGGCCGACCAGCTCTCGGCGCTGGCCCTGCCCGCCTACGGCAACCGCGTCGCCCGCACGCCGCATATCGACGCGCTGGCCGAGCACGGCACGGTGTTCGACAACGCCTATTGCAACAGCCCGCTCTGCGCCCCGTCGCGCGGCGTGTTCGTCTATGGCCGGCTGCCGTCCGGCACCGGCGTGTACGACAACGCGGCCGAGTTCCCGTCGCAGGTGCCGACCTTCGCCCATTATCTGCGCCACGCCGGCTACCGCACCATCCTGACCGGCAAGATGCATTTCTGCGGTCCCGACCAATTGCACGGGTTCGAGGAGCGGCTGACCACCGACATCTACCCAGCCGACTACGCCTGGACGCCGGATTGGACCCGGTTCGGCGAACGACCGGACTGGTATCACGTCATGGACAGCGTCACGCAGGCCGGCCCCTGCGCCCGCACCAACCAGATCGACTTCGACGAGGAAGTCGTCTTCACCGCCCAGCAGCGTCTGTTCGACATCGCGCGCGGGCCGGACAAGCGCCCGTTCTGCATGGTGGTCTCGCTGACCCACCCGCACGACCCGTTCACCATCACCGACGAATACTGGGATCGTTATTCCGGCACCGAGATTCCATTTCCGCGCGTCCCGTGCGACCCCGACGACCCGCACGCCAAACGCCTGCGGCACATCGTCGGCCTGGACATGCAGCCGATTACGCCGGAGCAGATTATCGCCGCCCGCCGCGCCTATTACGGCGAGGTCTCCTACGTGGACGACAATGTCGGCCGCGTTATCGCCGCCCTGCGGGCCGCCAGACTGGCGGACGACACCATCGTTATGGTCATCGCCGACCACGGCGAAATGCTCGGCGAGCGCGGCATGTGGTTCAAGATGAGCTTTTTCGAAGCCGCATGCCGCGTTCCTCTGATCGTCCACGCCCCCGGCCATTTCCCCACCGGCCGCGTCGCCCACGCCATCTCGCTGGTCGATCTGTTGCCGACGCTGACCGACATTGCCGGCGACGGTGCCAGCGCTCCCGCCGCCCCCATCGACGGGCGCAGCCTGCTGCCGCATCTGTCCCGCACCGGCGGCCACGACGAGGTGTTCGGCGAATATCTGGCCGAGGGCGTCGTGGCGCCGATGGTGATGATCCGGCGCGGGGCAGAAAAGTTCATCCACACGCCGACCGACCCCGATCAGCTTTTCGATCTCGCCGCCGACCCGGACGAACGGCACAATTTGGCCTTCGATCCCGCTCGCGCCGGCCCCTACCGGGACGAAATCGCCCGCCGGTGGGATGTCCCGGGCCTCCATCGCGCCGTGCTGGAAAGCCAGCGCCGCCGCCTTTTCGTGCTGCAAGCATTGAAGCACGGCCGCCAGACCGCCTGGGACTGGCAGCCGCCCCGCGATGCCAGCCAGATGTACGTGCGAAACTCCATCCCCCTGGATGAACTGGAGGCGATGTCGCGTTTCCCGAAATGGTCGCCGCCAAGCCCGTAACGCACGGACTGGCCCATGCGCTCTCAGGCAGCCAGCTTGTCCAGCTCCCGAACGACCGCCTCGCCCATCACATGCGTGCCGACGCGGGCGCAGCCGGGGGCCATCACGTCCGCCGTGCGCAGGCCGGAGGCCAGCACGTTGGTGCATGCGCGTTCGATCAGCAGCGCGTCCTCGTCCATGCCGAACGAATAGCGCAGCAGCATTGCGAAGCTGAGCATTTGGGCCAGCGGATTGGCCAGCCCCTTGCCGGCGATGTCCGGCGCGCTGCCGTGAATCGGCTCGTACAGCGCGTGCCGGTGGCCGAGCGAATCCGGCGCCCCCAGCGTGGCCGATGGCAGCATGCCGAGGCTGCCGGTCAGCATGCTCGCCAGATCGCTCAGAATGTCGCCGAACAGGTTGCTCGTCACAATGACATCGAACTGCTTCGGCGTGCGCACGAGCTGCATGGCGCAGTTATCTGCCAGCACGTGGCTCAATTCCACGTCCGGATATTCCGCGTTGCGCAGCGCCGTCATCACCTGGCGCCAGAGCAGACCGCTTTCCATGACGTTGGATTTTTCCACGCTGGCCACGCGCTTGCCGCGCTTGCGGGCCAGATCGAACGCAACGCGCCCCACGCGTTCTATTTCGCTCGTGGTATAGACTTCGGTGTTGATGCCGCGCTGCTGACCATCGGGCAAGGTTTCAACACCGCGCGGCTCGCCGAAATAAATGCCGCCGATGCATTCGCGCACGATCATGATATCCAGCCCGCGCACCAGTTCCGGTTTCAGCGAGCTCGAATCCACCAGCGCATCGAACACTTTTGCCGGCCGCAGATTCGCGAAAACGCCCAGGTCCTTGCGCAATCTTAGCAAGGCCGCCTCGGGCCGGATATCGAACGGCACGGAATCCCATTTCGGCCCGCCGACCGAGCCGAACAAAATCGCATCCGCCGCCAGTGCGCGCACCATCGTCGCCTCGGTTACCGGCACGCCGTGCACGTCGATCGCGGCACCACCCACCAGGTCCTCGGAAATTTCGAAACTGGCGCGGTTGGTTTTTTGCAGCCAGTTCAGCACCCGCCTGGCCTGCGCCATCACCTCTGGCCCGATGCCGTCGCCCGGCAGCAGCAGCAATGTCTTGTTTGCGAGCATGGTTTAAACTCCGGAAATTGCTGGCTGCCAGTTATGTTCCTGTTGCAGCCGCGCCTCGTATTTATCAATCGCGGCGGCGTGCTCCAATGTCAGGCCGATATCATCCAGCCCATTCAGCAAACAATGCTTGCGGAAGGCATCGACCTCGAAGCCGATCTCCTGCCCCTTCGCCTTGCTCGCGATTTCGTAGGGCGTGCCCTTGTTGACGGCGACGGCCTTGCCTTTGAGGTCTACCCAACCCTT
>CAJCJG010000095.1 GCA_903970625.1 Solirubrobacterales bacterium 70-9 | reverse complement strand
CGCCGCCCGCCACGCGGCGACGGCGGCCAATTCGGCGACCCGGTTCGGCGTGCGCAGCGGCCCGGTCAGCCGCAGGCCGAGCGTTGGCGGGTCCGGGATGGCGGGGCGGAACTGCATATGCAGGTCCATCGTGTCGCCGGGCAGGTCGATCTGCCCGTCCGCCACGATGCCGCCCGCCGGCCCGGCCAGCCCGGCATCGTGCAGCGTGACCACGCCGCGTTCGACGTGGGCGGCGAGCATCAGCGTCTCGAACGGCGTGGCGCCGCCGGCCAGCGCCGCCGCCAGCGCCTGATCGTCCAGCGACCCATCTCCCGCAGAGGGGCCCATGCGGCCGAGCGATATGCCGGAGAGGACGCCGTTGCGGACGGCAACCGTCGCCTCCCCCGCCAGCGTCGCCAGCATCGCGGCCGGCGCATGGCCGCTGGCGGCGATGTCCACGTGCGCCTCCAGCGTGCCCTCGGTCAGGTCCAGCGGCAGTTCCAACACCGGTGCCGCGATCACCGCGCCGGCGATCGCGAAGGCCATCGACAGTTTCGGCGGTTCGGCAGCGGTGTCGAGGGTGGCGACACCGGTGGCCGCGCCGCCCGCCAAGTCGCCCTTGGTCACGTCCAGCCGCGCCGTGCCGTCATGCAGGGCAAACGCCGCCTCCGCGTGCGACAGGAGCGGCATCAGGCCGGCCAGGACGTGATCCGCTTGCAGTTTCACCGCCGCGTCGAAGCCGCGCAGGGCCGCCACCGGCAGCGGGTCCGCCGAATGCGGTTGGGGCATCGGCAACGGCAGTGTCTCGGCGGCAACGTGCCCGGCGAGCGTCGGCACGGCCGCCGTGCGGTCCAGCGCGAGCGCCCCCGTCGCGCGCAGGCCCCCGGCTGCGAGGTCGAAACTTTCCGCATCAAGGCGGCCGGGGGCGCCGGACAGTTGCGCGATCAGCCCCAGCGAGCCGTCGCCGAGCCAGGACGCGGCACCGGGCACGCCGAGGGCTTCCAGCAGGCGGGGCGCGCCCGGATGGCGCAGCGTGGTCGTGGCGGTCCAGACATGGTGCGTCAGGTCCAGCACGGGTTGGCTTTCCAGCCGCAGATCGCCGATGTCGGCCGAGATTTTTAGCGCCAGTTTGTCGGGCGGCCCGTCCGCCAGCACCTGGATGGTTGCGGCCGTCCGCCACAGCGCCGGCGCCTGTCGCCCCAGGAACGCCAAATCCTCCGGCAGCAGGCTCGCCAGTGGGGCCGCGTGCGGGGCCTGGATGTCCAGCCGCGCCTGGGACACAAGGCCGCCCTCGGCGACCGTGGCGGCGGCTGTGGCGTGAATGCCGGCCACCTGAACATCCAGCCGGCGCAAGGTCAGCCGCCCCCCCTCGGCCCCGACATCCAGCGACAGCGGCGCCACGGTGATGCCCTTGAACAGCGCCTGTTTCGCCTCCAGCCGCAAATTCAGGTCGAACGGCGCGAAGCGGGCGGGCAGCGACGGGAGTGTCGGCGTCTCGCCGGGCAGCCACGAGTCCAGATCGAGCCTGTCCACGCTCAGGCCGGCGCCGAACGACCACCGCTTGCCGGCCCGGAAACTGAGGCTGCCGGAGACCGGAGAGCCATCGACGCTGCCGGCCAGCGACGCCACCGCCATCTGCGTCGGGTCCGCCACGACGCGACCGGTGAGGTCGGCGGTGCGCAGCACGCCGTCCGGCAGCGAGGCGACGGGCGAGACCCCCGCCTGCTGCGCCCAGGCGAGGGTGGTGCGCAGGGCGGGAGCGGCGATGGCGATATCGCCCTCGAATTGTGGCGGATGACCGGTGCCCTCGCCGGGCGCGATGCGGCCGGATAGGCGCAGCGAGGCATCGCCCGGCAACACGGCACGCACCTCCCGCACCTCGGCGCCGGCCGCGGACAAATCCACCGCCGCCCGCAGCCCGCGCAGCGTGCCGCCGGCAAACGTCGCCGCCTCCGCCGACAGGTCGATGCCGGTGGGCAAATCCATCGCGGCGGAGCGCATCAGCACGGGGAGCCACGCATTCAGGTCGAGCCGGCTGGCGGCGAGCGCCAGATCGAGCCGGGGGGCCGGCGCCACCCGCAGCGCCACGGCTCCGCGCGCGGGCGAGCCGCCGATCTCCATGGCCAGATCGTCCGCCGCCGCAAGGCCGCCGGCGATGGTGACGCGCCCCTCCGCCTTGAACGACACGGCGGGCGCCGGCAGCAGATGTGACAGATCCGGCCCCCGCCCGGTCACACGGCCCGCCAGCGTGCCGTCAGGCCCGATCTGGCCGGAGAGCGTACCGCCGATCCCCTGGGCGGCGCCCTGCCCGTCCAGCGCGACGTCCAGCCCGGCCGAGCCGTCTGCCCCCGGCTGCGTCAGCCGTGCCGTGAAACGCCAGGGCTGGCCCGACAGCTTGGCAGTGCCGGCGGCGGCGTAGCTGCCGCTGTCGGACCCGGTGGTCAGCGTCGCGTCGATGCCAGTGAAGGTCAGCCCGCCGATGAACAGTTTTCCGTCCTCGACCCGCGCGGTGACGGAGGAGAGCCAGCGCGGCGTCCGCACCACGACCAGCGCGGAGGGGTCGAGCGGCCACGGCACCCGCATTTCGGCGCCACGCAGCACAAGTTCGCGCGTGTCGATCCGCCCGGCCAGCAGCGCGCCGAGCGCAACCGTCACCCGCAGTTCGGCGGCCACGATCGACATGCCCTGGTCGGAGCCGAGCCGCACCTTGTCCGCCGTCAGCGTCGGTTCCGGCAGCAGATCCAGATGGATCGGCCCGTCGATGCTGACGCTGCGGCCCAAGCGGGCGCTGGCGATGGCCGTCAGGTCGCCCCGGAACAGGTTCGGATCCAGGCGGGGGACCACCAGCCACGCGGTGGCAACGGCCGCGAGCAGGAGCACGCCAAGTAGGATCGAGATGAGGCGGAGGGCGAACATGCTTAAGCCCCCTCCCCTTGTGCGAGGGGGTGGGGGGAGGGGTCGCGCCACAGGGTCCGTGCGGGCGCCACCCCTTCCCCCGCCCCCCTCCCACAAGGGGAGCGGGAGGTCTTGGCCACCCCCACCTCAGCCACCCAAAACCCCAAACCCGCCGCCCCCCGGCGTTTCGATAGTGACGATATCGCCCGGCAGCAGGTCGGCGCGGTCCGTGCCGGTGAGCGTGGTGCGGGTGCCGTCGGCGCGGTCCACCCATTGCAGCCCGGGGGCACCGTCGGCGCCGCCCTCCAGGCCGAACGGCGCCACTTTGCGGCGCGAGGCGACGATCACCGCCGTCATCGGTTCCAGAAAGCGCAGCCGCCTGCACGATCCGTCGCCGCCGCGCCACTTGCCGGCGCCGCCCGAGCCACCCCGGACAGAGAATTCCTCCAGCCGCACCGGATAGCGCAGTTCCAGCACTTCGGGGTCGGTCATGCGCGTGTTGGTCATGTGCGTCTGCACCGCCGAGGTGCCGGCAAAGCCCGGCCCCGCACCGGTGCCGCCGCAGATGGTTTCGTAGTATTGCCGCGTCGCGTCGCCGAACAGAAAATTGTTCATCGTCGCCTGCGAACAGGCGATGGCGCCGAGCGCCCCAAACAGCGCGTTGCACGCCGCCTGCGACACTTCGGTATTGCCCGCCACCACGGCCGCCCCCGGCGCAGGCGAGAGAAACGTGCCGGGGGGAATCCCGATATCTATGGGTTTGAGGCAGCCGTCGTTGAGCGGAATGTCGGCGCCGACCAAACAGCGGAACACGTAGAGCACGACGGCGCGCGTGACCGCCGGGGGCGCGTTGAAATTGTCGGCACGCTGCGGCCCGGTGCCGGTGAAATCGACGGTCGCGCTGCGCCGCTCGCGGTCGATAGTGACACGAACGTGCAGCGGCGAGCCGTCGTCCATCACGTAGTCGAATA
This sequence comes from Solirubrobacterales bacterium 70-9, assembly GCA_903970625.1. Taxonomy (GTDB): domain Bacteria; phylum Pseudomonadota; class Alphaproteobacteria; order Acetobacterales; family Acetobacteraceae; genus CAJCJG01. Next base: position 6,279 of record CAJCJG010000095.1, on the reverse strand, counting down.
CGCCGTCATGGATACGATCCAGCACCCGCCTGACATTTTCCTCGGCATTGTCCATGACGTGGCGCATGTAGGCGGCCACCGTCGGCCAGCCGAATTTGTCCACCACGCGGCGCAGTTCCTGCACGCCCTTCTCGTTGGCGGCGATCTGCGCCTTGATGTCGGCGACGTTCACGTCCGGGCTTCTTGCAGGATATGTTGCGCCCGCCAGCACCGCGCGAAATTCGGCCTCACGGAATTTTCCTGCGTCCACCAGCAGAAAATCGTCGATGACGACTCCCTCCTCCTCCAGCGTGTGCGAGGCCGGCGGCGTCGAGCCTGGGACGGTGCCGCCGATGTCGGCATGATGGCCGCGGCTGCCGACGAAGAACTGGATTTTTTCGCCCGCCGTGTCGAACACCGGCGTGATGACCGTGATATCCGGCAGATGGGTGCCACCGTTGAACGGATTGTTGAGCGCCACGACATCGCCGGGTCGCAGCGTGTCCGCCCGATTGTTCAGCACCGTCCGAACGCTCTCGCCCATCGCCCCCAGATGCACCGGCACGTGCGGCGCGTTCGCAACCAGCGCGCCCGTGGCATCGAAAAGCGCGCAGGAGAAATCCAGTCGCTCCTTGATGTTCACGCTCTGCGCCGTATTTCGCAGCACGGCACCGGTCTGTTCGGCGACGCTCATAAAAAGATTATTGAACAGCTCAAGAAGAACGGGATCCGGCAGGCCGGAGGCCATTGTCTCGCGCCCAGCACGCGGCGCGGTGCGGACCAGCAGCAGATGATCGAGGCGCGTCACATCCGCCGCCCAGCCGGGTTCGATGACCGTGGTGGCGTTGGCCTCGCGGATCAGCGCCGGCCCTTCGATGCGGTCGCCGGGACGCAGGCTCGTGCGCTCGAACACCGGCGTCGCGTGCGCCTCGCCGCCGGAAAACATTTCCACTGTATCGACAGGTTCCGGTGCGCCCTCAGTGCGCGGCGGAGGAGCGGATTCGGCGACGACATCGCCCGCCGTGCTGGCTTCGACGGCCACGGCTTCGGCGACCAGATCGCGGCCCGGCGTGGCAAAGCCGAAGCGTGTGCGGTGCGCGTTGGTGAACGAAGCTGCCATCGTCGCGAAGTCCGCGAGGTCCACGGCAAGCGATGCCTCCGTGCCAGCGTAGCGGACATGGACGCGACGCACGATCGTCAATCGCGACAGATCGCCGCCCTGAGAGCGAAGATCCTCGGTCGCACGCTCGGCGAGCGTGTCGGCCAGCGCATCGAGATCGGCGACAGCATCGTCCGCGAGCGGCACTTCCACCGCCTGCTCGCGCATCGACACCTGATCCGCCAGCCCCATCCCGTACGCCGAAAGAACGCCCGCGAACGGATGCACGAACACCGTTTCCATGCCCAGTTCGTCGGCCACAAGACAGGCGTGCTGCCCGCCAGCGCCGCCGAAGCAGGTCAGCGCGAAGGCCGCCGGATCGTGGCCCTTTTGGACGGACACCTGCTTGATGGCGTTGGCCATGTTGGCGACGGCGATGCGCAAAAACCCCTCGGCGACATCGCGCGGGTCGCGGCGCTCGCCGGTGGCGGCTTCGATGGCGTCGGCCAGCAGCGCGAATTTCTTTTTCACGATGGTGGCGTTCAGCGGCGCATCGCCGTGCGGGCCGAAGATCGCCGGGAAATGCGCCGGCTGGATCTTGCCCACGCAGACATTGGCGTCCGTCACGGTCAGCGGTCCGCCACGCCGGTAGCAAGCGGGGCCGGGATCGGCGCCGGCGCTGTCCGGGCCGACGCGGAATCGCGCGCCGTCGAAATGCAGGATCGAGCCGCCGCCGGCCGCCACCGTGTTGATCGCCATCATCGGCGCGCGGATGCGGACGCCCGCCACTTCGGTCTCGAACGCCCGCTCGAACTCGCCGGCATACAGGGCAACGTCGGTGGAGGTGCCCCCCATGTCGAAGCCGATGATCCGGTCCAGCCCCGCCATCGCGGCGGTACGCGCGGCACCGACGATGCCGCCGGCCGGCCCGGACAGGATCGAGTCCTTGCCCTGAAAATGCCGCGCCTCGGCCAAGCCGCCGTGCGACTGCATGAAGTAGAGCTTTATGCCCGCAAGCTCGCCGGCCACGCGGTCCACGTAGCGGCGCAGAATCGGCGACAGATAGGCGTCGGCCACGGTGGTGTCGCCGCGCGGGACGATGCGCAGCAGCGGGCTGACTGCGTGGCTGACGGAGATTTGCGAAAAGCCGGCAACGCCGGCCAGTTCGGCGAGGCGCCGTTCGTGCGCGGGAAATTTCCAGGCATGCATCATCACGATGGCCACGGCGGAAATGCCGTCGTCGTGAGCCGCCGCCAGCGCGGCTTCGGCCGCCGCTTCGTCGAGCGGCGCGATCTCCGCGCCGTCGGCACCGATGCGGCCACCGATTTCTGCCACACGGTCATACAACATCGTCGGCAGCGAGATCGCGAGGTCGAAAAGGCGCGGGCGCGCCTGCGTGCCGATGCGCAGCATGTCGGCAAAGCCTTTATTGACCAGTAACAAAACCCGTTCGCCCTTGCGCTCCAGCAGCGCGTTGGTGGCGACGGTCGTTCCCATTTTGACGGCATCGACGGTGCCGGACGGGATAGGTGCGTCGGCGTCCAGGCCCAGCAGCGCACGAATGCCGGCAATCGCGGCGTCCTTGTAACGATCCGGGTTTTCGCTCAGCAGCTTTTGCGTCAGCAGCCGGCCGTCCGGGTCGCGCGCCACGATGTCGGTAAACGTACCGCCTCGGTCGATCCAGAACTGCCAGCCCGCCATCGTGCGCCATCCTTTGTGCGGCGGGAGAATGCTGAGGCGGCAGGGACGCCGCAACCCCTTGGTTCTTTGCGGATCATACGCCCGCCATGATAGACAGCGCGGTAGAGAACGGAACGGGGCCAGCCGGCGTGTGGGGTAAGATCATCGGCGGCGTGGTTGGTTTCGCGACGGGCGGCCCGTTCGGTGCCGTGGTCGGCGCGGCCATCGGGCACGCGGCCGAGAATGGCGGCCTGAACGGCGTCGCCAAAGGATTCAAGCTGCCCGGCGCCCTCAGCCCCGCGCGGCTGGCGGCCACGCTCGGCCGGCGCGAGCAGGTGTTCGCCGTCTGCGTCGTCGTGCTCGCGGCCAAGCTGGCGAAGTGCGATGGGCCGGTGAACCGGCACGAGATCGACGCCTTCAAGCGGAGCTTCCGCATCCCGCCGCAGGCCGCCAGCGACATCGGCCGCCTGTTCGATCAGGCACGCGACAGTCCGGACGGGTTCGAGGAGTATGCCACCCAACTCGGCGAGGCGTTCGCCGATGCGCCGGGCGTGCTGGAAGACGTGCTCGGCGCCCTGTTCCAGATCGCGCGGGCGGACAAGCCGGTGACGGTGACGGAGCACCAGTTCCTGCTCGCCGTATGCCATCGGTTCGGATTGGGCCAGACGGCATGGGAGCGGGCCAGCGGCAGCGCGCCCCGCCGCCCGGCGCCGCCGGAAGGGGAGGATCCTTACGAGGTGCTGGGCGTCGCGCGCGGGGCCAGCGGCGACGATCTCCGCGCCGCCTGGAAGACCCTGATGCGGGAGAATCATCCGGACAGTCTGGCCAGCCGCGGCGTGCCGGAGGAGTTCATTGCGCGGGCCACGGCCAAGGTCGCCCGCATCAACGCCGCGTGGGACCGCATCAAGCGCGAGCGGGGGCTGTGAGGGTTTACGACGCCCCCAGCCCGAATCAGGACGACCGCCCGGCCGGCGCGGCGGTCGATACGATCGTGCTGCACTACACCGGGATGCTCTCCGCGCAGGCGGCTCTCGACCGGCTGCGCGACCCGGGCGCCCGCGTGTCGTCCCACTACGTCGTGGAGGAGGACGGCAAAATCTGGCGGCTGGTGCCGGAAGGTCGGCGGGCGTGGCATGCCGGCGTGTCATTCTGGCGCGGACGCACAGGGCTGAACGATTTTTCCGTCGGCATCGAGATCGTCAATCCGGGGCACGAGCACGGCTATCGGGATTTCCCGGTGCTGCAAATGGCCGCCGTCTGCGATCTGTGCCTGGACATTCTTGCGCGGCATCCCGTGCCCGCCGGCAACGTGGTTGCCCACAGCGACATAGCGCCCAATCGCAAGGAAGACCCAGGAGAACGGTTCGACTGGGCGGGGCTGGCGCAAGAAGGCGTCGGGCTGTGGCCTTTCGATGTGCCGGACGCGGGCACCGGCGATGCGGTGCGAGATGCGGCCTCGCTCCGCGACGTGCGTGCGGCGCTGGCCGATATTGGCTATCGCGTGGCGCCGGAGGGGCCGCTGGACCCGGCGCTCTCCACCGTGCTGCGCGCCTTCCAGCGGCATTGGCGGCCGGAGGCGGTGACGGGGCAGGCGGATGCGGGGACACTGTTGCGGTTGCTGTCGGTGGCGCGGCTGACGACCCGTTGACACCGCCCGCCAACCGGCGCACCTCCCGCGCGCCAGACGGCCGGGCGGCCGCTGCCGGGGGGTAACAGCCCGGTGGAGGAAAGTCCGGGCTCCACGGAAATACGGTGCCGGCTAACGGCCGGCGGGGGCGACCCCAGGGACAGTGCCACAGAAAACAAACCGCCGGCGCCTGGAGCAATCCGCCGCCGGCAAGGGTGAAACGGTGCGGTAAGAGCGCACCGCGCCCCTGGCAACAGGGGCGGCAGGGTAAACCCCACCGGGAGCAAGACCGAATAGGGGCGGCCGGCGGCGGCACCGGGCAACCGGGGCCGTGACGCAGGGGCATTTCCGCCCCGCAGCCCGGGTTGGTCGCGCGAGGCGCGCAGCAATGCGCGTCCCAGAGGAATGGTCGCCCCGCGCCGCAAGGCGCGGACAGAACCCGGCTTACAGGCCGTCTGGCATTTTCCGCACGCGGCCTGTCGCGCTCTTGAAAAGAACAAAACACGAATACTGATGCAATACCGACACGCACCGCCGCAACCTCCGTGCGGTAGCGTTAACCCTTTGAAAAAACATGCGTTGTCGGCCCGAAATGGGGTGAAGTTCCATCAACTCCCTTTGACTCTCCATATTTTCCCATGTATTCCCATAAGGCTGGCGGAGCGGGCGCAATCGGCGCTGTTGCGGCCATTCGTGAATGTGGGAAGGGGTGGGCCGGGCCGGATGAGCGCGTTCCTGGGCACCCACACCAACAAGCTCGACGCCAAGGGCCGCGTGTCGATCCCGGCGGCCTACCGCGCCGCCCTCCGCCCGACGGCCGAGGGGTCGCCGCTGGTGCTCCGCCCGTCCCATAAAAACCCATGCATCGAGGGCTGGCCCGCCGCTGCGTTCCAGGCTTTGGCGGCACCGCTCAACGAACTGGACATGTTCGGCGACGACCACGACGACCTTGCTGCGGCGCTTTATTCCAACGCCCACCACAGCGAGCCGGACAAGGAGGGCCGCATCGTGTTGCCGGCCGACCTGATCGACTGCGCGAATCTGTCGGACAGCGTCGTATTCATTGGCATGGGCAAGATCTTCCACATCTGGGAGCCGGCAGCCGGCGAGAAATTCCTCGCCGAAGCGCGGGAGCGCGCCCGCGCCGGCCGCCTGACGCTTCCGGGTGCCGCGAACGGAGCGCGGGCGTGAGCGGCCATATCCCCGTCATGCTCCCTGAAGTGCTGGAGCACCTCGCCCCCCGCGACGGCGGCATCTATCTGGATGGCACGTTCGGGGGCGGCGGTTACGCGCGTGCGATCCTCGGTGCCGCCGCCTGCACGCTGTACGCGATCGACCGCGACGCCGAGGCCATCGCGCGCGGGGCGACCCTGGCCGCCGAAAACCCCGGCCGGCTGCATCTGATCGAGGGCAGCTTCGGCGCCATGCTGCCGCTGCTGCGGCAGGCGGGCGTCGAGCGCCTGGACGGGGTGGTGTTGGACCTCGGCCTATCCTCGTTCCAGATCGACACGCCGGAACGCGGCTTCAGCTTCCGCGCCGACGGGCCGCTCGACATGCGCATGGGGCAGCACGGCCCGACGGCGGCCGATCTTGTCAACCGACTGCCGGAGCGCGAACTGGCCGACATCCTGTTCGAGTTCGGCGAGGAGCGCCGGTCCCGCGCCATCGCCAAGGCCATCGTCGCCGAACGCGCGACGGGACCGATTGTGACGACATCGCGGCTCGCCGGCATCGTCCGCGCCATCGTTCCGCCCGACCGTTCCGGTATCGACCCCGCGACGCGCAGTTTCCAGGCGCTGCGCATCCGCGTGAACGACGAACTTGGCGAGATCGAGCGCGCGCTGACCCAGGCGGCGACCCTGCTCGGCCCGGGCGGGCGGCTGGTGGTGGTGTC
>CAJCJG010000094.1 GCA_903970625.1 Solirubrobacterales bacterium 70-9 | reverse complement strand
CCCGGGCATGCAAGCCGATCACGTCCTGCGCCGAAGCGCCGATGAGCCAGGCCGATGTGGTGCGAAAGGTGCTGCCCACCGTCGTCAATATCCTGGCGCATGCGCGGCCGGACGCCGAGACGTCGAACATGAACGCGGCGGCGCCGGAGGAAAGCGACTCGTTCGAGTTCAAATCGTCGGCCGGCTCCGGCTTCGTGGTCGATCCGGACGGCACGATCCTGACCAACTGGCACGTCGTGACCGGCGCCTACGAGATCTTCGTCACCTTCGCCGACGGCACCCGCTACGATGCGGAGATCGTCAACGCGGCGCGCATCGTCGATCTGGCGATTTTGAAGATCAAACCCGACCACCCTTTGCAAGCGGTGACGTGGGCCGATAGCACCAAGCTGCAAATTGGCGACCCGGTGCTGGCCATCGGCAACCCGCTCGGCATCGGCACGTCGGTGACACGCGGCATCGTCAGCGCGCTGCATCGCAACATCAGCGACACGCCGTACGACGATTTCGTTCAGACCGACGCCGCGATCAATCACGGCAACTCCGGCGGCCCGCTGTTCGACCTGCATGGCGACGTGGTGGGCGTCGATTCGGCCATCATCTCGCCGACCTCGGCCAACGCGGGCCTGGGCTTCGCGCTGCCGGCGTATCAGGCGGAGTTCGTGGTCGAGCGGCTGAAGAAATATGGCTGGATCCGGCCCGGCTGGCTGGGGCTGAAAATCCAGGACGTGACGCCGGACATCGCGCACGCGATGGGGCTGGCGCAGACGCGCGGCTCGGTGGTGGCGTGGATTTCGCCGGAGGGGCCGGCGGCCAAGGCGGGCCTGCAAATCGGCGACGTGATCCTGCGGTTCGAGGAGGACCAGCCGGCCGACGAACGCGCGCTGCTGCGCGACATCGGCGGCAGCGCGCCGGGCCGGCAGGTGACGCTGGGGGTGATACGGGCCGGCAAGCCCCTCGACCTGCCGGTGACTCTGGGCGAATGGCCGAAGATGCGGTGGGAGGCGCTCGACGCGCCCTTGAAGACGCCGCCGCCGCATTGGGTGATCCCGGCCAACCTCGGCATCAAGGCCGCGACGCTGACCGACGCCGTGCGCGTGGAGGACGACATGCCAAAGACCCTGCAAGGGGCGCTGGTGCTCGACGTGTCGCACGGCACGGATGCCGCGCGCCGGGGGCTCACGCCCGGCGACGTGATCATGCAGGTCGGCGACGTGGCGGTGGACAGCGATGCGGCGCTGTTCCGGCAGATCGACGCCGTGCGGAAAGCGGGCCACGACATGGCGATGTTTCTGGTGTTCCCGAAGAACAAGGGGAAGTCCCAATTCCCGTCGCCCAAATGGATTCCGATGCGGGTGAGCGCCGGATGAGAGCGCGGCGTCCGCTAATATCACGAAAAAGTGAACGCAAGCCTGCCGCCATGAGAGGCGGTCGGCCGTAGTCCCTATGACGGAGCATCGCCGTCGATCGCGCTTTGGGAGGGTACCATGCATTCACTGACGCGCATTGGGCTGGCCGGTTTGGTCGTTGCAGGGTTCGCGGTGCCCGCCGCCGAGGCACAGGACATGTCGTTCAGCCAGGCGCAACTGGTGCGCGGGCTGTTGCCGAGCGTGGTGAACATCACGGCGCGGGCCGAGGTGGCGGAGACGACCGATGCGGTGATGGCCAGCGCCACCACGGGCGGCACGACGGGAAAGGCCTCCTCCTCCAACGCGCTGTATTCGGTGAAGGTCTCGGCCGGCTCCGGCTTCATCATCGACCCGACGGGCGACATCGCGACCAACTGGCATGTCGTGGTCGGCGCTTACGAGGTGGTCGTCACCTTCTCCGACGGCACGCACGCCAAGGCCGATCTGGTCAATGCCTCGCCACTGGTCGATCTGGCGCTGCTGCACGTCAATGTCGGCAAGAAACTGGCGGCGGTGACGTGGGCGGACAGCACCAAGGTGCAGGTCGGCGACCCGGTGCTGGCCATCGGCAACCCACTCGGCATCGGCATGTCGGTCAGCGGCGGCATCGTCAGCGCCATCAACCGCAACATCATGGACACGCCATACGACGACTTCATCCAGACGGACGCGGCGATCAACCACGGCAACTCGGGCGGGCCGCTGTTCAATCTGAAGGGCGAGGTGATCGGGGTGAATTCGGCGATCATCTCGCCGACATCGGGCAATGCCGGGCTGGGGTTTGCGATGCCGTCCAGCGACGCGCATTTCATTTTCGACCGGCTGTCCAAGAAAGTGCTGCGCCGGCCGGGGTTTTTGGGCGTGAAGCTGCAACCGCTGTCGCCGGACATGGCGCAGGCGCTGGGCATGGACGAGCCGCAAGGGTCGATCGTCGCGGCGGTGACGGATGACGGACCTGCGGCGCACGCGGGGCTGCATCCGGGCGATGTGCTGACACGGTATGCCGGCGATGCGCCCAGCGACGAGCGGGCGCTGTTGCGCGCCATCGCGCGGACCGATCCGGGCACCGTTGTCGAGATCGGCGTGCATCGCGGCGGCAAGGATATCGTCGTGCCGGTGAAGGTCGAGGAATGGCCGACGATGTGGTGGGAGGACGTGCATGGCGGTGCCGCGAGCGGGCCGCCGCACTTGAATATTCCGGCCGATCTGGGCCTGACGGTGGCGCCGCTGGACGACAAGATGCGGGCGACCTATGCGGTGCATCCCGACGCCCAGGGCGTGATCGTGACTGGGGTTTTGCCCGGCACGGACGCCTCGCAGCGGGGCATCGGCATCGGCGACGTGATCGAGCAGGTGGGCGACGTTTCGGTCGGGTCGGCGGAAGATGTCCAACATGCAATCGAACGCGCGCGAACCGATAACCGTCCTTACGCATTGTTCTTGGTGATGCGCAAAAACCAACCCGTCACGGCCGCGCAATTGCCTGGCCCGAAATGGTACGCGCTCCGTGTCAGCGCGGGTTGATGGTAGGGGCCGTAATTTTCACGATCTCGTGAATGCTGCCTCTACCGTCCGTTTCAAACCGTAATGGGAGGGGATGAGACGAGACCACATAGCAGCCCCCCAAACGACCGGGAGGCCCGTTCGTTGAAACCGCTCCGGTCCGCCACGACTATCCACATCATCAATCAATAACCCCTCGGAGATCGCCATCATGAAACTTCTTTCGACTGTCGCCGCCGCCGCGCTACTCGTGTCGTTCGGCGCCTATGCCCAGGATACGGGCGTGAAACCCTGCCTGCCGGGCCAGCAGGCCTCGCGCGCCGGCACCAATGACGCCGGTTCCAGCTCGCAGCTTGCTTCCAAGGCGGGCATGAACGACGCCGGTGCCAACGCGCAGCTCGCCGCCAAGGGTGGCAGCAGCGACAAGGGCGCCAACGCGCAGCTTGCTTCGAAGGGCGGCATCAACGACGCCGGTGCGAATGCGCAGCTTGCCTCCAAGGCCGGCAACAACGACGCCGGCGCCAACGCGCAGCTTGCTTCCAAGGCCGGCAACAATGATGCCGGTGTGAACGCGCAGCTTGCGTCGAAGGCCGGCAACAACGACGCCGGTGCGAACGCCCAGCTTGCTTCCAAGGCCGGCAACAACGACGCCGGTGCGAACGCGCAGCTTGCTTCCAAGGCCGGCAACAACGACGCCGGTGCGAATGCTCAGTTGGCTTCGAAGGCCGGCAACAACGACGCCGGTGCGAACGCGCAGCTTGCCTCCAAGGCCGGCAACAACGATGCCGGTGCGAATGCTCAGTTGGCTTCCAAGGCCGGCAACAATGATGCCGGTGCGAATGCTCAGTTGGCTTCCAAGGCCGGCAACAACGATGCCGGCGCCAACGCGCAGCTTGCGTCGAAGGCCGGCAACAACGACGCCGGCGCCAACGCGCAGCTTGCCTCCAAGAGCGGCATCAATGATGCCGGCGCCAGCCCGCAGCTTGCTTCGAAGGCCGGCGTGAACGACGAAGCCGCGGCTCCGCAGCTCGCGTCCTCGACCGTCTGCGAGTAACTCTTCGCTCTGAGCCTTCTGAACCGCCGGGCGGCTTCCGCCCGGCGGTTTTGCTTTGTCAGGGGTCCGGCGATTTCGGCAGGTGGGTGATTTCCACCAGATGGTCCTTCATCCAGTGCGCCGCCGGCCCCAGCGGCTTGTCCTTGCGCCACGTCACGCAGACCGGCACCGAGGGCGGCCGGTCCGCGCCTTCCCACTCCGTCAATTCCAGCGTCACCAGCGTGCCCGCCCGCAGATCGTTGGCTACCAGATGCACCGGCATACCGCCGAAGCCGAGGCCCGCCAGCAACAGGGCGTGTTTGGCGCTGAGGTCGGCCAGCCGCCAGGTGCGCGACGCATAGACACCGTAGTCCTTGATGTCGTGCGGCGTGGTGCGGTCGGTCAGGACCAGTTGCACATGCTCGCGCAGCATATCCGGTGTCAGGCGGCCCGGCAGGCGCGCCAGCGGGTGCTCCGGGGCGGCCACCATCACGAGCTCCACGTCCACCAGCGCGGCCCGGCGCAGCAGGTCGGACGTGGCGGTGAACACGGGGGAGATGCCGAGCGGGCACATTTCGGCTTCCACCAGACGCGCCACGCCGCTGAGGCTTTCGACGAAGATGCGGGTGCTGACAGTGGGGAAGCGTTCACGGAAGGCGCGCAGAACCTCGGCCAGCAGCGGCATCGGAAACAGCGACGAGACCGCCAGCGCCAGTTCCGGCTCCAGCCCGCCCGCGATGCCCCGCGCCTGGATGCGGAAGGCGCCCACCGCCTCCATGATGCGGCGCGCCTGCGGCAGCAGCGCGCGACCGGCGTCGGTCAGCACCGGGCGATACTGGGCACGATCGAACAGCGGCGTGTCGATCTGCTCCTCCAGCTTCTGCACGACGTAGGTGACGGCCGACTGCGCCCGGTTCAGTGCGCGCGCGGCAGCGGAAAAGCTGCCGTGCTCGACGACGGAGAGGAACACAGTGACCTGATCGAGCGTGAGAGCGTCCATGAGACCGCCGAAATTTTCGATGAAGACCAGCAAAACATTCCCTGTTTTTTCGGGCAAGGGGGCGCCCATTTATGGTTGCGACGGGCGGACCTGCCGCCCAGTTCACGAAGGATACGACGATGTTTACCATTCCCCAGGCTTCCACCGCTCGCGCCGCGTTGCTCGCGGCCGCCGTGGCCCTGTTCGCCTCGCACACCGCCATGGCCGCCCACCCGAAGGATTTGTCCTACTGGGCGGATGCGCAGTCGGCTTCGCGCGCGGGTAGCAACGACGCCGGTGCCAATGCGCAGCTTGCGGCGCGCGGCGGCGTCCACGACGGCGGTGCGAACGCGCTGCTTGCCTCGCGCGCCGGAAATAACGACGCCGGTGCGAGCGCGCAGCTTGCCTCGCGCGCCGGCAACAACGACGCCGGCGCGAGCGCGCAGCTTGCTTCGCGCGCCGGCAATAACGACGCGGGTGCGAGCGCGCAGCTCGCCTCGCGCGCCGGCAACAACGACGCCGGTGCGAGCGCCCAACTGGCGTCGCGCGCCGGCAACAACGATCACGGTGCGAACGATCAAGTCGGCTAACCGGCTTGCAAACGATGCGGCAGCAACGGCCGGGCATCTCGCCCGGCCGTTTTTGCGTTCAGCCCCGGCGGCGCTCGCCGTTGCGGCGGAGCAAAAACTCGCGGCCGACCTTGACCATCGGGGCGCCGTCGTACTCGACGATGTCGGCGGTGGCGTAGGTCTCGCTCCACAGATCGGGCAAAAAACTGCCCGTTCCCACGATGTCGATGGGGGCCTTGGTGTCGGCCATCACACGGCATTTATCGACGCCGAAGCCGGAGCTGACGACGATGCGGACCTTCGGGAAGCCGGCCTCGTCCAGCGCCTCGCGCATGCGCCAGATCGCGGCGCCCGAGACGCCGGTGCCGACGAGGTAGCGGAGTTCGGTGTCGCTGCGGTAGCGGCGGATCGCGCCGTGGGCGCGCCGGTCCAGCACGGCGTAGCTCTCCGCCGGATCGAGACCTTCGAGGAAGCGGCCGCCATGCGTGTCGAGCCGGACGGCCAGTTGGCCGTGTGCCGCAAGGTCCGGAAAGCGGCGGCAGACGGCCAGCGCGTCGGTGATCTCGCGGCCGAAGTAATCGACCAGCACGGTCAGCCCTTCGTTCGGAAACGTCTCGTGGAACATCTCCGCCGCGCGCACGGTCGAGCCGGCGTAGCCGATGAGGGCGTGCGGCATCGTGCCGCGCCCGGCCGACGCACCGAACCAGTGCGCGGTGCCGTCGGTGGCGTTGCCGATGAAGCCGATGGCCCCTTCCCGCTTTGCCGCCTCGCTGCCGACGCTGGCGGCGTAGGCCATCATGTCCTGCATCTCGGCGCCCGCGCAGTGGCGCGCGTCCATGGCGAGGAAACCCACGTTCGGCAGCACCAGCGCCATCTGGTAGGCGTTGTGCGCGGCGACGCAGGCAGGGCCGAGCTTTTGCAGCAGGATCGTCTCCAGCGGCGCGAGTTCGATGAAGCTGCCGCCGATATAGACGATCGGCTCGCCGGCGCCGGTCCAGTTCCCCTCGGCATGCACCACGTCGATGTCGAACGCGATGCCGCGCGCGGCGGCGACGTGGGCGAGCCATTCCAGCATCAGGCGGGGTGCCGAGATGACCGGGCGGCGCAGGAACACGGCGTAGGTAACGCGCTTGTCGCCGAAGCGGCGCACCACTTCGCGCGTGCGGTTGAAATAGACGTCCGTTCGGGCGGCGACGTCGGCGTCCAGGCCGTCCGGCGGGGCCCCGTCCATGGCTATTGCGCCGCGACGGCCGGCAACTCGCGCGCCGGCTGCCGCCTCGCCTTCAGTTCCTCGGCCACCAGGAACGCGAGTTCCAGCGATTGCTCGGCGTTCAGGCGCGGGTCGCAGAACGTCTCGTAGCTTTGGGACAGATCGGCCTCGGTCAGCTTGTGGGCGCCGCCGACGCATTCGGTGACGTTGCGGCCGGTCATTTCCACATGCACGCCGCCGGCCCAGGTGCCCTCGGCCGCATGGACATCGAAGAAGCCGCGCACTTCGGACAGGATCGCGTCGAAGTTGCGGGTTTTCAGCTTCGCGGCGGTCGAGATCGTGTTGCCGTGCATCGGGTCGCACAGCCACACGACGCGCCGCCCTTCCCGGTTGACTGCGCGGACCAGCGCCGGCAGCAGTTTTTCCACCTTTTCCGCACCCATGCGGCTGATCAAGGTCAGGCGGCCGGGTTCGTTCTTCGGGTCCAGGGTGTCGATCAGGCGCAGCAGGTCGTCGATGGTCGTGGTCGGGCCGACCTTCAGGCCGAGCGGGTTTTTGACCCCGCGCAGGAATTCGACATGTGCGCCGTCCGTCTGCCGCGTGCGGTCGCCGACCCAGAGGAAGTGGGCGGAGCAGGCGTACCAGTCGCCGGAGGTGGAATCCACGCGGGTCAGGGCCTGCTCGTACGGCAGCAGCAGCGCCTCGTGGCTGGTGAAGAAATCCGTTTCGCGGATTTGCGGCGTGCTGGCGCTGGTCATGCCGCAGGCGGCCATGAAGCCGAGCGTCTCGTCGATGCGCGCGGCGAGGTCGCGGTAACGCGCCTCCATCGGCGAGCGCGCGACAAAGCCGAGATTCCAGCGATGGACTTCGTGCAGATCGGCGTAGCCGCCGGTCGCGAATGCGCGCAGCAGGTTCAGCGTGCCGGCGGACTGGAAATAGCCGAGTTCCATGCGTGCCGGATCGGGCACGCGGGCTTCGGGGGTGAATTCCGGGCCGTTGACGATATCGCCGCGATAGGTCGGCAGCGTCTCGTCGCCGATGGTCTCCGTGTCCGACGAGCGCGGCTTGGCGAACTGCCCGGCCATGCGGCCCATTTTGACGACGGGGACGGAGGCGCCGAAGGTCAGCACCACAGCCATCTGCAACAGCACGCGAAACGTGTCGCGGATGATGTTGGCGGTGAAGTCGGAAAAACTTTCCGCACAGTCGCCGCCTTGCAGCACGAACGCCTTGCCGTCGGCAACCTGCGCCAGCGAGGCGCGCAGGCGGCGGGCTTCGCCGGCAAACACCAGGGGCGGATAGCCGCGCAGTTTCGCTTCCATCGCCGCGAGCTTTTCGGGGCTGGGATAGGCCGGCACCTGCTTGATCGGGCGGGCGCGCCAGGAGTCGGGGGACCAGGTGGACGTCATAACAATGCTCCTGCGCCGGCCCTTCACATGGAGCCGTGCGTACGCGGGCGCCGTTTATGTCGTGAAATTTATCTGTTGGCTACTCCGCCGGTGCGGGGCAGGCATCACCCGCCGCCCCGCCAAAAGCTCCGGCCGACGGAGACCGCGAGGGCACCGAGCGCCGCCATGGCTTGGGTCC
>CAJCJG010000093.1 GCA_903970625.1 Solirubrobacterales bacterium 70-9 | reverse complement strand
CCGGCCGCCGCTTCTATGCGCTGGATCCCGCCGCCATCGGCGCGGCACTGGGGCTGGCTGCCGTGGCGCCGTTCACGCTGGTCGCCCTCGGCCCGCCGCCGCCCGGCGGCGCCACGCCGATCCCGGCCGAGCATTTGCCGCAGCCGCCGAACAACCATTTGCAGTACGCGATCACCTGGTACGGCCTCGCCGCCGCGCTGCTGGTGATCTTCGCGTCCTATGCCCGCAAGGTGATCCGCCCATGACCGCTTACGACCGTCTGACCGCCCGCTTCGCGCGCATCGCCACCGTCCACGAGGCATCGGCGATGCTGTCCTGGGACGGTGCCGCGATGATGCCGCCGGGGGGGGCGGCCGCGCGCGGCGACCAGCTTGCCGTGCTCGCAGGACTTGCCCACGGTCTGCTGACCGCCCCGGACGTGGCCGACGATTTCGCCGCTGCCTCGGCCGGCGACGACCCGTGGCATTCCGCCAACCTGCGCCTGATGCGGCACGCCCACATCCGCGCCACCGCGGTCCCTGCCGATCTGATCGAAGCGCAGGCGCGCGCCAATTCGGCATGCGAAAAAATCTGGCGCGAGGCCCGGCGCACCTCCGATTTTGCCGCCGTCGCGCCGTCTCTGGCGGAGGTCGTCAATCTGACGCGGCAATACGCCGACGCGCTGGGCCCCGTCGTCGGCCTGTCGCCCTACGACGCGCTGATGGACGGGTTCCAGCGCGGCATCGGCGCGGCCGACGTGGCGCCGGTGTTCGATGCTTACCGCGTGTTCCTGGCCGAAGCCCTGCCGCGCGCCGAAGCAAGGCAAGCCGCCCGACCGACGCCGACTCGGCCGCAGGGTCCGTTCGCGCCCGATGTGCAGGAGGCGCTGTGCCGCCGTCTGTCCGCCGCCGCCGGGCTGGAGCCGGAACATTCGCGGCTGGACCGCTCCGCCCACCCGTTCTGCGGCGGCACGCCGACCGATGTGCGCATCACCACCCGCTACCGCGAGGACGATTTTTCCCAAAGCCTGATGGGCGTGATGCATGAGACCGGGCACGCGCTGTACGAGCGCGGGCTGCCCACGGCCTATGCCCGACAGCCCGTCGGCGAGACGGCCGGGATGGCCGCGCACGAAAGCCAGTCGCTGATCGTCGAGATGCAGGCGTGCCGGTCGGACGCGTACCTGTCCTGGCTCGGGCCGCTGCTGCTGGAATCGTTTCCTGGCGATCCGGACGCCTACACCACCAGCAATCTCGGCGCGCTGTGGCGCCGCGTCGAACGCGGCTTCATTCGCGTCGATGCCGACGAGATGACTTATCCGGCGCATGTGATCCTGCGCTTCCGGCTGGAACAGGGGCTGGTGGCGGGCGACCTTGCGGTGGCCGACCTGCCCGGCGCCTGGAACGACGGCATGCGCGCGCTCCTGGGGATCGTGCCGCCGGACGACGCGCGCGGGTGTTTGCAGGACATCCATTGGTACGACGGCGCGTTCGGCTACTTCCCCAGCTACACGCTCGGCGCGATGGCGGCGGCGCAATTGATGGCGGCGGCGAAACGCGACACGCCGGGGCTGGACGAGCAGCTTGCGGCAGGCGACCTTCGCCCCCTGGTGGGCTGGTTGCGCCGGCATGTGCATGGGCGCGGCAGCCTGCTCGGCTTCAACGACCTGCTGCGCGAGGCGACCGGCAAACCGCTCGACCCATCCGACTTCACCGCCCACCTCACCGCCCGTTATCTGGAGTAGCCGATGAAGCATCTGATCCACGGCTATCGTGAGTTCCGCGCCACCGAATGGCCGAAGCGCCGGGCGCTGTTCGAGGAACTGGCGGCGCGCGGGCAAAGTCCGCACACGATGGTCATTGCGTGCTCGGACAGCCGCGTCGATCCGACGATGATCTTTAACGTCGGTCCCGGCGAGCTGTTCGTCGTGCGCAATGTGGCCAATCTGGTGCCGCCGTTCATGCCGGACGGCGAGTTCCACGGCACCAGCGCCGCGCTGGAGTTCGGCGTGACGGTGCTGCAAGTGGAGGATCTGATCGTGCTCGGCCATGCGATGTGCGGCGGTATCCGCGCGCTGCTGGACCCGAGCCTTGCGCCGCCGGAGTTCGTTGTCCCCTGGATGCGCATTGCCGACCGCGCGCGCGCGCGGGCGCTGGCCTGCGACCCGGTGGACCCGCAGACGGCGTGCGAGCACGAGGCGGTGAAGGTGTCGCTGGAGAACCTGCTGACATTCCCGTGGATCGCCGAGCGCGTGGCCGACCATCGGCTGCGGCTGCACGGCGCCTCGTTCGACATCCGGACGGGGGTGCTGGAGATGCTGAAGCCGGACGGGGATTTTGCGGCGGCGTGAGGCGAGGAGCGCTACGGCGAAATCTTTGCTCGCCGAAGCTCCTCGGTGAACGATGCCGTGATGGCGTTCAACGCCGCGCGCGTCTGCCGGGCGTCGGAAACCACCGTGTAAACGACCAAACCCACCGTCCAAACCAAGACGATAGCAGCGAAGGCCGACAGCAATACGTCTCGGTCCGTCAAAGTCATGGTCGCTTGCCCTCCATTCCTCGTAACAACCTCCTAACCCGCTCGGCGGCCAACGAGTGTTTGTGGCCGCCGAGCCGCAATATCGTTCTGCCGGCGCCAGAGGCGACCAATCCTATGACACCCACAGCGAGAACCAGGGAAGGCCCAATGGCAAATCCGCCTACCGCCAACATTCCCACCGCCGCGACCGTCACGGAAGCGGAAACCGCCATGCCCGCTCGGTCGATCAACTCTACCCTGATATCTGAAATGGTCGCGCGGCTTTCAAGTTCGCTCGCGATCTCGTCCAGATAATGAACGACTATGTCGGCAAGCTGCGGGTTGTTTACCTCGCCGCGCAATATCTCGCGAAACTCGGCGTGCATCGCCGTGTCCTGCGCGATCCGCAAAATGTCGGCTGCGTCGAAGTCCAGCCGGTCGCTCTCCTTGAGCAACACGCGCCGCGCCGCATCGAAGAAGCGCTCGGGAAGACCGCTCACCCTACCCCCATCTGGCGCCGCCCCAGCGCGCTCAGCGCCTCCACCCTCGCCCGCCCGGTGAACGCCACCTCCAGATCGTCGGGCGGAAAATCCGGCGGGCTGGTGCCGGCTGCGAACGTTTTCCACTGGCGCGGCAGGAAGGCGCGGTTGCGGGGGCAGTCCGGGGCGGCGGGGATGTACATCACGTTGCTGTTCGCCTGCCCGCCATGCACCGGCTCGACGGCGTGGATCAGGTCTGGGTGCCACCACACCGTGTCGCCCGGCTGCACCTGCGGAATCGGCACCAGGGCGCGCAGCAACGGCGCGTGCCACTGCGGCCCGATCCTCAACGACCGCGCCGCCTCCGCGCCGCACAGCGACTCCGCCGGCACGTCAGGCGCGAACGGCCGCAGCAGCACCCAGGCGATGGCGCCCGCGACTGGCACCACCTGCAACGTGCCGTCGCCCGGCCCCTGCGCCGTCAGCGCCGTCCAGCCCTGCCAGGAGCGGAACATGCCGCACGCGTTTGCGTCCGTCTCGTCGAGCGAGTCCGGCCGCCCCGCTGCCGCGAACGGGTCGAACGAGGCCGGATCGCCGCAAAACAGCGGCGCATACGGCATGCTGGCGGTCCCCAGCCAGCGACCGCTGGTCCCGCCGTCGATATGCGGCCCGAGCGCCAACGACGCATCGCCCGGCGTGCGGCGGCGAATGCGATCGACATATGTGCATTCGGCGTCCGGATCGAATTCCCCGTCGAATCGCCACAACCGGTTCAGCCACGCCCGCACCGCTGCCAGTTCCGGCGACTGCCGTGCCAGGATTTGCGGCCGCGACCAGTACACCGAGTAGATCTGCGGCGGCGTGGCCCAACGCTCCGGGCGCCGCGCGCGGCTGACCCCATCGGCATCGTTTTCCGCCAAATACGTTTCTACCCCCGCGTTCCACTCCGTCGCCTGCGCCGGGGCAAAGACGCCCTGCACCACGACGCATCCTCGTCGCCGGATCAGGTCGGCCGGTGCCGAGCCGTCTCGCACCGACGCGAACGGCACGCGCGGCACCGGCGAGACGCCGTCGGCCGCAAGGGCTGAGATTTCGTCCAGTTCGGCGCGCATGGCGGCATCGACGGCGGCGAGGCGCGCGGCACCGTCGGCCACGCGCTGCTTCAACTCCAAAATCGTCGGCATAGGTCCATCGCCAAAACGGATACGGGGATGCGCAGGCTAGCGTTGAACCCGGCGCCGTCCTACCGCATCTATCGGCCCCACCACCCGCAACAGGCGCGCTTCCATGCAGTACGTGTCCACCCGAGGCCAGGCGCCCACGCTCGGCTTTTCCGGCGTCCTGCTGGCCGGCCTTGCCGACGACGGCGGCCTGTATGTGCCGGACTCGTTTCCGACGTTTTCGCCGGACGAATTTCGCGCCATGCGGGGGCTGCCCTACGCCGACCTCGCCGCCCGGATCGTCCATCCGTTCGTGGGCGCCGACCTGCCGTTCGAGACGCTGCTTGCCCTCTGCCGCGACGCCTACGGCAGTTTCACCCACCCGGCGGTCGCGCCGATGGTCCAACTCGGCCCCGATTTGTGGACGATGGAGCTGTTCCACGGGCCGACGCTCGCCTTCAAGGACATGGCGATGCAGTTGCTCGGCCGCCTGTTCGATCATTTTCTGGCGCAGCAGGATCGGCGAGTCACCATCGTCGGCGCCACCTCCGGCGACACCGGATCGGCCGCGATCGAGGCATGCGCCAATCGCGACCGCATCGACATCGTGATCTTGCACCCGAAGGGCCGCACCAGCGAGGTGCAGCGCCGGCAGATGACCACGGTGCGGGCGCGCAACGTGGCCAACATCGCCGTGGAAGGCACGTTCGACGACTGCCAGGATTTGGTGAAGGCGATGTTCGCCGATGCGCCGTTCCGCCGCGACATGCATCTCTCCGCCGTCAACTCGATCAACTGGGCGCGGGTGGCGGCGCAGGTGCCGTACTACGTGTACGCGGCGCTGGCGCTCGGCGCGCCGGACCGGCAAGTCGCGTTTGCCGTTCCCACCGGCAATTTCGGCAACATCCTGGCCGCCTGGGTGGCGCGGCGGATGGGGCTGCCGGTGGCGAAACTGGTCGTCGGGTCCAACCGCAACGATATTTTGGCCCGTTTCCTGGCCAGCAACGACATGAGCGTGCAGGGCGTGGAACCCAGCCTGTCGCCCAGCATGGACATCCAGGTCAGTTCCAATTTCGAGCGGTTGCTGTTCGAAATCCTGGACCGCGACCCGGCGGCCACGGCGGCGGCGATGGCCGGTTTCCGCGCCACTGGGCGGATGATCGTGCCGGACGTCGCGTGGCAGCGGGCGCGGGACACATTCCAGGGGTTCCGGCTGGACGATGCCGCCACACTGGCGGAAATCCGCGCCTTGTATGGCGCCACCGGCTACATGGCCGACCCGCATTCCGCCATCGGCATCGCCGCCGCCCGCGCCCATCCGAGCCCCGGCGTTCCGACGGTCGCCATGGCTACCGCCCACCCCGCCAAATTCCCGGACGCGATGGAAATGGCCCTGGGCGTGCGGCCCCCTCTGCCCCCGCGCCTCGCGGACCTATATGAACGTCCGGAGACATACGCGACCGCACCCAACGACCTCGCCGCCGTGGAGGCTGAGGTGCGGGCAACCGTTCTGAGGAATGCCGCATGACCGATCCGTCCGGGGCCATCCGCGTGTCCCGCCTGCCCACCGGCCTCATTGTCGTCTCCGAGCGGATGGACCGCGTCGAGACCGTCTCGTTCGGCGCCTACGTCGCCAGCGGCACCCGAAACGAGACCGCGCCCGAAAACGGCGTCTCGCATTTTCTGGAGCACATGGCGTTCAAGGGCACCGAGCGGCGCAGTGCGGCTGCCATCGCCGAGGAGATCGAGGCCGTGGGCGGCCACATCAACGCCTACACGGCGCGGGAGCAGACCGCGTTCTACGTCAAGGTGCTGAAGGAGGACACGGCGCTGGGCGCCGACATCATCGGCGACATCTTGACCCATTCGGCGTTCGACCGCGACGAGTTGGAGCGGGAGCGCGGCGTGATCCTGCAAGAAATCGGGCAGGCCAACGACACGCCGGACGACATCATCTTCGATCATTTCCAGGAGACGGCGTATCCCGGTCAGCCGATGGGCCGCCCGGTGCTCGGCACCGAGGAGATCATCCGCGCGTTGCCGCGCGAGGCGCTGATGGCCTACATGCGCCGCCACTACACCACCGGCAACACTGTGGTCGCCGCCGCCGGCAATCTTCACCACGAGCAGGTGCTGGACCTCGTGCAGCGCCACTTTGCCGACCTGCCGACCGATCCGCTGCCCCGCGTCGAACCCGGATTGTACGAGGGCGGCGAGTTCCGCGAGGAGCGCGATCTGGATCAGGTCCATATCGTGCTGGGCTTTCCGTCCGTCGGCTACGGGCATGCCGACTATTACCCGACGATGCTGCTTTCGACCCTGCTGGGCGGCGGCATGTCCTCGCGGCTGTTTCAGGAGGTGCGGGAGAAGCGGGGGCTGGTTTACTCGGTGTATTCGTTCACGGCGCCGGCGATGGATGGCGGCCTGTTCGGCATCTATGCCGGCACGGGCGAGAGCGAGGCCGAGGAATTGATGCCGGTGACGCTGGAAGAACTGCGCAAGGTGCAGACCGACGTGACCGAAGCCGAACTGAACCGCGCGCGGGCGCAGGTGAAGGCCGGGTTGCTGATGTCGCTGGAAAGCACCGGCAGCCGCTGCGAGCAGTTGGCGCGGCAGATGCAGGTTTTTGGGCGCATCGTGCCGACGGCGGAAACCGTCGCCAAGATCAATGCCGTGACCATCGAGGATGTCCAGGCGGCGGCGGGCCGGCTGTTCCGCGCCCCGCCGACCTTGGCCGCGCTGGGTCCGGCCGGCCGGGTGCCGTCGGTGACGGCGATTATCGAGCGGTTGGGGGCGTAGAGCCGATCACCCGCGCGGGCATCAGGCCGCGCGGCCCTCCGGTGCCTTGCCCGCGCGGAGCATGGCCTCGAAATAGGCGATCGTGCGGCGAAGCCCGTCCTCAAGCGCCACAGTGGGCTGCCAGTCGTCCAGCACGCGGCGGGCCAGGGAGATATCCGGGCAGCGTTGCAACGGGTCGTCCTGCGGCAATGGGCGATGCACGATGCGGGAGGACGAGCCGGTCAGCGCAATCACACGCTCGGCCAGTTCGCGCACCGGGATCTCGTGGGGGTTGCCGAGGTTGACCGGCCCTGTCACGTCATTCCCGGTTCCCATCAGCCGCATCAGGCCGCCCACGAGGTCATCGACGAAGCAGAACGCGCGCGTCTGGCTGCCGTCGCCGTACAGCGTGATGTCGTCGCCCCGCAGCGACTGGATGATGAAGTTCGACACCACGCGCCCGTCGTTCGGATGCATGCGCGGGCCGTAGGTGTTGAAGATGCGAGCGACCTTGATCTTCACCCGGTGCTGGCGGAAATAGTCGAAGAACAGGGTCTCCGCACAGCGTTTGCCTTCGTCGTAGCAGGCGCGCGGGCCGAGCGTGTTGACGTTGCCCCGGTAATCCTCGGTCTGCGGATGTACCGTCGGGTCGCCATACACTTCGCTGGTGGACGCTTGCAGGATCTTCGCGCCGATCCGCTTGGCTAGCCCCAGCATGTTGATCGCGCCGATGACACTGGTTTTCGTCGTCTGCACCGGATCGAATTGGTAGTGAACCGGCGAGGCCGGGCAGGCGAGATTGAAGATCTCATCGACCTCGACATACAGCGGAAACGACACGTCGTGGCGCAGCGCCTCGAAATGCGGCTGGCCGAGCAGATGGGCGATGTTGTCGCGCCGGCCGGTGAAGTAGTTGTCCACGCACAGCACGTCGTCGCCGCGTGCGAGAAGCCGTTCGCACAAGTGCGAACCCACGAAGCCCGCGCCGCCGGTCACAAGGACGCGCCTGCGGGACAAGGAAGCGGTCGGCTGTGCGAGATGGTCAGGAATGGTCCGGCATCCTACGGCTGGGCACGGGCGAGGCGCCCATGGTTGCGACTTCGCACATGCTAAACGTTTCGGTATGCCAGGGGAAGTGTTAAGTTGGAGGCAATACCTTGCCAGGATTGAGCACGCCGCGCGGGTCCAACGCCAGCTTGATCTGCCGCATGGCCCACAATTCCGCGCCACCACGCCACAGCGGCATCATGTAGGGCTTCAGCTTGCCCACCCCGTGCTCGGCGGAAAAGCTGCCGTCCAGGTCGCGCACCACCGCGCCCACCGCGTCCATGATCTCGTGGTCGCGCGCCAGAAACTCGGCCGCCGGCATGTCCAGCGGCTGTTCGAGGTTGAAGTGGATGTTGCCATCGCCGAAATGCCCGAACGGGACCACGCGAATCCCCGGCATCAGCGCCGCGCACGCCGCCGAGGCTCGCGCAATCAACTCGGGCACGCGCGAGACTGGGACGGACACGTCGTTCTTGACGCTCGCGCCTTCACGTTTCTGTGCCTCCGCGTGTTCCTCGCGCAATTTCCACATCGCCGCCCGCTGCGCGCCGCTTTCGGCAATCGCCGCGTCGGTGATCTCCTCCGCGTCCAACGCCGCCTCCAGCGCCGCTTCCAGTGCCGCCCGCAGCCCGGCGCCCACGCGGGGCGTGGCCAGTTCCACCAGCGCGTAATGCGGCGAGGGCGCCTGCAACGGCATCGTTGCGCCAGGAATGTGGCGCAGCACGAACCCCATGCCGGTGCCCGCCATATACTCGAACGCCTGCACCGAGGCCGGATCCGCCTGATGCAGCCGCGTGAACAGTTTGAGCGCCGCCTCCGGCGACGGCACCGCGCACAGCGCCACCTCCGTCTCCAACGGGCGCGGCACCAGTTTTAGGACAGCCGCCGTTATGATACCCAGGGTTCCTTCCGAGCCTACGAACAATTGCCGCAGACAATACCCGGTATTGTCCTTGCGCAGCTTGCGCAGGCCGTTCCACACCGTCCCGTCCGCCAGCACGACTTCCAGCCCCAGCACCAGATCGCGCGCGTTGCCGTAGCGTACCGTGTTGTTGCCGCCCGCGTTGGTCGCCAGCACGCCGCCTATTTGCGCCGTTCCTTCGGCCGCAATCGACAGCGGCAACAGGCACCCGGCCTCCGCCGCCGCCTCCTGCGCCGCCTTCAGCGTGACGCCCGCCTCAACCGTAATCGTCAAATCCACCGGCTCGACCGCGCGCACCCGATTCATCCGCGACAAACTCACGACGATCTCGCTGCCGTCGTCGGCCGGCACTGCGCCGCCGACCATTGAGGTATTGCCGCCCTGCGGCACGACCGACACACCCGCCTCGCCCGCGAGTTTGATGACGGCGGCCAGATCGGCCGCGTTGGCCGGCCGCACCACGGCTGCCGCCCGCCCGCGATACAGGCCCCGCCAATCCTGCGAAAACGGCGCTATGTCCTGCGCCTCGGTCAGAATGCCGGCCTCGCCGACGACAGTGCGCAGGCGCGGAATCAGGGCGGCGGTGGCGTCTGTCATGGGCTTCCTCGCAGCGTTGCCGGACGCT
Organism: Solirubrobacterales bacterium 70-9; assembly: GCA_903970625.1. Classification (GTDB taxonomy): domain Bacteria; phylum Pseudomonadota; class Alphaproteobacteria; order Acetobacterales; family Acetobacteraceae; genus CAJCJG01. Next base: position 3,457 of record CAJCJG010000093.1, on the reverse strand, counting down.
ACGCCAAATCGGCGTCGCCGCGAATGTGGCGCAGCAGATCGCGTTGCAGGAACGGCTTGGTCAACCGCGCGAACGCGGGGTCGATCCCGTCGGCCTCGGCGAACCCGGAAATGATCAGCACCCGCATGCCGGGATCGCGCGCCCGCACCGCGCGGGCCAGTTCCACACCCGTCATTCCCGGCATCAGGTGGTCGGTGATTAGGATGTCCGGCTTGTAGCCGGCCTCAATGGCCTGCAACGCCGCTTCCGCCGAGGCGGCCTCGCGCACCGCGAAGCCGAGGTCGGTCAGCATATCGACGATGCTGACGCGGATATATTCCTCGTCCTCGACGACGAGCGCGGCCCCGGTCGGCGACGGGGCCGCCTCGGGGCCGCCTGCCGTCGGCGCGGCCTGCGCTGCCTCCCGGCTTTCGGGCAGCCACATCGCCACCTCGGTGCCCACCCCCACCTCGCTGCGGATCGTCAGCGCGCCGCCGAGTTGGGACGCGAGGCCGTGGGCCATCGACAGCCCCAACCCGGTGCCCTTGCCGACGCCCTTGGTCGAAAAGAACGGCTCGACGGCGCGCGCCCGCGTTGCCTCGTCCATGCCCGTACCTGTGTCGGCCACAGCCACGCGAACATACCTGCCGGGCGGGAGGCCGGATGCCTCGATGCCGCCCTGTTCCAGCGTCGCGGCAATGCGGATCGTGCCCCCGCCCCCCATCGCGTCGCGCGCGTTCAGGCACAGATTGATGATCGCCATTTCCAGTTGCCCGGCATCGGCCTTCGCCGCCGGCAGGTCGCCCGCAATCTCGAAGCTCAGCGCCACCTGCGGCCCCATCGTGCTGGCCAGGAGGTCCGCGAGCCCGTGGATCAGCGCGCCCACGTCGATCGGCACCGGCTGCAACGGCTGGCGCCGTGCAAACGCCAACAGCCGATGCACCAGCGTCTTGGCGCGCTCGGCCGATTGCATGGCGCCGTGGATCAGCCGCCGCTCCCGCTCGCCGCCGACGCCGCGCCGCTGCAACAGGTCCAGCGCGGCAATGATCGGCGTCAGCAGATTGTTGAAGTCGTGCGCGACGCCGCCGGTCAACTGGCCCATGGCCTCCAGCTTCTGCGATTGCCGCAGCGCCTCCTGTGCCTGCGCCAGCATCGCCGCGTCGCGCAGCCGCGCGGTCACGTCCTGCGCGAACTGGAACGCGCCGATCGGCCTGCCAGCCGCGTCGCGCAGCGTGCCGAGCCGAATCTCATAAGACGGCCGTTCCCGTGCCGGATCGCCGCGCGGGGCGACGATCGTCATTTCCTCGCCGGCCAGCGCCCGGCCCCATGTCGCGCGCGAAATCGGTTGGTCGGGGTGTCCTTCCAACAATTCCATCAGATTGTCGCCGACCTGCGGGCGCATGCCGTAGATGCGCAAGACTTCGTCGGCGTTGGCCTTGTTGATGGCGATGATGTTGTACGCCGGGTCGATCGCCATAATCAGGACGTCGGTGGTCTCGACCAGCGTGGCGAGCAGGTTGCGCTCGCCGGTGCGGGCGATCACCTCCGCCTCCAGCTCATCGCGGGAGCGTTTCAGCACCTGCCGCGCCTGCACGATGTCCTCGATATCTGTGCAGGTGCCGTACCAGCGGACGATCCGGCCGTCATGGTCCCGATCCGGCTGCCCGCGCCCCAGCAGCCAGCGGTAAGCGCCGGCGCGATGCCGCAGCCGGAACTCGCCGTGATACGGCTCGCCCGTCGCGACGCACCGGCGCCACGTCGCCTCCACCTGCTCCAGATCGGCGGGATGCACGGCCACGCCCCAGCCGTCGCCGTCGGCGGCTCCGATGGGCAAGCCGGTGAATTCGTACCAACGGGCGTTGAAGTAATCGACCGCCCCCTCCGCCGTGGCGGACCAGACCATCTGCGGCATGGAGTCCGCCAGGACGCGGAATTTCGCCTCGCTTTTGACGAAGGCCGCCTCGGCTTCGACCTGCGGCGAGATGTCGGTGTTGACGCCGAACCAGTTGGTCAGCGCCCCGCTGTCGTCGAAGGCGGGAGTGATGCGGGTCAGGAAGGGCCGGAACACGCCGTCCGCCCCCCGGATCGGGAACACCATCTCGAACGGCTGGGCCGAGGTGATCGCCGCCTGCCAGCGCTCCAGCACCTCGGCGAGCTTTTTCGGGTCATGCACCGACTGCCAGCCCCAGCCTTCCATCTGCGCGGGCGTGGTGCCGGTGTAGTCGTACCACCGACGGTTGTACCAGAAGATGTAGCCGTCCGGGTCGGCGATCCAGCACAGCGTCGGAATGTTCTCGGCAAGCTTGCGGAAGTCCGCGTCGGCCACCGGCGCGGTCAGCGAATGTCTGTTCGCCCTGACTTCCGCAACCATCGCTCGTTCGGACAGCCTCATGGTGGAGCAAGGAGTTGACCCACCTTGTCCACATGGCGCAAGGGGCGGCCGATTGCATCGTACGCTTGGCACGCTATCGTCCCATCACACAAACGGCGGGCCAAACGTGAAGACCATTGCTGCCGGCGTCCTGAACGTCGCCTATACCGAAACCGGACCATCGGACGGGCCGCCGGCGATCCTGTTGCACGGCTTCCCCTACGACGCGCACGCCTACGACGCCGTGGCGCAAATTCTGGCCGCCGCCGGTCGGCGCTGCCTTGTCCCGTCGCTGCGCGGCTACGGGGCCACGCGGTTCCTGTCGGCCGCCACGCCGCGCTCCGGGCAGCAGGCCGGATTGGGTGCCGATTTGCTGGCGTTCATGGACGCGCTGGCGATCCCCGCCGCGACGCTGGCCGGGTTCGACTGGGGCGGCCGCGCTGCCTGCATCGTGGCCGCGCTGTGGCCTGAGCGGGTGCGGGGATTGGTCAGTTGCGGCGCCGGCTATAATATTCAGGACATCGCCCGCGCCGGCAGCCCGGCGGCGCCCGAGGAAGAATATCGCTACTGGTATCAATACTACTTCCACTCGGAGCGCGGGCGGGCTGGCCTCACGCGCAGCCGGCGCGATCTGTGCCGGCTGCTCTGGCGGCTGTGGTCGCCGCTATGGGCCTTTGACGAGGCGACTTTCGCCCAAACCGCCGAATCGTTCGACAATCCGGATTTCGTCGATATCGTCATCCACTCCTACCGCCACCGCTATGGCGGCATTACCGGCGATGCGGCGCTGGACGGGATCGAGAGCCGGTTGGCGGGGCAGCCCGACATCATAGTGCCCACCATCGTCCTGCAAGGCGACAGCGACGGGGTGGAAGGACCGCTCCCGGTCGATGACAGCCACGCACCATACTTCAAACGTTTCTACGAGCGCCGCATCCTGGCCGGCATCGGCCACAACGTCCCGCAGGAGGCGCCGGCCGCATTTGCCGAGGCGGTGCTGGCACTGCCGTCGGCTTGATGGGTCAGCCCGGCGCAGCCCGCCAGCGCCACCAGCAACGCGAGCGCGGAGATGAGAAAGGGCAGCACGGCCGTCACCCCCACCCGAAC
>CAJCJG010000092.1 GCA_903970625.1 Solirubrobacterales bacterium 70-9 | reverse complement strand
GTCGGGCGCCGCCGCCGTAAAGCTGGCGGGTGCGGGGACAACACCGCGCGACATCCTGACGCCGGCCGCGTTCCGCAATGCGTTCGCGGTGTTGCAGGCCATCGGCGGCTCGACCAACGCGCTGATCCATTTCACCGCCATCGCCGGGCGGCTCGGGATCGATGTGGACCTGGAGGCGTTCGACCGGCTGGGGCGCGAGGTGCCGGTGCTGGTGGATTTGAAGCCGTCGGGCCAGCATTACATGGAGCATTTCCACTGGGCTGGCGGCATGCCCGCGCTCCTGCGCGAACTTTCTCCCCTGTTGGACATGAGCGCACGCACGGTCGGCGGAGCCACGCTGGCGGACGTGGCGGCGGGGGCCGAGATCGTGCCGGGGCAGACCGTCATCCGGTCGCGCTCGGCGCCGATCCATGTCGGCGGCGGGCTGGGGGTGCTGCACGGCAATCTGGCGCCGCGCGGGGCGCTGCTGAAACGGTCGGCGGCGACCCCTGCCCTGCTGCGGCACGAAGGACGGGCCGTGGTGTTCGAGGACATTCCCGACATGGCGTCGCGCATCGACAACGATTCGCTGGAGGTGGCGGCCGACGACGTACTGGTGCTGCGCAACGCGGGGCCGGTGGGGGCGCCGGGCATGCCGGAAGCCGGCTACCTGCCGATCCCGCGCAAGCTGGCGCGGGCCGGGGTTAAGGACATGGTGCGCCTGTCAGACGCGCGGATGAGCGGCACGGCGTTCGGGACGATCGTGCTGCACGCGACGCCGGAGGCGGCTATCGGCGGCCCGTTGGGTCTGGTGCGCACCGGCGACCGTATCCGCCTGGACGCGGACGGACGGCGGATCGACGTGCTGTTGGACGATGCGGTGCTTGCGGCCCGGCGTGCGGAATGGCAGCCGCCGGCACGCCCGGACGGCGCCGAACGCGGATACCTGAAACTGTTTCTGGATCAGGTATTGCAGGCCGACGAAGGCTGCGATTTTGCCTTCTGCCGGGCGCCGCGCGGCTGAGGAAGCCTTTACCGATTCGCGCCACGATGGCGCGATGCGTCTCACGCGCCGCGCTCTGGTTGCAGCCCCCCTGTTCGGCGTGCCGATGCCGGAGGCGCACGTCGGTGCGACGGCACGGCTGAGGCCGGGGACGATCTCCGACATCGGATTCCTGCCGCTGCCGCGCGAGCGGGTGGCGTTCCGAGCATCCGGGCTGGCGCCGGTCGTCACGTTACCGGCCGCGCGCGTGCATCGGGCGGCTTTGTTGCCGATCGCGGACCGCCAGATCGCCGTGTTGGCGTTCGCGGCCGATCCGTCCGCCGCCGCGCGGCTGGATCTGGGTGCGTTCGTGGGCTGGGACAGCGGCGGGCTGCGGGTGCTGGCGCTGGAGGTGTTGCTGTGGCGGGCGGCGAACGGGGGCGGGTTTGCCACACGGGTGAGCGCCACCGGCGACCGGACGCGGCTGCTGCTGCTGCGCGACGCGGCGGCCCCGTTCGATGGCGGCACGCGGTGGCGGCGGGAAAGCTGGACCGATCTGCTGGCGTGGAAAACCGGCGAGGCGCTGGCCGACGCGCCCACGCGGACGCCGTTGGCCGGAACGTTCCAGGCGCGGCTGGCGCGGCCATGCACGGACGTGGGCGAGGATCTGGTGGCGCTGATCGCATCGGACGGGCTGCCGCCGGGGGCCTGACCGGCCGGCTTGCCGCGCCGCACAAACTTTCTCGCGACTGCCACGAATGGCACCTGTCCGCGCCGTAATGTCGCCACACCCGGCGGCGAAAACCCGCGTTGCGAGGGGATTGGGGCACCCGCATTTTCGACGTGAACGTTTCGATGTCGTCTTTCGACGGCGCAGGCTAAGGCGTTGTTCCTGTTGCAACACCTTAACTTGTTGGAAACTTTGCCGACGGTTGCCCGTTTAGACGCTCGACGGACATGGGGCGGCGGGTCGCGCGCTCTTGCCCGAGTTGATCTGACCCGAACCGCGCCCCGTTGGAGGCAAGATGAATCGCCTGGTCGTCGTATCCAACCGCGTCCCGCTGCCCTCCGCCGGCAATCACGCCGGCGGCCTGGCGGTGGCCCTCGACGGGCTGATGGAGAAGCGCGGCGGCTTGTGGTTCGGGTGGAGCGGCGCCATCGGAACGGGTGGCAATAACGTTTCGGTCGAGCAGGCCGACGGCATCGACTATGCCACCATCGACCTCACGCAAGACGAGCACGATCGTTACTACAATAATTTTTCCAACGGCGTGCTGTGGCCGTTGCTGCACACGATGCCGGAATTGATGCATTTCGACCGGCGCGACGCGAAAGCGTATCGCGACGTCAATGCGCGGATGGCCGCGACCCTGCAATCGCTATTGCGGCCGACCGATCTTGTGTGGATCCACGACTTCCATCTGATGCCGCTGGCGGCGTGCCTGCGCGCGCGCGGCGTGACCAATCCGATCGGGTTTTTTCTGCATGTGCCGTTCGCCTCGGCGGACGTGCTGGCGGCCGCGCCCGAGATGGGCTCGCTGGTGCGCGACCTGCTGGCGGCCGATCTGATCGGCTTTCAGACCGAGAACGATCTGGCGAACTTTGCCGCCGCCGCCGAGTTGTTCGGCGATGCGATGCGCGGGCCTGGCAATCTGCTGACCATGGCGGGCCGCAAGGTACGGCTGGGCGTGTTCCCGGTAGAGATCGAGCCACACGGGTTCGCCGATCTCGCAGATAAGATGGCGGCCGGCCCGGAAGCGAGCCGGCTGCGCGCGAGCCTGACCGGCCAACATCTGATCTTCGGCGTCGAGCGGTTGGACCCGACCAAGGGGCTGTTGCAGCGGCTGGCGGGGCTGCGGCTGCTGCTGGAAAAACATCCGCAATGGCATCGGCGCGCGACGCTGCTGCAAATCGCGGCCGTGTCGCGCAAGGAGGTCTCCTCATACCGCGCCCTGCGGACGGCGCTGGACCGGGATGCCGGCTGCCTGAACGCGGACCTCGCGGAGCCGGACTGGCTGCCGCTGCGGCTGGTGTCGCGGGCGGTGGATAGGACGTTGGTGGCCGGCTACATGCGCGTGGCGCGCGTCGGGCTGGTGACGCCGCTGCGGGACGGGATGAATCTGGTCGCCAAGGAATTCGTCGCCGCGCAGAACCCGGCCGACCCCGGAGTGCTGGTGCTGTCGCGTTTCGCGGGTGCCGCGCAGCAATTGGACGGCGCGCTGCGCATCAATCCGCACGATGCGGACGCGATGGCCGACGCGATGGACCGGGCACTGGCGATGCCGCTGGCCGAGCGCCGCGAGCGCTGGCAGTCGATGTGGGCGGCGATCTCGGACCGCTCGCCGCTGGCGTGGGGGCGCGGGTTCGTGGCGGCGTTGCTGCGCGCGTCCTCGATCGTGGCAGTGCCGGACCGGCCGCTGCGCACGGGCACCGGGCCGCTGGCGCTGATGGAGCCGGACGAGGCCGGGCTGGTCACGGACCTGATGGTGGCCGAGCGCACCGGCGAGCGGGAGAAGCTACGCGGGCCGAAGCTGGTGCCGGAGGGCGTGCAGCTCAACTGACGTGCGAAATCTGTAGGGCATGTGGGGACGGCCCCTTACGCCAAAGGGGCCGCCCACGCACACCCCACGGAAATTAGAGCCGCACGAGCATCTTGCCGAAATTTCCGCCGGCCAGCACTTGCGCCAACGCGTCGGGGGCGTTTTCAAGGCCGTCGATAATCGTTTCGCGGTAGCGGAGCGACCCGTCTGCCACCCAGGGTGCCGCCAGCGCCCGCCATTCGGCGAATCGTTCGGGCTTGTCGGAAACGATCAGGCCCTCGATGCGCAGACGCTGGCGCACCACCGCCATCAGGTTCGGACCCGGCGCGGGCCTCTGGTGGTTGTACTCGGCGACCATGCCGCACATGATCATTCGCGCGTGCGGGTTGAGCAGCGGCCATACGGCTGCCTGAACCGCGCCGCCGACATTCTCGAAATACACGTCGATGCCGTCCGGGCATGTGGCCTTCAGCGCCACGTCGATGTCCATGCCGCGATGGTCGATGCAGTCGTCGTAGCCCAGCGCCTCCTGCGCCCACAGGCATTTCTCCGCGCCGCCGGCCACGCCGATCACGCGCGCGCCAGCCCGCTTGGCCAGTTGCCCCGCCACCGACCCCACGGCGCCCGTCGCGGCCGAGATCACCACCGTCTCGCCAGCGCGGACGTGGCCGATGTCGGTCAGGCCGGAATAGGCGGTGGTGCCCGGCATCCCGAGCACGCCGAGATAGGTGGAGAGCGGCGCTGCACCTCGGTCGAGCTTGACCAAGGCGGCAGCCGGCGTGACCGAATGGGTCTGCCATCCCCTACTGCCGACGACCGCGTCGCCTGGGACAAAATCGGGCGCGTTCGAGGCCAACACTTCGCCCACGCTCTCGCCGGTCATCACCTCTCCGATCTGCACGGGCTTGGCGTAGGACGCCCGATCCGAGAGGCGGCCGCGCATATACGGGTCGATGGAGAGGAACAGCGTGCGGGTCAGCACCTCGCCCGGGCCGGGCATCGGCATGGGTTGCTCGACAGCTTCGAAGTCGGCGGCACTGGGCGCGCCCGTGGGGCGGTGTTTCAGCGTGAGGGAAATACGCTTGTCCATTACGCAGCCTCCGCACGGAGCACGAGGCGGCCGGTGACGTGCCCATCGCGCAGGCGCATCAGGGCGGAATCCGCCTGCTCCATCGGCACTTCGGTGACGGGCAGGCCGGGCAGAGTGCCGCCCTGCGCCAGCTTGACCAGCTCGCGAAGGTCTTTAACGCTGCCGACATAGCTGCCTTGGATCGTCAGCGCCCGCATGGCCATGATCGGCAGCGGGATGCGCAGTTCGCCGCCGAACAAGCCGACCTGCACCAGCTTGCCGCCCTTGCGCAGTGCCTCGAACGAAGCCGCGGCACTGGCGGTGCCGTTGACGAAGTCGATGATCGCGCCGACCGGGCCGCCCGCCGCCGCCATGATGCGGGCGACGACGCCCTCCGGCCCGCCGTCCACCACTTGCGCCGCACCGGCCGCGAGTGCCGCAGTGCGCTTTTCGGGCGAAATGTCCACGACGATGCTGTTGCGGTGGCCCATTGCTTTCAGCAGCGCGAGCGCGCTCAAGCCGAGGCCGCCGGCGCCGACCAGCAGCAGCGGCTCGTCGGGCGGCAGCGGCATCACCTTGCGGACGGCGGAATAGACCGTGATGCCGGAACAGGCGTAAGTCGCGGCCAGCGCCGGGTCCAAGTTGCCGGGATCGACCAGATGGCGCGGGTGCGGGGCCAGAACGTGCGTCGCGTAGCCGCCGTTCTGGAAGATGCCGATGCTTTTGGGCGTCAGGCACATATTATCCTCGTCGGCCATGCATGCGGCGCAGTGGCCGCAGCCGACCCACGGATAGACGATGCGGGTGTCGCCGACGGCCACGCCTGTCGCATCCGGGCCAAGGGCCGCGACGCGGCCGACGATTTCGTGGCCCATCGCGAGCGGCAGCACCACGCCGCGATCCTTCAAATTCATGATCCGGCCGCCGCCGAGGTCGTAGCGGCCTTCCCAGACATGCAGATCCGAATGGCAGACGCCGCAATGCGTCACGTCGAGCAGGATTTGCGTGCCGGATGGCACCGGCGTCGGCCACTCCAGTTTCTGGAGCGGCGCTCCGTTTTCAACGACGGCCCATGCTTGCATGGCAAAACCTCCCCTGTCCGGCAGGCGGCATGGGACTGCCGGCGGGCGGCGGGGTCAAGGCGTGACGGGCGCGGGCCAATCCACCGGATGGGCGAAGAACCGCACCGCACCGCCGCCGCCCGGCAGCCACGCGCCTTTGTGATTGGCGAAACCTCGTGCCAGCGGGACTGAAAATGCGTTGTGGCCGCCCGCCTGCGTCACGAACGGGCCGTTGGCCAGCAGCGTCTCGGCGTCGATGTCGCTGGGGCGGACAATGGCGATGTGGCCGGGGCGGTCCGGGTCCGGGTTCTCGAACGCGGCGAGCACAAGGTCGCCGCGATTCGCCTGGGTTTGCGCGGCGGCGGCATCGGGCAGCATGTGCCAGCCTTCGGCGGCGGCGTCCGGGCTCCGCAACCAGCCCATCTGGGCGTTGGCGAGCAGGGCCGCGCTGTGCTCCGGCGGGCGCAGGACATGGATGCCGAGGCGCTTGGCGGCGCTGGCGACGAAGGCGGAGCAATGGGTGTGAGTGCGCCCGTCGTCGGGCCACTCAGAGATTTTCTCCCCGGTCTCCCAGTTCACGCGAAACCCGTGCAGCCACAGACGATCGACGCCGGTGCCGTCGAGGAAAGCGATCAGACGGGCACCTGCGTCCGTGACCGGGCCGCAGCAGGAATCCGCGCGGGCGGTGGCGGGAGCTAGCGCCAGGGCGAACAGCAGGCGGCGGGACAGGTAGGGGATAGAACGCACCGCAGGCGGCGGCGTTTGCGCTCGGTCGAGCATGGGGGCACCGGGACGATGGCGGACGATCGTAGCGGAGATAGACCCTCCAGCCGGTCGTTGCGGGGCCTCGACGGAATCAATTTTCTCATGGCCGACGTTCGCGATGGCGTCGGGCCGTTTTTGTCGGTGTTCCTGAAAGGCGGGCAGCATTGGGATGCGGGCTCCATCGGTATCGCGATGGCCGCGTCCTCGATCGCCGCCGCGATCTGTCAGGTGCCGGCGGGGCTGCTGGTGGACTGGACGCGGGCCAAGCGGGCGCTGGTTGCGGCGTCGGGGCTGATGGTCGCGGCCGGGTGCCTGATCATCGTGCTATTCCCCCATTTCGCGACGGTGGTGGCGGCGCAGGCGATGCTGGGGGCGGCGTCCGCCGTCATCCCGCCGGCCATCGCCGCCCTGTCGATGGGGTTGGTCGGGCGGCGGCGGCTCGATGCACGGATCAGCCGCAACGAGAGTTTTAATCACGGCGGCAATTTCGTCGCGGCCGGGCTGGCCGGCGGCCTCGGCCAGTATATCGGCTACCAGTGGATCTTTTATCTCGTCTGCGCCTTCGCGGTCGCGAGTGCGGGCGTTGTGAGCCTGATCAACCCGGCGGAAATCGACCATGCGCGGGCGCGGGGCGACGACGATCCGGGCACCAAGCAGGAGCCGACACGTTTCCGCGAGTTGCTGCGGCGGCGCGATCTGCTAGCTTTTCTCGCGTCGGTGGTGCTGTTCCATTTCGGCAATGCGGCGATGCTGCCGATGGCGGGACAGATGCTGGCGGAAAAACATCCGGGATCGGACGCCATTGCCTTGTCCGCCTGCATCATCGCGGCGCAATTCGTCATGGTCGGCGTCGCCTGGGCCGTTGGGCGAACCCTGGCGGCCGGAGCCGGGCGAAAGACGATCTTTCTCGTCGCGTTTGCCGTGCTGCCGGTGCGCGGCGTGCTTTTCTCGATGACGAGCAGCCCGTTCGGCGTGGTCGCGATCCAGTTGCTGGATGGCGTGGCGGCGGGGATCTTCGGCGTCGTCTCGGTGCTGATCGCCTCCGACCTGATGCGCGGCACCGGGCGGTTCAATCTGGCGCAGGGGTTGACGGCGCTGGGCGTCGGGATCGGGGCCGCACTGAGCAACGCGACATCGGGTTTCGTGGTGCAGTGGTTTGGCTACCCGGCCGGGTTCCTGTATCTGGCCGGCATCGCCGCGTGCGCCCTCGCGTTCTTCGCCGCGCTCATGCCGGAGACGAAGGCAGCGTGATCGGGGTGCTGGCGGCCTCGCCATGGACGGTCTGGGGCATCGTGGCGGCGGCGACCGCCGGGGTGATCGTGCGGCCGTTCGCGTGGCCCGAATTCGTCTGGGCAGTCGCGGGGGCGGCCCTTCTGGTGGCGCTGCGGCTGCTGCCGGCGGCCGATGCGCTCGACGGGGTGCGCAAGGGCACCGACGTTTACCTGTTCCTGATCGGCATGATGCTGCTGGCGGAACTCGCGCGGGAGGAAGGGCTGTTCGACTGGCTGGCGGCCCGCGCCGCGCGGCTCGCCAATGGGTCGTCGGCGCGGCTGTTCACGCTGGTGTTCGCTGTTGGAACGGTCGTGACCGCGTTCCTGTCCAACGACGCGACGGCGGTGGTGCTGACGCCGGCGGTGGCGGCGGCCGCGAAGGCCGCGGATGCCAAGCAACCGCTGCCCTACTTGTTCGTCTGCGCCTTCATCGCCAATGCGGCCAGCTTCGTGCTGCCGATCTCCAACCCGGCCAATCTGGTGATCTACGGCACCCACATGCCGCCATTGCTGCAATGGTTGCCGCGCTATGCGCTGCCCTCGCTGCTCGCGATCCTGGCGACCTACGCGGCGCTGCGTTGGAGCATGCGGGCGGATTTACGAGAGCCGATCGGGGCGGAGATCGAGGTGCCGACCCTCTCGCGCGGCGGGATGCTGGCGGCGGCGGGGATCGTGGGCACGGCGTTCGTGTTGCTCGGGTCGTCGGCGCTGGGCCTGCAACTCGGGCTGCCGACGGTCCTCGCGGGCCTCGCCACCGCCATCCTGGTGCTCGCTCCGGGGGCGACCCGGCCGGGCACGATCCTGAAAAACATCTCCTGGGGCGTGCTGCCGCTGGTGGCTGGACTGTTCGTCCTGGTGGAGGCGTTGCAGAAAACCGGCGTGACCGACCGCCTTTCCGCCCTGCTTCACGGGCTGGTGCAGCACTCGGCGACGCAGGCGGCGTGGGTGGCGGGTGCGGCACTCGGGTTCGGCTGCAATCTGGTCAACAACTTGCCGGCGGGGTTGGTCGCCGGCCGCGTTGTGGAAAGCGCCGACGTGCCGGAGCATGTTCGGGCTGCGGTGCTGATCGGGGTGGACCTGGGACCGAATCTGTCCGTGACCGGGTCGCTCGCGACGATCCTGTGGCTGACGGCGCTGCGGCGCGAGGGGCATCGGGTCAGTGCGTGGTCGTTCTTAAAGCTCGGGGTGGTGGTCATGCCCCCGGCGCTGGCGCTGGCCATCGCGGGAGCGTTCGCGTTCGGCTGATGGAAGTCTATATTGGCGGCGGACGCGGAGGACGCCATGAAAACCGACAACGACATCAAATTGCGCACGGACCGGGTCTGGCTCTCGCCGGAGCGATGCTGGATCGACGATATCGCGGCCCTGACGGTGCGGCAGACCGACGCGGCGGATTACCCGTTCGCAACCGAGATCCAGGCGCAGGTGCCGATCTACGACGGCGCGCCCGTGCGAGCGGCACTGGCGGGGGATGGGCGGGCGGCGCTGATGGCCGAGTGGGCCGAGGCGTTTCTGTCCGGGCCGGGGATCGTCGTGCTGCGAGGGATTTTCGCCGATCACGCGCCGCTCGATGCCGCGTCCGACGTTTTTTGGCAGATCATTGCCGACGAGAAGGCAGCCCAAACAGGTGGCGGCGACCATTTCGCCAAGCCGGGCGCCAACGACCGGGTGTGGAACGCGCTGGAAAAACTATGCTTGCGGGCGCCCGCCGTGTTCGCGGCCTACTACGGCAACCCGATCCTGGCGGCGGTGGCCGAGGCGTGGCTGGGGCCGGCGTATCAGGTCACGTCCCAGGTCAACGTGGTGAATCCGGGCGGCGAGGCGCAGTCGGCGCATCGCGACTATCATTTGGGCTTCCAGGCGGCGTCGGACGCGGCAAAATTTCCCGCGCACGTACATCGCCTGTCGCCAGCGCTGACGTTGCAGGGGGCGGTGGCGCATTGCGACATGCCGCTCGCGACCGGACCGACGCTGTATCTGCCCTATTCGCAATTGTACGAGCCGGGCTATCTGGCGTTCAACCAGCCGGAGTTTCGCGCCTTCTTCGCGGAGCATCATGTTCAATTGCCGCTGGCGAAGGGCGACGGCGCGTTCCTCAACCCGGCTTTGTTCCACGCCGCCGGCCACAACCGCACGACCGATGTGCGGCGGATGGCCAACCTGCTGCAAGTGTCGTCGGCGTTCGGGCGTGCGATGGAGAGTGTCGACCGGGTCCGGATGAGTGCCGCGCTCTATCCGGCGCTGGCGGACAGCGGGCTGAGCGCGCGGGAAGTGGCCTGCGCGGTGGCGGCGTGCGCGGAAGGGTATTCGTTCCCGACCAACCTGGACCGCGACCCGCCACTGGGAGGGCTGGTGCCGCAGACGCAGCAGGCCCTGATTCTGCTGGCATTGGCGGAGGGGTGGCCGGCAGAACGATTCGCGGCGGCGCTTGCGGCGCAGGCGGAAAAGCGTTTGACGTGACTCGGTTCAAGCAACCCACGGGTTGACGATGCGGACGCCGGTGCGCGCAAAATCCCAGTTCCATGATTTTGATGACGGACAGGAACAGGTCGGAGGGGGGAATACCGACAACCCAGCGAACCACGTTTTTGTCTGCATTCCCAGCGGGTGTGCCTTGCGCAACTCCGACACCACATTGGTGTCGAGCAAATACATCAGGTCAGGTCGACGGGTAGAGAGAACGGGCCACGCAACCGGGGCGGATCGAACTCGATGTCTCCGCCCTCTTTCATTCCAATCAGTTCCAAAATAGTCGGCTCGCTGCCCTTCAGTTTCCGGTAATCTTCGATGGTTAGCAGAACGTGGGCGGGCTGGCCGTCGTCGGTAATGAAAACCGCGCCATTTTCGGCAGCCTTTTTGGCGCTGCCCGTGTCCTGGTCGAAGGCGGGGCTGGTCAGCATCGTGATCGGCATGAAAGCACCTTCCTATTCCGCCGCCTGCGTCTGCGTGGCGAAGCGGCGGCCGGCGAGGTAGGTGGTGCCGCGTTCGTCGGTGATCTCCTGGTGCGGCGTGCCGGCCGGGACTTCGCAGATATCGCCGGGGGCGAAATTCTCGATTTCGCCATCTCGCGCCAGCATGAAGGCGCCGCCGAGGATGAACAGGCGGGCGTCGAACTCGTGCGTGTGCGTCGGGCGCCGCGTGTTGGGCGACAGCGTCACCTCGGCGACGCTAAATCCGTCGCGGAGGGCCTCGGCTTCGTATGCGGAGCGGTCCATTGTCGTTCCCCTATCAACGTAGGCTTGATGTGGTTTGACCGGCGGTGGGTTCAACCGGCGCGCGGTCAGGGCGCAAGGGGTTTGGCGCTTTCGGCGAGGGCTGCCACTGCGGCCGGGTCCGGCTGTCGGCCGAACAGGTCCGCGTCGGTTGTTGCCACCTCCCTTGCCGCAAGGTCTGGTCGCACCAGGATTTGCGCTTGGATCGCGCGCAGCCAACCCAGCCCGAGGAATCGGTTCAGCGATGGTGGCTCCTCGATCCAGCCGAATGGCAACGCGGGCGCGACGAGTGCGCGCCCTGCGCGCACCGCCCGCAGGGCGCGCCAAGCGTCGGAGGCGGCGACGACGCTGCGCATGCGGGCGTCGGCAAAAATCAGTTCGTCGGGGTCCAGCGCCGTGATCTGGTCCAGCGTCACGGGCCGGAAACCGCCGCTGCCCGGCGGCGCCAGCACATCCCAATGCAACGCCGTGAACACCTCGGCCGCGCCGACGCCGGGGGCGACCGCGCGCAGATCGGTGGTGCCGCGCAGATAGATGACTCGAAGCGGAGGCGAAGCCGTGGGTGGCGCCGGGACTGCGAATTTCACCACCTCCTCCGCCCGCGTTTCCCGGTGCAGCGCCCTGCCCAGCAGGCGCAGCACGTCCGGCGTCTTGGCCAGCGCGCCATCCAGCAGGATCACCGGCACGCCCAATTTTTCCTGCGTCTTTTGCGCGAGGTCCACATAGGCCGGCGTCACGTCGCCGTAGTCCACGATCAGGTCGGGTTTGAGCGCGCGGATGTCCTCCGTCACGTCCTGCTTGCCGGTCAGGCGCGGCACCTTCGGCAGCGAGGCAGCTTCGGGCGGCAGGAAGGCGCGGGCCTCCTGGGAAACATCCATCGGGAAGCCGAGCATCAGGTCCGGCGCGAGCGCTACCAGCAGCACTGCGGCGGGGGGGCCGGCGGGCAGGATGCGGCTCACGTGGTCGGGGATCGTCACCGTTCGGCCGGTGGCGTCCACGATGTCGGTCGCGCACGCGACACCCGGCAACAACAGCAACAGAGCCAATAGCAGGCGCATGATGGTCCCTCGCGGACGGATGCGGTAGAACGGGCCACCATAGCGGCAGTCCGCCGAAAGGAAAAAAACATGAAAATCAGCGCGCGCAACCAGTTGAAGGGCCATGTTGTCGAGGTCAACAAGGGCCAGACCACCGCCCATGTCCGCATCGACATCGGCGGCGCCATCGTGACCGCCTCCATCACCAACGAGGCGGTGGACGATCTGGCGCTGGCTGTCGGCGACAGCGTGACGGCCATCGTCAAGGCGTCGGACGTGATCGTCGGCAAGGCATAACCCCCTGCCCCCTCGGTTGCCGCTATACCCGCAAGACTATACCGTGTGTCGGCAACTGAAGGGTCTTTTCATGCGCGTCCTGCTGGTGCTCGCCCTGCTGCTCGCCCCGCTCGCCGCACGGGCGGACAGCGTTACCGTGTTTGCCGCTGCCAGCCTGACGGACGCGATGACCGACATTCTGGGTGAATGGCAGGCGGCGGGGCATCCGGCGGCGAAAACGTCGTTCGCGGCGTCGTCCACGTTGGCCAAGCAGATCGAGGCCGGCGCGCCGGCCAACCTGTTCGCGTCGGCGGACACGAAATGGGCGGACTACCTTGACACCAAACATCTTTTGGCGGCCGGCTCACGTGTCAATCTGCTCCGTAACGACCTGGTGCTGATCGCCCCGGCGGGGCATGCGGCGAACGATGCCATCATCGGGGCCGGTTTCGATTTTGCCGGGCTGCTGGGCGCCGACGGACGGCTGGCGACGGGCGATCCGACGCATGTGCCTGTCGGGCTATATGCGACGCAGGCGCTGAAAAAGCTGGGTTTGTGGGACAAACTGCAACCGCGCTTGGCGCCCACCGAGGACGTGCGGGCGGCATTGCTGTTGGTCGAGCGCGGCGAGGCGCCGCTGGGGATCGTCTATGCGACCGACGCGGCGGTGGCGAAGAATGTCGTCATTGTCGGCAGGTTTCCCGCCGACAGCCACGATCCGATCGTCTATCCGTTCGCGGTGGTCGCCGCCGGCGACACGCCGGACGCCCGCGCACTGCTGGCCTACCTGAAAGGCCCGGAGGCGAAGGCAGCGTTCCAGAAACGCGGGTTTGCAACGGAGTAGCCGGGAATCCTCAGCGCCGACGAGTGGAACATTGTTCGCCTGACCCTGGTCGTGGCGGCACGGGCGGTGGGCGGCGGGCTGCCGCTGGCGGTGCTGATGGCGTGGCTGTTGAGCCGCTTCCGTTTTCCGGGGCGGCCGGTGCTGAACGCCTTGACGCATCTCCCGCTGGTGCTGCCGCCGGTCGTCACAGGCTGGATGCTTCTGTTGGTATTCGGCATTCACGGGCCGGTGGGCGCCCTGCTGCTGGATTGGTTCGGGGTTCGGCTGGCGTTCACGACGGCGGGTGCCAGCCTCGCATGTGCGGCTATGACGTTCCCGGTCATGGTACGCTCCGTGCGGCTTGCGCTTGAGGCGGCTGACCCCGCATTAGAGCAGGCGGCGCGGACGCTGGGAGCGGGGCGGCTCGACCGACTGCTGACGATCACGCTGCCGCTGGCCGCCCCCGGCATCCTTGTGGGCGCGGTGGTCGCCTATGCGACCTGTCTGGGCGAGTTCGGGGCCGTCATCACCTTTGCCGCCTCCATTCCCGGCGAGACGCGGACCTTGCCGTTGGCGATCTACGCGGCGTTGCAGGTGCCGGGGGGCGAGGCCGTGGCGGCACGGCTATCTGTCATCGCGTTCGCCTTGGCGATGGCCGGCTTGCTGTTGTCCGAAATGTTGGGGCGGCGGCTGAACCGGGCGGTCGGGCGGTGAGCCTGTCCTTCTCATTGCGGCATCGGTTTCCCGGCATCAATCTCGATATCGCGTTCAATGTGCCGGAAAGCGGAGTCACCGCGCTGTTCGGGCCATCAGGGGCCGGGAAATCGACCGTATTGGCGGCGGCAGCGGGGCTGCTGCGGCCGGACGACTGCCGCATCGCCATCGGGGACCGAATCATCGCCGACACGGCGGCCGGGATCTGGCTGCCGCCGGAGCGGCGGCGGGTCGGGCTGGTATTTCAGGACGCGAAACTGTTTCCGCACATGTCGGTAGCGACCAATTTGCGCTACGGGCTGCGGCGGGCGCCGGCGGGCGAGATCGGGTTCGATGCTGTCGTGGACCTGCTGGGGATCGCGGCGCTGCTGCCGCGCCGCCCGCACACGCTGTCCGGCGGCGAGCGGCAACGGGTGGCCATCGGGCGGGCGCTGCTGGCGCAGCCCCGGCTGCTGCTGATGGACGAGCCGCTGGCGAGCCTGGACGCGGCGCGCAAGGCAGACATCCTGCCCTATCTGGCGCGACTGCACGCGGCGTTGAAATTGCCAGTGCTGTACGTGACGCATGCGTTCGAGGAAGTGGTGCAACTGGCCGACACGCTGGTGCTGCTGGAGGCGGGAAAGGTTCTTGCGGCCGGGCCGGTGGACGCGATTGCGGCACGAGCCGATTTGCCGACGGCGCGGCGGGACGATGCCGGGGCGGTTCTGGAATGCCGAGTATTGGCCCACGATCCGGCACGGCAGTTGACCACACTGGGATGCGGGGGCGCCCGCCTGCTGGTGCCGCTGCTGCCGGCGCCGGAAGGCAGCCTCGTGCGCGCCCGCGTGCCGGCGCGCGAGGTGATTCTTGCCCGCCCGGCCGGCACCGACATCGGGGCCGAAGTCAGTCTGCACAACATCCTGGCCGGTACGGTACGCGCCATCGCCGAGGACCGGCCCAGGCAGGCGACGCTGGTGGAGGTCGATCTGGCCGGCACGGCGCTGCTCGCCCGCGTCACCCCGGACGCGGTCACCCGACTGGGGCTGGCGCCGGGCGCGGCGGTGCTGGCGATGGTCAAGTCGATGTCGGTCGACATGCTCCAGCGCCGCGAGTGACGACGCGATGTGATTTTGCTGGCAGATCGTCGTCAATCTCGGTTGACACTGCTTGCATCCAATTGTGTTCGCGTCTTACGATCCTTTTCGAACAAGCACGGTCACGGACGAGCGCAGATCACGCCGGAGGCAGCACGCGGACATGACTGCTTCGACTCCCGACGATTCCTCGGTCCGGTCCGTGCGACGGGCGCTTGCCATCCTCCGGGCCTTCGGGCCAACCGACCGCTCGCTGCCGCTGGGGGAGATCGCCCGGCGCGCGGGAATCGACAAAGCCACCGCGCTGCGGCTGCTGCGCACTCTGATCCGCGAACGGCTGATGGAGCAGCAGCCGAGCCGGGACTACTCGCTGTCGCTGGGCGTTCTCGGGTTGAGCGCGGGCGCCACCCCGGCGGACAGATTGCGGCGGCGGGCGCAACCGATGCTGGCTGCGATTGCCGAGGTAACGGACGGAACCGCATTCCTCGCCGTCATCCATGACGGGCGCGCGCTGTTCATCGAATCGTCGGCCAGTGAGCAGTCGGCACCGACATCGGTAACGATCGGCCTGCATTTACCGCTGCATGTCTGTGCGGCCACCCGAGTGCTAATGGCGTTTCTACCGCTGGAGGCGCGGATGGCGATGCTCGCCGCCCCCTTGCCCGCGCTGACCCGCGCCACACCGACCGACCCGTTTCAGTTGTCGGCCATGCTCGACACAATCCGCAATCGTGGCTGGGAGACCGGGCACGGCGAGGTGGACGACGGGGTGTCATGCTTCGGCCTGCCGGTGCGCGACGAGGCCGGAGAGGTGATCGCCACGGTCGGCGTGGCTGCCCGCGACGCGCCGGTGGCGGAAGGCGAGCCGCCGCGCCACCTGGAGACGATCATCTGCAAGGTCCGCGAATTCGAGCGGCGGGTGGTGCGGGAGCGGGACACGACGCACACCCGACGCGGCGCCGACCGCGTGGCAGGGGCGCGCCCGCGCACGTTCTGAGCGCCTTGGTTGAGTCGTTGAGCGCAGTTGTCGGATGCGGCGGGGGGAGTTACGCGGGCCGCGCGGGCGGTTAAACTCGGCCCGAAGGAGAGAAACGCATGCATATCCTGATTATCGGCGCGGCCGGAATGGTCGGGCGGAAACTGACGGGCAAGTTGGTGGCCGACGGTGAACTCGGCGGTAAGCCGATCAGCGCGTTGACGCTGGTGGACGTGGTGGCGCCGGCGGCGCCGGCCGGGTTCAAGGGCACTATCGTTACCAGCGCCGAAGACCTGTCCACGCCGGGTGTCGCGGCATCGACGCTGGCCGGGCGTCCAGACGTGATCTTTCACCTCGCCGCTATCGTCTCCGGCGAGGCGGAGGCGGATTTCGACAAAGGGTATCGGATCAACCTCGACGGCACGCGCTATCTGTTCGAGGCGATCCGGCAGGCTGGGCTGGAAAACCCGTATTTTCCCCGCGTCGTCTTTACGTCGTCCATCGCCGTGTTCGGGGCGCCGTTTCCGGACGCCATCGGCGACGAGTTCTTCACCACGCCATTGACCAGCTACGGCACTCAGAAAGCCATCGGCGAACTGTTGCTGTCGGATTACTCGCGCAAAGGCTTTTTCGACGGCATCGCGATCAGGCTACCGACGATCTGCATTCGCCCGGGTGCGCCGAACAAAGCGGCGTCGGGATTCTTTTCCAACATCCTGCGCGAGCCGCTGGTGGGCAAGGAAGCGGTGCTGCCGGTGAGCGAGGATGTACGGCACTGGCACGCCTCCCCGCGCGCGGCCGTGGGATTCCTGATCCACTCGGCGACGATGGACCTTTCTCTCCTCGGCTGGCGCCGCGCCGTCTCGCTGCCTGGGCTGTCCGCGACCGTGGGCGAGCAGATCGAGGCGCTGCGGAAGGTCGCAGGCGACAAGACGGTGGCGCTGATCCGGCGCGAACCGGACCCGACGATCATCAAAATCGTGGCGGGCTGGGCGCGGAACTTCGACACCAAGCGGGCGAAGGACTTGGGGTTCGTGGCCGAAAGCTCGTTCGAGGAGATCATTCGGGTGCATGTCGAGGACGAACTCGGCGGCAAGATCGGCGGCTGACCGGAGGCGCCGGGGGCGTGCCCCCCGGCGCCGTCTCAGTGCGGGGCGGCCGAGGCGGCTTGCTTGTCGTGCGTGGCGAATCGCTCGACCATTGTGGCGCTGGCGGCGTTCAGGCCGATCACCTCCACCTCGCGCGCATGGCGCCGGGCTTTCGTGACCACTCGGTCAAGCGCGCCGATGGCCGAAATATCCCAGAAGTGCGCGGCTGTGACGTCGATGACGATGCGCTCGACCGGCTCCATCACGTCGATGGCCTCGGCGAAGGTGCCGGCGGTGACGAAAAACACCTGACCCTCGACAATATAGGTGCGGACGCGGCCGTCGTCCGACAGCACCGAGGCGATACGGCTCAGGCGAGCGACTTTGCCCGCGAAGAACACGCCGGACAGCAGAACGCCGACGAGGACGCCGCGCGACAGGTCGGCGGTCGCGACCACCGTGCCGACGGTGGCCACCATCACCACCGAGGACTGCCACGGATTGGTGCGCAGCCGGGCGAGCGAACGCCACGAGAAGGTGTTGATCGACACCATGATCATCACGGCGGTCAGCGCCGCGACCGGCACGATGGCCAGCAGGCGTTGCAGGATGACCAGCAGCACCAGCAGAAATACGCCGGCGACGAGCGTGGACAGCCGGCCGCGCCCGCCGGAGGAAACGTTGATGACCGACTGGCCGATCATCGCGCAGCCGCCCATGCCCCCGAACACCGCCGAGGCCATGTTGGCCAGACCCTGGCCGATGCATTCGCGGTTCTTGCCGCTGGGCGTGTCGGTCATGTCGTCCACGATCTGCGCGGTCAGCAGCGACTCCAGCAGGCCCACGGCGGCCAGCGTCAGCGCCACCGGCGCGATGATCCCCAGCGTCGCGAGCGTGAACGGCACTTGCGGGAAGCCGAAATTGGGCAGCGCAGTGGGCAATTGGCCGAGATCGGCCACGGTGCGGACATGGATGCCGACCGTCGCGGTGATCGCCGTCAGCACGGCGATGGCGACCAGCGGCGACGGCACGGCCTTCGTCAAATACGGAAAGCCGTAGATGATCGCGAGTCCGAGGAGAATCAGCGCATACGTGACGGGCGGCACGCCGACCAACTGCGGGACCTGCGCCATGAAGATCAGAATGGCGAGCGCGTTGACGAAGCCCGTCAGAACCGACTGGGACACGAAGCGCATCAGCCGGCCGAGTTTGAGCAGGCCGGCCGCGATCTGAAAGACCCCCATCAGGATGGTCGCGGCAAACAGATACTGCACGCCATAGTCATGGACGAGGCTGGTCATCAGCACCGCCGTGGAAGCGGTGGCAGCCGAGATCATCGCGGGCCGGCCGCCGGTGAACGCGATCACGCAGGCGATGACGACCGAGGCGTAGAGACCAACCTTGGGATCGACCCCGGCGACCACGGAAAACCCGATTGCCTCGGGAATCAGCGCCAGGGCGACGACGATGCCACAAAGAATGTCGAGGCGCGGATTGGCCAGCCAGTCACGGATCGGCGCGCTTTTGGTATTCATTTGAAACTATGCCCGCAGTAGATGAACGAGGGGCTCCGCGGTGCGGTCCAGCCGTCGTGTCATGTGCGTTGTCCGGCGGATTGGCGGCCGGAAGAGCCACCCGGGGTTTCACCGGGTCCGAGCGAATCAGCGTAGTTACCAGCCGAAATGCTGCAACGCAACGGCGGCTGAGGCGGCCCTACGCCCGCGCCGCCTCGGTCATCGCGTGGTCGAGGTCGGCGGCAGTAACCGGTTGGGCGAGCAGGAAGCCCTGCACCTCGTGGCATTTCTGCGCGCGCAGGAAGGCAAGTTGCTGTGGCGTCTCCACGCCCTCGGCGATCACCTCCAACCCCAGGCTACGGCCGAGGGCGATGACGGCGCGGACGATGGCGTCCGATCCTGCGTCCTGACCGATCGCCTGGACGAAGGATTTGTCGATCTTCAGCGTGTCGAACGGGAAGCGGCGGAGATAGCCAAGGCTCGCGTAGCCGGTGCCGAAATCGTCCAGCGCGAGACGGACGCCCTGCGCTTTGATGTCGGACAGCACGGCGAAGGCACGGTCCGGGTCGTCGATCAGCACGCCCTCGGTGATCTCCAGTTCCAGACGGGCGGGGGGCAGGCCGGTGCGGGCGAGGGTTGCGCGGATTCTGGCCGGCAGGTCCGTGCCCTTAAACTGCGCCGGCGACAAATTGACCGACAGACGCAGCGGGCGCGTCCAGCCGGCGGCTTCGCGGCAGGCGGTTTCCAGCACCCAGGCGCCGATTTCCCGGATCGTGCCACTGGCCTCGGCGATCGGGATGAACACGGCCGGAGAGACGCGGCCGAGCCTCGGATGATCCCAGCGTAGCAGCGCCTCGTAGCCCGCCGGGGCGAGTGTGACGGTGTCGTACTGGCCCTGAAAGTTCAGCAAAAACTGGTTGCCGGCGAGCGCGCCGCGCAAATCGAGTTCCAGTTCCCGCCGCTCCTTCATGTGCGCGTCCATCCCGGGCTCGAAGAATCGGTATGTGCCCCGGCCGTCTTGCTTAGCCCGGCGCAGCGCCATGTCGGCCTTGCGGAGCAGATCGTCCACCGTGCCGGCGTCGTCGGGCGACAGGGCCACGCCGACGCTGGCGCCGATGCGGATGGTCTGGCCGCCGATCTCGAACGGCTGCCCCAGCAGGCGGACAACCCGCTCGGCCAGGATCGCGGCCACTTCTGGCGGGCCTGCGAGCGATTGCAGAATGGCGAACTCGTCGCCGCCGATGCGGGCCACCGCGTCCATCTGCCGCGACGTGCCGCGCAGCCGCACCGCCGCCGCCGTCAGCAACTGGTCGCCGGTGGCGTGGCCGAGCAGATCGTTGGCGGCCTTGAACCCGTCGAGATCGATGCACAGCAGCGCTGCCCGGCCCTTGGTGCGACCGGACTGGCTTAGCGCCTCGCGCACGACATCGCCGAACAGGCCGCGATTGGCGAGGCCGGTCAGCGGGTCGTGGTGGGCGAGATGAGCGATGCGCTGCTCGGCGCGGCGGCGTTCGGACAGGTCGCGGACGGCCAGCACCTGCTCGCCGCCCACAGTGTCCGCCAGCGGGCGGGCGAGCAGCTCGACGGGATGGGTGCGGCCGGCGGCATCGCGAATCTCGGTCTCGACGGAGGCCGCCGCGCCGTCGGCGATGGCCAGCGGCAGTGTCGCGGCGCCGAGCACGGTGCGGACCTCGCGGCCGACTAGCGCCTCGCGCCCGGCGCCCAACAGCGCGCACACTTGCGCGTTGACCTCGGTGACGATGCCGTCGTGGTGGAACAGGATGCCTTCGAACGTCCCGTCCAGCAGGCGCCGCAGCCGCCGCGTCTCGGCTTCCAGCGTGCGGGCGCGGGCGGCGTCCATCAGTGCCGCGAACAGGCCCCAGGCCAGGATGATGATGGCGACCATGGCGATGCCGAATGCGAGCTGGGCCGGGTCCAGAGTCTCGTCGGGCGGCGGCGCGGGACCTTCGGCGGTCAGCGTCACGGCGCTCATGGCGGTGAAGTGCAGCGTGCAGACGGACAGCACCAGCAGCGCGGCGGCCAGCCACCGCCGGCCGTGCGCGTCGGCCAGCATCGCGGCAATGGCGACGGCCGCGCCGAGGCCGACGGCAACGAGCGCAGCCGCGGCGTCGGTTTCGATGGCGGCAGCGATGCGCAGGGCGGTCATTCCGGTGACGTGCATGGCCCCGACCGAGGCTGCCACCACGACGCCGGCGCCGGCGCGGGCAGCGAACGACCGGGGCGCACGGACCACGATCAGAACGGCGACAAAGCTGCCGAGCAGCGCGATCAGCAGGGACAGCGCCGTCAGCAGCAGGGCGAAGCCGAACGGCAGCCCGGGGCGGTAGGCCAGCATGGCGACGAAGTGCGTCGCCCACACGCCGCCACCGAGCGTCAGTGCCGCCCCCATCGACCAGACCGCGCGGGACGTGCGCGTGCCTCCCCGCTGCTGCCGCCCGTCCTGCCGCCTCTCGCCGGCCAGACCGCGTTCCAGCAGGTTAAGCGACGTCACGCTCGCCAGCCCGCAAATCAGCACCGCCACGCCGACCAGCCGCAGGTCATGCTGTCCGGTCAGGCATCCGACCACCCGCAGCATCCGCGCCTCCGCCATCGGAGCACAGCGTCGGGCACAGAGATGAAGCGGGCGTTACGAACGCGGGGCGGGCAACCGGTCGTTGCTGTTGGCAACCTGCCAGCCGGTGGATAACATTGCAGTGTGACACCAACCCGCTCCGGGATGGTCGCTTGGGAGCGGTAGGGTAAATCGGGCAATGGGACCGCTTCAGATCGGCATCGTCGCCGGATTCATCGGCGGGTTCCTTGCCAGCATGGCAGCGGGTAGCATGCCAAACGCTTTACTGCTTTTGATCTATGGCGAGTCATCGCATAGCAACATTGTAGCTGCGCTTCTGCTTGCGCTGTGTGTGGCTCTCGGCGCGGCGGCTGGCGTGTACTTTCACTATCACCGCATTCTCGACGGAAGCATTGAGGACACGGATAATAGAAATTTCAAAAACTATACATCTCTGCGCAACAGCTTGGCGGCGGGCGGGATTTCGGCAGCCTTCTACGCGCGTGGGCTTCGCTGGTTCCTGCGCCGGCTCGACATCGCATTTGGCGACCGCGAGTTGCCCCCGGCCAGCCCGGCGGCGCGATTGTTTGGCCTGACAGAGCCGGTGGCGCTGTGGACCGCGCGTTCGTTCGATCGCTGCCTGCTGCTGGCGCTGCTCTATCCGGTGCTGGTCGTGCTGTTCGAGTGGGCCTTGGCGGGCCATCCCGGCCCGGCGGACCAGCCCGGCCCGGCGGAGCAAGCGCTTGGGTTGTTGCAGGTCGCGCCGTGGCGGCGATGGCTGGCGGTGCTTTCGGTTTTTGTGAATTTTTTGCTCATGTTATACTCGCAACGGACTAAGTCCTTTTTCGCTGTCGCTGTCGCTTTCGCTGTCGCTGTCGCTGTCGCTTTCGCTGTCGCTTTCGCTGTCGCTTTCGCTGGCGCTGGCGCTGTCGCTGTCTCTTTCGCTGTCGCTGTCGCTGTCTCTTTCGCTGGCGCTGGCGCTGGCGCTGTCGCTCTCGCTTTCGCTTTCGCTTTCGCTCTCGCTGGCGCTTTCGCTGGCGCTTTCGCTGGCGCTTTCGCTGGCGCTGGCGTTGTCGCTGTCGCAGTTCTCAATGGTAAATCGATTGAGCACAAGAAGCAGGCGCTGTTTCTTGCCCTGCTGGTGGCTGTCCTGATGGCCTCCTGCTTCGCCTCGGCGTACTGCATGTCCGGCTTTAGCGGTTGGAACAGCGAAGCAGGCCCATTGCTGCTGTTCCTCGGCCTGTTGACGCTGATCAACGCGCCGTTCGATTTCCTCTCGCTCGGCCTTACCCGCGCCCTGCTGCACGCCGGGCTCGTGCGCAACGAGTGGTGGCGGCCGTGGCTGTTTTCGCTGGCCGACGCCGTTGTCGCCGCCGTCATCATTGTTGTGCTCGCCGAGGCAATGGTGCTCGGCGTGCAAGCGTTCGGCGATTTGGCGGCAGCCAACGCGGGCGAGGACGCGCGGATTCTCGACGTGCCCGACCTGCTTGCCAACCTCCGCGCGACGCCTGGCGACACCAAATATATGTGGGTGTGGGCGACGCTGTTCTCGACGATGATTCCCAGCATGATCAATCTGATGATTGGCTGGGCATCGCTGTTGCGCGGCTGGGGCGCGACCGGATTGCTCGCGCGGATGCCGGCCGAAGGTATTGCTTCAGCCTCGGTCCGGCATTCGGTGGCGCTCCGGCTGACGCTCCAGGTCTGCGGCGGCGTGGCGGGCGGGGTGCTTGCCCAAAGCCTCGCGATTTACATTCTTCTCTGGAACGCGCTGCCGTGGTTCGCGTCCGATCTGATGACGATCAGCCAAAATCTGGCCAACATGGACCTACCGGCGCGGCTGCTCGGACTACCGCCGCACGGCGGATAAAATATCAAATCACATAATCCGGCCCCGGCAGCATCTGGTCCATCGTGAACGCCGGCATGTCAGTCAGTTTCTCGCCGACCGGGCGGGCGGGGACGCCGACGACCGTGGTATGCGGTTCGACCGAGTCCAGCACGATCGAGCCGGCCCCGACTTTCGCGCCCTCCCCCACCGTGATGTTGCCGAGCACTTTCGCGCCCGCGCCCAGCAGCACGCCGCGGCGGATTTTCGGGTGGCGGTCGCCGCCCTGCTTGCCGGTTCCCCCGAGGGTAACGCCGTGCAGCATGGACACATCGTCCTCCACCACCGCCGTCTCGCCGATCACCAGCCCCGTGCCGTGGTCGATCATGATGCCGCAGCCGACCCGGGCGGCCGGATGGATGTCCACGCCGAACATCTCGCTGGTGCGGCTTTGAATCTGTCGCGCCAGATGCTCGCGGCCACGCAGCCACAGCCAGTGGGCGATGCGGTATGATTGCAGCGACAAGAAACCCTTGAAGAACAAAAACGGCGTGATCAGGTCGCGGCACGCCGGGTCGCGGTCCCGCACCGCCATCAGGTCGCGGGCGGCGGCGCGGGCGATGCTGGGGGAGTCGGCGATGGCCTCCGTCGCCAGCGCCGCCATGCACGGCTCGCCGAAATCGCCGTCGGCCAGCTTGTGGGCGATGCGGGCGGCCAGCCCGTCCGCAAAACTCGCGTGGCGCAGGATGGCGGCGTTGATCTGCCCGGCCATCAGCGCATCCCGCTCGACGGCCTCGACCGCCTCCCGCCGCATCGCGGACCAGATCGGCTGGGTGGGGTCGGCCTCCCACGAATCGCGTTCGCACAGCGCGTATTGCTGCACCAGTTGCAGGTCAGCGACGGAAAAGGCGGTGGGCCGTGTGGTGGTGGACATCGTCGCTCGCTCCCCGCATCGGGCGTCTTGGCCGCGAGGCGACACATAGGATGCGGGCGACGGGCGCGCTATCCCCCCGGATGCGAGTCAGGCCCGCATCCGGAGATCCGCCGGCTCATCGCCAGTGGGCGGGAATCCAGACCCAATGCGGGCCGCGCTGATCCCAATGGCCCGGCACATATTCATGCCAGCCGACATTGCGGATCACATAGTGTCCGCGATGCCATTCCCAGCCAACGCCGTCCCAGTGCCAGTGGCCCGGCTCCCACACATAACGCGCGCCGGGCGGCGGCGGCGGCGTTTCGGCATACGGCTCCGGAATCCGGGCCGGCTGGGCGGAGGCGACGCTGGCCGCGAAGGCGACCAGGGCGAAGGCGGTGGCCGCGAGCAAGTGGCGAGAACGCATGGCGGTGGCTCCAAAGGGCGCAAGACGGACGTCCGAGAACATGAACGCTACGAATGATAGCGTTGCCGCCGGAGTTCCTCCGCCTGATTTTTTCGTCACAATTCCGGTCAGATATCCGCATAGCAATGGGTTTCCGCCGCGCCACCCGGGTGGGTTAGCGCGCCCAGGTGCGCGGGGCCGACATTTTGGGCGTAGCGCCACAGGGCGCCGGCCTGATAGTCCGTGCGTCGCGGCGTCCAGGCGGCGCGGCGGGCGTCCCATTCGGCATCCGTGAGCTCTGCGTCGATGGTGCCGGCGACCGCATCCAGCACGATCTTGTCGCCGTTGCGTAGCAGCGCGATCGGCCCGCCGACCGCCGCCTCCGGCCCCACATGCCCGACGCAAAAGCCGCGGGTGCCGCCAGAAAACCGCCCGTCCGTAATCAACGCGACATGCGCGCCCATGTCCTGGCCGTAAATCGCCGCGGTGGTGGAGAGCATTTCCCGCATCCCCGGCCCGCCCTTCGGCCCTTCATGGCGAATTACCAGCACATCGCCCTTCTTATAGGCGCGGGCCTGCACCGCCGCGAAGCAATCCTCCTCGCAATCAAAACAAAGAGCCGTGCCCGTGAATTTCTGCACCGCCAGC
>CAJCJG010000091.1 GCA_903970625.1 Solirubrobacterales bacterium 70-9 | reverse complement strand
CCACTCGTCGCCGGCGACGACGACCGCCACCGGTCGCTCCACGTAGGACAGCCCGGCGTCGCCGAGCGGCCAACTGGTTCCGGTGGCGTAGACCACTGCGTTGTTGCCCAGCAGGATCATCGCGTCGACGCCGCGTTCGGCCATCGCGGCCCGCAGCGCCACTGCGCGCGCCGGGGCGGTCACGCCGCTGGCTTCCTCGGCGGCGCGGGCAAAGGCGAGGCTGTGCGCGACCGTGGCGTCGCCGGCCAGACGGGCGGCGAAGCGGGCGGCGGCGCGGGGCGATTTGCCGCGCATCAACGCCAGCGTGCCCTTGTGCGCGTAGCCGAGCCGGGCCTCCAGCCGCACGACGCAATCGCCGGCCACCGTGAGCCGTAGGTGCGCGGGTTCGCCGATGCCGGACACCACCGGGCCGAGCGGGATTTGCACCTGCGCCCGATCCGGCGGAAGGAACTCGGCCGGCTCCGGCTGGCCGGCGACGGCGACCGGGCGGGAGGACAGCGGGGCATGCAGCGCCCAGGCGCCGTGATCCAGCCACGGCCGGCCGTCGCGCCCATCCTCGGCGTGGTGGCCCCAAAGATCGCGGATCATCCGCTCGAACCACGCCGCCGCCGGGCGGGCACGGGAGAGTGTGGGATAGAACCCCCCCTCGGTCGGCACCGACACCGGCAGCATCGCGCCGCTCGCGCGGTCGTGCAGAAGGGCATGGATCTGGTGGGTGTCGGCCCACTGCGCCAGCAGATCGACCGCCGGCTCGGCCGCCAGCAGCGCCGCCATCGCACGCCACCCCGGCGCATCGAGGACGAAGCGCGGCCAGGGGCGGCAGGGCGTCGGCAATCCGCCACGGATCAATTCCGCGACGCTCATCGCAGCGCCTGCGCGATGGTCGCGAGCCAGTCCACCACCGGCTGCGGCATCGCCAGCCCGAGGGCGGCGACCACCGCCAGATGCAGCCACGCGGGCAGCAACGCACCCGGCGGCGGGGCGGGGCCGACGTCCGGCGACGGCGCATGCCGGCACAGCGCCACGATGCGGCCACCGAGCGCCCATGCGCAGGCGGCGAGGCCGACCACCAACGGAACCGCCAGGATCGGTGCGTCGCGCACCGTCTCCATGACGACGAGGAACAGGCTGGTGAACAGACCGAACGGCGGCAGCCCCGCGAGCGCGACCAAACCCGCCGCGAGCGTCAGCGCCAACCCCCTGTGCCCGGCCAGCAAGCCGTCGAGGCCCGCGCGGCCGCGCAACTGCTCCGCGCGCCCCCCCAATTGGATCAGGGCCGCGCGCGTCAGCGTCAGCATCGTCAGATGCAGCAGGCCGGCGAACGTGGCCGCACCGCTGCCGAGGCCGAACGCGGACGCCACCACCCCGATCTGCCCCAGCCCCGCCACCGCCAGAAATCGGCGGCCACCTCCCTGCCGCCGCAGCGTGAGCGCGGCCAGCAACAACGACAGCAGCCCGAGCGTCAGCAACGCCGGCCCCGGCGCGACCGCGTCTTGGTTCGACGCGACCAGCGAGCGGGCGCGCAGCAGCGCGACCAGGGCAACGCCGGCCAACAGTCCGCCCAGCACCCCGGTCAGCGGCACCGGCCCCTCTGCCTCGGCCCCGAGCATCGCGCCGTGCAGCGGCACCAGCCCGGCCAGCGTGGCGAGCCCGAGCAGCAGGAACAGGAAGGCGAGCGTGAGCAGCCATCCGTCGCAGCGCGCGGCACTCGCGGCCAGCAGCGTCCAGCGCAGGGCGTCGGTGCCGGCGGGCAGGGCCGGCCCGGCCGCGAGCGCAAACAGGAAAACGCCCAGCAGCGCCACCGCCAGCCCTGCCCCTCCGGCCAGGAACAGCAGCCATCCGGCCGTCTCGCCGCCGGTCAGGCGCAGCGCGGCGACCAGCAGCAGCACGGCCGCCGCCATGCCGGCCCAGGCAAGCAGCAGATGATCCGCCAGCAGGGCGACCAGCAGCGCGGCCAGCAACGCCACATACAGCGCGTGCCCGCGTCCGGCGGTGGGCCCATCCGCTCGGCCGGCAGCAGCCTCCAGCCGCCAGTACGGGCGCGCCAGCCACGCCCCTGTCATGCCCACGAAGGCGGTCAGGATCGCCATGGTGGTGGCCAGCGGTTCGGCCAGGAACCCCCAGCCGGCGTCGCCGAACCACGGCAGCGCGGCGGCCAGCGCGAAGGCGCCGGCCGCGCCGCCGATGGCGCACCACGCCGCGATATCCGCCGATGGCGCAACCAGGGCCGCCAGCGCCGCGAGCAGCGGCATTAGGACCGTCGCGAGCGGCAGTAGGCCGGTCATGGGACCGTCGCCGGACGGACGGCGGCACCGATGGCCACGAGCCCGAACAGCCCTGCCACGCCCGCCGCCGCTGCCGGAGACCCCACAATTACGCCGGCCAACGCCACGCCGTTGGCCAGCGCCCATAGTCCGGCGACGCGCGGCGGGCCGCGTCCGGTCGCGAGGACGAACAGGGCGACCAGTACCGCCGCCACCGCAAACGCCAGATTTTCGCGCAGCGGCGTCACGCCCGGCAGGTGGACGGGGAGCACGACCAAAGTGGCCAGCAGCACCAGGGCCGCAGCCGCCGTCACGGGGAGCGCCGTGGGGCGGATCGAAACCGGCGCCTCGTCGTCGTCGGCTGGTGGGAGCAGCCATGGCAGCACGCCGACGCCGGCGGCCAGGATCACCAGCGCCAGCGCCGCCAGTGCCGCCGATCCGCTCGCCCACGCCTGCCACGCCGCAGCGGTCGCGACCGACGCGGACTGCGCCCGCGCCATATTGCGGATGGCGGCGGCGCCGCGCCGTGTCGGCAATGCGAATGCCAGCGCCAGCGCGGCCCCGAACAGCAGGTGCCCGACATCGCTGGCAAGCCCCTCGCCCCCTGGCATCACGCCAGCCCCTGGCCGGCAAACAAGAAGGCGGCGGCCACCAGCGCCAGAAGAACTGCCGCGCCCAGAATCTCCGCCGGCCGCGCGGGGCACGCCGCTCGCATCGCCTGCCACAGCGCCAGCGCGACCGTCAGCACCGCCATCTTGCCGGCCCATGCCGCGATGCCGACGATCCACCCCAGCGGGCCGCCGGTGGCATCCGCCAGCCCGAACGGGACGGCGATATCGGCCAGCAGGCTGAGCCACAGCAGCCGCCGCAGCCCGTCGCCCCAGATCAGCAGCGCCAGCGACCGCCCGGAATATTCCTGGGTCAGCGCATCCTCCGTCATCGCCGCCTCGGCGAACGGCAGGCCGGCAGGGGCCGGGGTGCGCAGGCGGGCGACCGCCACGACGGTCAACGCCGCCACCGTCAGCACCAACGGCACTTTCAGCCCGATGGCACCTTCCCGCAGCAAGCTTGCCATCGCGTCGAGGTTCGTCGTCCCCGTCACCAGGGCAAGCGCAAAGATCGCCAGCATCAGCCCCGGTTCGGTGAAGCCGGCCAGCGCCATGGACCGGGTGGCGCCGAGGCCGCCGAGCGCGGTGCCGCTCTCCATCGCCGCCAGCGCCAGCGCCGCCCGTGCGAGCATCAGCAGCCCGGCGACCACGATCAGGTCCGCGACCGGCGCCGTGGCCATGCCGAGCGCGAACGACGGCACCAGCGCCGTGGCGACCAGGATGGCGGCGAAGGCGAAGGCGGGCGCGATTTCGAACAGGCCGGAGGCGGTCTCGGCGAACACGCCCTGTTTGCGGAGCAGCCGCCACAGGTCGCGCCACGGCTGGATCGGCGGCGGCCCGGCCCGGCCGGCCAGCCGGGCGGCGACATGGTGCGACACCCCAAGCGCCAGCGGCGCCGCCGCCATCGTCAGCATCAGGTGCAGCGCCTGCGCCAGCAGGACGACAATCAGGGTCATGCCCGCACCGCCAGCGCAACGACCAGCAGCACCGTCGCCGCGATCAGCAGAGCAGCGAGCGTCGCGCGCGGCGACGGTCGCAACAAGTGGTCCACCCAGGCACACGACGCGCGCCAGCGACGCAACGGGCCGCGCATCCTTCGCGCCAAACGAGGGTTTGCTGCCGCCAGCAGATCTCCGGCCGGTTCGGCGAAGCCGACCGGACCGGCTTGGGTTGCGGGGTCGCCGAACGGCAGCCAGGGCGGCGGCGGCGGCGCGCCACCCTCCCACGCCGTGCCCGCATGATGACCGACGGCCGCGCGCCATTTTTGCAGGCGTAGCGTGGCCAGGACCGCAACCAGCAGCAGGGCCGCCACCGCGACGGCTCGCAACCCCGGCGCCTCGGGTGCCGGGCCGACGCCGAGCCAGCCGACGCGCTCGGCCATATCCACGCCCAGCAGCGCCCGCAATGCCGGCGCCGCCACGACCAGCATCGTGCCGGGGAACACGCCCACTGCCAGGGTCAGGGCCGCGAGCGACAGCATGGCGGCGCGGGCGGCGACCGGCGCTTCCTGTGCCGCCGCCGTGCGCGGGGTGCGGGGGCGGCCGAGGAAGGCGATCCCGACCAGCCGCACGGCGGCGAGGGCGGAGAGGCTGGCGGTG
>CAJCJG010000090.1 GCA_903970625.1 Solirubrobacterales bacterium 70-9 | reverse complement strand
GCGCGCGGCGGAACGCGGCGAGCCGCAACGGGCCATCCGGCCCCGTCAGCGCGACGGTGCCGTACGGTGGATGGCGGGCAACCCGGCCGGCGAGGCCATCGTCCTCGCCCTCCGGCGGCAGCATGGCCAGGATCACGTCGCGGCCGAGCGACGCGGCACGCGGCGGGGGACTTGGGTCGGTGAGCAGCATCCGGGCGCCCTTCCAAGTGCAAGCGACGATGGGCGGCTTGGCGACGGACCCGTCGGACAGGCGGCCTGCCCGCTAGCAGACCGCCAACCGGTTAGTGGATCGTAAAGTACCCGGCCGGGTTGTTGTGGATGTCGAGCGCCTTGATGCCGACCAGTGTGATCGTCTCGCTGCCGAGCGTGATGACGGCGTTGCCCGCCACGTCCGTGACGTGCGGTAGCAAATCCGCCGGGGTCGTGATGTGCAGGTTGTTGATGTTCTTGGCGATTTGCAGCATGTCGCCATCGTGGAAGTCCATCACCACGTCCTTGCCGCCGTGGCTGCCAAAGACGAATGTGTCGTTGCCGGCGCCGCCGATCAGCGTGTCGTTGCCGGTGCCGGCATACAAAGTCGTATGCCCGCTGCCGGCGATCAGTTGCTGGGCGCCGGAGCCGCCGACCAACGTGTCCCGGCCCGGACCACCAATGATGGTGTCGTTGCCGGTCCCGCCCGAGATGTAGTCGTTGCCGAGGCCGGCATGGACCAGATTGTGGCTGCCGCCGAACTCGATGGTGTCGTTGCCCGTGCCGCCGACGATGGTGTCGTAGCCGGTGCCGCTGGTCAGGATCGTGTTGTCGCCGGAGCCGCCCGCGATCAGATCGTGGTTGCCCGAGCTTTCGACCTGATCGTTGCCCAGCCCGCCGAAGATCTGATTGTGGCTGCCGGTCGTGTCAATAAACTCGCTGCCGAGACCCGCGTAGATGATGTCATGCCCGTGCGTGGCAAGAATGATGTCACCATCGTTGACGCCGACCAAAGTCTGCCCGGCATGAACATCTACGATTAAGCCGCCACCTGGTATGGTCGCCATTTGAGAAATTCCCTTACCTGAACCAAAACACCGATCTGACCGCCGATCTTCCTTGTGGCGGGTACATTGCTGCACTGCGGCAATTAGGCGGTAAGTTTGCCAAAAAATCGTTAAAGTGATCACTTAATTTTGAGACGCACATCAAAAACCGCGTGAAGGTCAGTGTGCAGGTCTGTCGCCAACGATCGTGAGACTGACCGGAAGCCGGACGAGATCGCGATCCGCGCCGAGCCGGCAACCTTGCGGGTTCCAACGGGTCAGGAACAGCATCGCCGTCGCGCCGACGCTCTCGAAGTTGCGGTCGGGGCTGGCGGGGTCGAGGAGAGATGGATAGGCGACCGGCGGAGGGTCGCCGCAGCGCCACGCGGCAGTGCCGGCGGCCGGCCAGAGCAGGACGGGCGCGCTCCAGGCCAGCAGATCGCGGCTGGTGGCGACGAAGACGCCGCCATTGGCCGCGCCGTTCAGCATCGTGGCGAGGAACAGGCCGGACGCGCCGTGGCGGACGAGGCTGGTCAGGGGCCAGCGCAATTTTCCTGCTCCTACCGGCGAGCAGACATGCTTTGCCGGGTCGACGTGGGATGTGTACGGGTCGATGAAGGTGGCGCCGAAGCCATGCCCATCCCAGGCCCGCCATGCCGCCGGGTCTTCCAGACGGTCGGTGCGCAGCAGGCAGTTGCCCGCCCGCTGCGCGAACGCCTCGGTGGCGAAGGCCATCGCGTAGAAATAGCCGTCGTGGAACTGGAGGTTGGTCGGGTTGAAGTAGCCGCGATGGGCGCCCACGACCTGATCGTAGCGGTAGGGCAGGGCGGCGATCGGGGCGCCGGGCGGGCGCATGAAATGCTGTCCGCCGTCGTCGGACACGGCAAATGTGATCGCGTTGTACCAGCAATCCAGATACCGCCCGGTCGGGCACAGCGACGGGCGGCGGTGGCCCTGGAATTCGTTGTGAACCAGCGAGAAGACGTGGCGGCCGTCCAGCGTGTAGGGACTGACCAGCCATCCCCGGTCGTCGAACGCGGCCGGGTCGTCGCGTTCGTCGGCCTCGAACACGATGCGGCAATCCGGGCGGGCGGCGAGCAGGCCGGGGCCGCGCAGCAGGCGGTTGTGGAAATGCGGCGCGAACACCAGCACCTCGCCGGTCGCCAGCCGAACCGCGCGGGCCGGCGCGTCCGGGTAGTCGAGCGGGTCGCAGGCGTCGCGCGCGTGCGAAAATTCCACGACGGGCGGGCCTGTCACCGCGACGGCCAGCGATTGCGCCCATGCCGTCGTGGGCAACACCGCGAGCAGGACGGCCAGCCAGCGCATCACATCACGCTCCGCAGGATGTCGGTCTGGCGGGCGAGGCAGCGCGGCAGCGAAAACCGCTCGACCGCGACGGCCCGCGCAAGCGCGGCGACGGCGCGCAGTCCGGCGCGCTCGGCCAGCAACTCCGCCGCGCGGGCAGCGACGGCGGCCGGGTCGCGACCATCGACCAGAAAGCCGGTGGCGCCGTCCTCGATCACCTCGCGCACCGGCGCCACGTCGGCGGCCAGGATCAGGCAGCCGGCCGACATCGCCTCAATGCACGACCACGACAGCACGAACGGGATCGTCAAATACAAATGCAGCGCGGACACCCGCAGCAGCGCCAGATAGGTTTCGCGCGGCAGCGCGCCGACGAAATGGACGCGGGCGGGATCGACCGCCACCTCGTCCAGCATCTTCTGCCGCCATGTGCCGCCCTCCGCCGGGAGCGCGCCGTAGCTGGCGCCGTCGGCGCCGCAGATCACGACCCGTGCAGCCGGACGGGCGGCCAGCAATGCCGGCAGCGCCCGCATCAGCGTGCAGAAGCCGCGATACGGCTCCAGATTGCGCGCCACGAACGTCACCACTTCCTCGCCGGGCGCGAGGCGGTGCCCGTCGGGCAGGACGAAGCGCGCAGACGGGTCGGGGCAGACGGTGTCGGTATCGACACCCTCGTGCGCGACGGCGATGCGGGGCCGGAACGCGGCGGGGTGCGTGTCGCGCTGCCATGCGGTCGGCGCGAGCCCCGCGTCCATCGCCTCCAGCGCCAGCAGCAGCGTGGCGTTCCAGATGCGCAGACGGCAGCGGCCGTCCAGACTGAGTTCGGTCTCCGGGATGTAGCCGACATCGGCGTTCTGCGCGTGGTAGAACATCTCGCAATACGAGACGACCCTGGCGCGCGGCAGCACGTCGCGCAGGAACAGGCTTTCGCCCCAGCCGGGATGGGCGACGATGAGGTCTGGCACAAAGCCTTCGCGGGACAAATGCAGGCAGGCGCGCGCCACCGCCTGTCCGCGCCGGACGCCGATTTCGGTGCTGCGCAGGTAGGGATGAATGGAAGCCTCGTCGGTCGCCCTGTGGCCGTAGCGCAACCAGCGCACGCGGGGCAGGTCGCCTGGCTTGGTCTGTCCCAGAAACACGACGTCGTTGGCCGGGTCGGCGGCGACATGGGCGGCGAGATGGGGAAACTGCCCGGGGGCGTTCTGGTGCAGGAACAGCACGCGCATGCCGCAGCGTCGGCGGCAGACCTTGCGCGGCGGTAAACGGCGCGTCGAAATGCAATTTACAATGCCTAACGGATGTCAACACCGGTCAACAGGCCGGGGCGTTGGTTGCGTTCCGTGATCCGGAATTTTTGATTTTTGCGCTATTGTAACGCGATTGACGGAGCCGGCAGGGGCGACGACGCTCCGAATTGTCGTTGGAACAGGGATCGCTTGTGCTGCAAACGTTGACCGCGCTCGATGCCGATGTCGCTGCCTTGGCCTCCCTGGAGGCGATGCCGACGATCCTCGACGTGATCTGTCGGACCACCGGGATGGGTTTCGCGGCTGTCGCCCGCGTGACAGAGGAGCGATGGATCGCGTGCGGCGTTCGCGACGATATCGGGTTCGGGCTGAAGGTCGGGGGCGAACTGGCTGTCGATACGACAATCTGCCACGAGATTCGCCAATCCGGCAAAGCCGTCGTGATCGACCATGTCGCCGAGGACGCGCATTTTCGCGACCATCCCGTGCCGGCGATGTACGGTTTCCAAAGCTACATTTCGATGCCGATCGTGCTGGCGGACGGGCGCTTCTTCGGGACGCTGTGCGCCGTCGATCCGCGCCCGGCCCGTGTCAACACGGCCGAGATCATCAGCATGTTCAAGATGTTCGCCGACCTGATCGCCGCGCATCTGAACGCGGTCGAGCGCGTGTCGGCCAGCGAGGCGACGCTGTTGGACGAGCGGCAGGCATCGGCGCTGCGCGAGCAGTTCATCGCCGTGCTGGGGCACGATCTGCGCAATCCGCTGGCAGCCGTCGATGCCGGCATGCACCTGCTGTTGCGGACGCCATTGACCGACAAGGCGACCCGCACGGTCGGCATGATCCAGAGCAGTGTCAAGCGAATGGCCAAGCTGATCGACGACGTGCTGGACTTGGCGCGCGGACGGTTGGGCGGCGGCTTCGTTCTGGAGCGGGATGGGGCCGAGCCGTTGGAGCCTGTGCTGACGCAGGTGATCGCCGAGAGTCGGGCCGCAGCCCCCGAGCGGGCGATCGAAGCGCGCTTTATGTTGACCGATCCGGTCAACTGCGATCGCGGCCGGATTGGGCAGTTGTTTTCCAACCTGCTGGGCAACGCGCTGACCCATGGCGCGCCGGATCGACCGATCCGCGTGCAGGCTTCGACGCACAAGGGCGTGTTCGAATTGTCGGTGGCCAACAGCGGCCCGGCGATCCCAGCCGATGCGCTGGAGCGGCTGTTCGAGCCGTTCTTTCGCGGAACGTTGGTGCCGACCGGGCAGCAGGGGCTGGGCCTCGGCCTCTATATCGCCTCCGAGATCGCCCGCGCGCATGGCGGCACGCTGGACGTGGTCTCGACCGAGCAGGAGACGCGCTTCACACTGCGCATGCCGATGGAATGACCTACGCCATGTAGAAGCCGCCGTTGGCCTGGATCACCTCGCCGGTGATGTAGCTGGCCATGTCCGACGCCAGGAACACCGCGACGCTGGCGATCTCGCTGGCCTGACCGACGCGGCCGACCGGGGAGGCGGCGCCGAAGGCGGCGATTTGCTCCTCGTTCATGCCGTAGCGGGGTTGGGCGGTATCGACGATGCCGGGGGCGATGCAGTTCACCCGGATGCCGTGCGGCGTCAGTTCCAGCGCCATGCCGCGCGTGAGCGAGATGACGCCGCCCTTGCTCGCCGAATAATGCACGCCGTTGACGGAGCCGGCGGCCGATAGCGAGGCGATGGTGACGATGGCGCCGGACTTCTTGGCCGCGACCATGTGCTTGGCCGCCGCCTGACTGCAAAATGCGGTCCCCTTCAGGTTGATCGAGTGGGTCGCGTCCCACATCGTCTCGGTCAGGTCCAAAAACATCGCGCGCGGGAAAATGCCCGCGTTGTTGACCAGGATGTCGATGCCGCCGAGCGCCGCGACCGCTTCCGCCACCAGCGCTTGGGCACCGGCGACGGTGCTGACATCGCCCTGGATCAACGCGACGCGACGGCCGGCCGCGCGCACCTGTTCGGCGACTTTTTCCGCCGCTGCCGCATCGTCCAGCCAGTTGATCGCGACATCGGCGCCCTCCTGCGCGAAGGCGATGGCCGTCGCGGCCCCGATGCCCTGCTGCGCGCCCGTGACCAGCGCCGATTTACCGAGTAGCCGCATGGTGGTGCCCTTCCCTCTTGTCCGCACATATGCATGCAAACGACGCGCCGGTTCGGGTTGATCCCGGTAAGGAAGCTCCTTACCTTCCCCGCATGATCATCAGCAAACTGACGAAGAAAGCTCAGACGACGATTCCGCAGGCGGTGCGCACGGCGCTGGGGCTACGGGCCGGCGATGCGATTGCCTATGCTATCGAGGACGGACGCGCCGTGCTGACGCGGTTCGAGGCCCAAGCCGACGATCCGTTCGCGACATTCTCCGAATGGGGCAGTGCTGCGGACGCCAAAGCGTATGGCAAGCTTTGAGGTCTGGGACGTCGTTAAAGTCCCGTTCCCGTTCACCAATCGGCCCGTTGAGCATCACCGCCCTGCGCTGATCGTGGCACGCCACGACAAGGCCGGTTCGCCCGATCTGCTATGGGTCTTGATGATCACAAGCGGGACCCATCGTCGCTGGTGAGGCGATGTCGAAGTCTCGGATATCGCGGCAGCTGGGCTGCCGGCCGCCTCCATCGTCCGCACCGCGAAGATCGCGACCATCGAAGCGGCGGACGCGGGCAAACTCGGCGTGTTGCCGTTGTCCGACCGCCCGGACGTCCGCGCCCACCTTGCCGGCCTGTTGGCGGCGGCAATGGGCGATTGACCTCAGCGCCGCTTGCGGGCGGCGTAGCGGGCGTCTCGGGCGGCTTTCTGTTGTGCCTTCAGGGCAATGGCGGCTTCGGCTTCGGCGGCCACGCGGGCGACTTCGGCGGCTGCCAGGGCTTCCTGCTCGGCCAGCTTCGCCGCCGCTTCGGCGGCCTTGCGGTCCGCTTCGGCCTTTTGCGCCAGCTTGCGCTCGGCCGCCCGCGCTTCGCGCGCCGCTTCCTGCTTCAGTTGCGCCGCCTGGCGTTCGAGGACGGCGGGGTCGTCCGGCTTCGGCTGGGCGCGGAACTTTTCCAGCAATGCTGCCTTCGCGGTTGCGGCAGCCTTCTGGCGGTCGCCGAAATTCACGTCTCTTTGGGCGCTCAACGTCGTCTACCTCTGTTCAAACAAGGAGCGATTAGCCGATCCGGCCCTGCAACGCCAAGCATGAGTTCGCGACCCACACCCGACGTTTCTTAATGGCGCGGGTGCCGGACTTAACGCCCCGCCAGAAACCGGGAGAACGCGGCCAGCGTGGCGTCCGAGACATGGTGTTCCAGGCCCTCGGCGTCCTGTTCGGCGGCCTCGCGGGGGACGCCGACGGCCAGTAGCAGGTCCACGACCAGACGGTGACGCAACCGCACGCGGGCGGCGAGGTGTTCGCCTGCTTCGGTCAGGAACACGCCGCGATAGGGGCGGGCGGTGGCGAGGCCCTCGCGCTTCAGGCGGGAAATCGCCTTGATCGCGGTGGCATGCGAGACGCCGAGGCGGCGTGCGATGTCGGTCGGACGCGCTTCGCCGCCGGTGGCCAGCAGGTCGGCGATCAGTTCGGCGTAGTCTTCCAGCAGCGCCGTCGATTGCGCCGTGCGCGTCTTGCCGAAACGGCGCGCCTGCGTCGGTTCCTCGGGCAGTTCGATGCGCTCGGGTTCGCCCGTGGTCATCGCTGCACTTACCGTCGGCCGCCGGCGTTTTGCAATCGGGCGACCGCGAAAGCTTGACGGACGGCGTCCTCGCCCCACATCCGGGGCTGACAAGTGTAGCTGAGGCTACATCTTTGGGCCGGTGCTGAAAGTGGCGGGCATGCTGGGATGAGCGAGGCGATTGTTCGTGCGACATTGACGGAGCGCACCGTGCTGGCCGGGCAGGCGGTGCTGGCCGGGCGGCGGCGGGGGATTGGTAGCATACTGCCGTTCGTCGGGCCGGCGGTGGTCGCCTCGGTCGCCTACACCGATCCGGGCAATTTCGCGACCAACATCCAGGCCGGCGCCCACTACGGCTACGCGCTGCTGTGGGTGGTGCTCGGCGCCAACGCGATTGCGATGCTGTTCCAGGCGCTGTCCGCGAAACTAGGGATCGTGACCGGCCGCAGCCTCGCGGAGTTGTGCCGCGACCGGCTGCCGTTTCCGCTGGTGATGGGGATGTGGGGCGTCAGCGAGGCGGCGGCGATGGCGACCGATCTGGCGGAGTTCCTCGGCGGCGCCATCGGGCTGTCGCTTCTGCTGCATATTCCGTTGCTTGCGGGGCTTTGCATCACGGCGGTGGCAACCTACGCGCTGCTGTTTCTGGGCAATCGCGGGTTCCGGCCGCTGGAGCTGCTGGTGGGCGGCTTCGTCGCCCTCATCAGTGTCTGCTATGTCGCGGAGTTGTGGGTGGCGCCGCCGGATTGGGGGGCGGCGGCTGTGGGCAGCGTCGTGCCGCGCCTGCCAGACTCCGCGGCCCTGGCGCTGGCGGTCGGCATCGTCGGTGCCACGGTGATGCCGCATGCGATCTATCTGCACTCGGCGCTGATGCGCGACCGCATGCCGACCTCGTCGCCGGCGGAGCGCAGGAAGCTGGTGCGATTCTCGCATCGCGAGGTGGTGTTGGCGCTGGGGCTGGCCGGGGTCGTCAACATGGCGATGGTCGCGATGGCGGCACGGGCGTTTCATGCCGGGCACCCGGAGGTGGCCGAGATCGAGACCGCGTATCACACGCTGGGGCCGTTGCTGGGGGCCGGGGCGGCCAGCGTGTTTCTGATTTCGCTGCTGGCGTCGGGCATTTCGTCCTCGGTCGTGGGCACCATGGCCGGGCAGACCATCATGCAGGATTTTCTGCACTGGCAGACGCCGCTGTGGCTGCGGCGGCTGGTGACGATGCTGCCGTCGTTCGTGGTCGTGGGCCTGGGAGTGGATGCCACGCAGGCGCTGGTGGGCAGCCAGATCGTGCTGAGTCTGGCGCTGCCGGTGCCGATGCTCGCGCTGCTGTGGTTCAGCGGGCGGCGGGATCTGATGGGTGAATTTACCGTGGGGTGGCCCGCGAAGATTGGCGCGTTTGCGATGGCGGCGGTGGTGCTATCGCTGAATTTCGTGCTGCTGTGTCAGACGATTTGGCCGGGGGACGGTTGACCCGCTACCCCTGCCGCAGCAGCTTCGCCGCCGCCGGGGCGAAGTAGGTGAGGACGCCGGAGGCGCCGGCGCGTTTGAAGGCGATCAGGCTCTCCATCATCGCGCGGTCGTGGTCCAGCCAGCCGTTGCCGACGGCGGCCATGATCATCGAATACTCGCCGGACACTTGGTAGGCGAAGGTCGGCACCGCGAACCGCTCGTGGACGCGGCGGACGATGTCCAGGTACGGCAGGCCGGGCTTGACCATGACCATGTCCGCTCCCTCCGCCAGATCCTGCTCCACCTCGCGCAATGCTTCGTCGGAATTGGCGGGGTCCATCTGGTAGGTCTTTTTGTCGCCACGCAGCACGCCGCCGCTGCCGAGGGCGTCGCGGAACGGGCTGTAGAAGGCGGAGGCGTATTTCGCCGCGTAGCTCATGATGCGGGTGTGGATCAGGCCCTGCGCGTCGAGGGCGGCGCGGATGGCGCCGATGCGGCCGTCCATCATGTCGGACGGCGCGATCACGTCGATGCCGGCGACCGCCTGATTGACCGCCTGCCGCACGAGGATGGCGACGCTTTCGTCGTTGGCGACGTAGTTGTCGCGGATCACGCCGTCGTGCCCGTGGTCCGTGTAGGGGTCCAACGCCACGTCGCCGACGAGGCCGACATGGGGGAACTCGCGCTTGAGCAGGCGGGCGGCCTGGCAGATCAGGTTTTCCGGGTTTCCCGACTCCGTGCCCTCCGCGTCCTTCTTGTCCGAGGGCGTGGCCGGGAACAGGGCGATGGCGGGGACGCCGAGGGCGGCGACCGGTTCCACATGGGCCGCCAGCCGATCCAGAGTCACGCGCTGGACGCCGGGCATGGAGGCCACGTCGGTGACGGTGTTGCGCCCCTCGATGACGAACAGCGGCCAGATCAGGTCGTCCACGGAGAGTTTGGTCTCGGCGACCAGCCGGCGCGTCCAGGCGTCGGTGCGGTTGCGACGCAGGCGGAGGGTGGGGTAGCGGCCGGCGGTCATTTTTTGCAGGCTCCGGGAGCGGCGGAGCCATAGGCATAGTCCCGGCCCGGATACGTGCCAAGGGCGCATGAGTGTTTCGTAACCGTAACGTTAAGGACGTGCGAAGGGGCGGGCTTCGATAGGGCCATTTGTGAGTGGGGGACCCCTGGGCCGGGGCGCGGCGGCGAGGCGGGGGGACGGGAGCCTGGGCCGGGCCGGGTCGGCCGGCGGTGGCCCGGGAGCCCGATTGGGTCG